>CAMARK010000010.1 GCA_945860205.1 Reyranella massiliensis 521 | reverse complement strand
GCCGGCGCTGGCGTCGTGCAGTATCTGGTGTCGCACATGGAACGGTCGGCGGAAGCCGCACGGCGGGTCGTGGCGGCGCTCGATCGCCGTGGATTGATCGAGCAGCGGGAGATTGATCGCCGATTGGCTGCCGATGTCTTGGGAGAGTTGTCCGGCATGCCGCCGACGACATAGGGAGGAATGATGAGAAGGCTTGTTCTGGTTGCTTTGCTTGCAGTGTTTGCGCCGGCCGTTTCCGCTCACGCGCAATCGGTCATGGGCACCTGGCTCACCGCTTCGGGCAAGGCGCAGGTCAAGATCGACCCTTGTCCGGATCCGGCAAGCGGTCCGATTTGCGGTTTCATTGTCGGGTTGATCGATCCCAAGGGACCGGACGGCGTCGTGGTCGCGCCTGAGGTCGCCAACGACTTTCGCAACGAGAACCCGGCGATGCGTAGCCGCAAGGTGCTGGGCATGCCGCTGATCTGGGGCTTCAAGAAAACGTCGGACCCCAACGGCTATGACGGCGGGCAAATCTACAACGGCGAGAACGGCAAGACCTACTCGGCCAACATCAGCCTGCAGCCGGACGGCACGCTTCGTTTGCGTGGCTATGTCGGCTCGCCGATGTTCGGCGAGACCCAGATCTGGACACGCATGAAGTAGGGAGCAGGAAATGGATATGGGCATCAAGGGCCGCAAGGCGATCGTCTGCGCGGCGAGCAAGGGATTGGGTAAGGGCTGCGCCATGGCGCTGGCGGGGGAGGGCGTCGATCTGGTGATCAACGCGCGCACCAAGTCGGAACTCGACGCGACGGCGGAGGAGATCAGAAAGAAGTACGGCGTGAAGGTCACGGCGGTCGCCGTCGACGTCACTACCGAGGACGGCCGCAAGCAGGTGCTGGCGGCATGCCCCGAACCCGACATCATCGTCAACAACGCGGGTGGCCCGCCGCCGGGCAATTTCCGCGAATGGAACCGCGACGACTGGATCAAGGCGCTCGACGCCAACATGCTGACGCCCATCGAGTTCATCAAGGCGAGCGTCGATGGCATGATGAAGCGTGGCTTCGGGCGCATCGTGAACATCACCTCAAGCTCGGTGAAGGCGCCGATCGACATTCTGGGCCTCAGCAACGGCGCGCGCTCGGGCCTGACCGGCTTCGTGGCCGGCGTCGCGCGCACGACGATCCGTCACGGTGTGACGATTAACGGCCTGCTGCCGGGCCCGTTCGACACCGACCGTCTGCGCGGCACGACAAAAGCGCGTGCGGCGAAGGCCGGTCGCAGTTTCGAGGAAGAGTACGCAGCCGGCGCCAAGGCGCATCCGGCCGGCCGCTTCGGCACGGCCGAGGAGTTCGGCATGATGTGCGCGTTCCTGTGCAGCGTGCACGCGGGCTACATGACCGGCCAGAACATCCTGATGGACGGCGGACAGTACCCGGGCACGTACTGACGCCTGATCGTGTCGGGTTGAATCGGGGGAGCGCGCCACTCCAGTGGCGCTCTCCCATGAACATTCAGCGTCTGGTCAGATCGCGTGGCCGGACGAAGGTCAGAAGTTCGCCCGAGCCGGCTGCGAGGTCGCGCCATGTGCCGCTCGCGACATCGAGCACGGCAAGCGTCCCGGTCGGATATTTCTCCTGCAGCGCGGCGAGGAGGGCAGGTGGCCCCCGTCCGGCCAGCGCCTCGGCAAGCCGCCAGATGCCGTCGTTGTGGCCTACCAGCAGGACGGTGGTGACGTCGTTGGGCAGGGCCTGCAGGCGGGCCAGCAGGCTGTCCTCGGAGGCCAAGTAGAGGTCTTCCTCCAGCGATAGCGGCGGGGCCGGCGTGCCAAGCTGCTTGATCAGGGGTGCAAGCGTCTGGCGGGCACGCATGGCCGTGGAACACAGGATTAGATCGGGGCGAGGGCCATGCTGGGCCAAACGGTCGGCAACAGCCTTGGCGGCCCGCTCGCCGCGGCGGTTCAGGGGGCGTTCATGGTCGCTCAGCCCTGTCGTGCTCCAGGCTGATTTTGCATGTCGCAGGAGGAGAATTTTCTTCAAAGGGCGCCCTGTCCAGAAAATGCTTTTAAAACAAGTGTTTAGGGAAATGCCATGACACCGTCATGTAGAGACGTTACCGTTTCTGTGAACAATTTCCGGGAGGCGCCCCGTCGGGGGCAATGATGGACGCTCTCGACACGACACTCGACCCGGCCTCGGCGCCAGATATTACCTCTGAGAGCCCGCGGCGCTTCATCAATCGGGAGCTGTCGTGGCTCGCCTTCAACATGCGGGTGCTCGAGGAGGCCAGCAACACGCGCCATCCGTTGCTCGAGCGGGTCAGGTTCCTGTCGATTTCGGCCGACAATCTCGATGAATTCTACATGGTCCGTGTCGCCGGCCTGGTCGACATGCTCCAGACGCGGTCGACGATTCTGAGCGACGACGGGATGTCACCGGCCGACCAGCTCCTGGCGATCCGCGACCAGGCCTCGCGCTTGATGGCGCACCAGCAGGACGTTTGGGCAGCCCTTCAGGATGAACTGCGGGAAGCAGGCATCGCGGTCGTCGGGTCCGACGAGCTGTCCGTCACCGAGCGCGCCTGGCTCGATCAGTATTTCATCGACCAGGTGTTCCCGATCCTGACGCCGCTCGCTATCGATCCGGCCCACCCGTTCCCGTTCATCGTCAACGGCGGCTTTTCCGCCATCCTGAAGCTGCAGCGCAGAGATGACCGGCGCCCGCTGATGGCGCTGTTGCCGCTGCCGTCGCAGGTCGACCGGTTCGTGCGGCTGCCGGGGGCGGCGATCCGCTTCCTGCCGCTCGAGGATCTGGTCGACATCTACCTGCCGCGGCTTTTCCCGGGTTACGAGGTCATCGAGAAGGCCTTCTTCCGCGTGATCCGCGACAGCGACGTCGAGATCAACGAGGAGGCCGAGGATCTCGTCCTGCTCTATGAGAGCGCGCTCAAGCGCCGCCGTCGCGGCGACCTTATCTCGATCTCGGTCAACAGCGCCATGCCGGCCGAGCTGCGCGATTTCCTGTTCGACCAGCTCGAGATCCCGGACCAGACGCCCACCGTGCATGTCTTCCATCTCGACCGCATGCTCAACATCGGCGACGTCAAGGCAGTGATCGTCGACGACCTGCCCGACCTCAAGTTCGCGCCCTACAATGCCCGCTTCCCCGAGCGCATCCGCGACTTCGGCGGTGATTGCTTCGCCGCGATCCGTGCCAAGGACATCGTCGTCCACCATCCCTACGAAAGTTTCGATGTCGTCGTGCAGTTCCTCCGCCAGGCGGCGCGCGATCCTGCAGTGGTGGCGATCAAGCAGACCCTCTACCGCACCAGCCACGACTCGCCGATCGTCAAGGAGCTGATCTCGGCGGCCGAGGCAGGCAAGACCGTGACGGCGCTGGTCGAACTCAAGGCGCGCTTCGACGAGGAAGCCAACATCCGCTGGGCGCGCGACCTCGAGCGCGCCGGGGTGCAGGTGGTCTACGGCTTCATCGATCTGAAAACCCACGCCAAGGTGTCGATGGTCGTGCGCCGCGAGGCGCAGTCGATCCGCACCTACGTGCATTTCGGGACCGGCAACTATCACCCGATCACTGCCCGCATCTACACTGACCTGTCGTTCTTCACCTGCGATCCGGCGATGTGCCGCGACGCCGCGCGCCTGTTCAACTACATGACCGGCTATGCGCGGCCCGAGCAGATGGAGAAGATCGCCTTTGCGCCCGTGACGCTCAGGCCCAGGCTCTACGGCCTGATCGACGCCGAGATCGCCAATGCCAAGGCGGGCAAGCCTGCCGCGATGTGGATCAAGCTCAACTCGCTGGTCGATTCCGGGCTGATTGACCGGCTCTACGCCGCTTCGCAGGCGGGCGTTCATATCGATCTGGTTGTGCGCGGCATCTGCTGCCTGCGCCCCGGGGTGAAGGGTCTGAGCGAGAATATCCGCGTGCGCAGCATGATCGGACGCTTTCTAGAGCACGCCCGCATCATATGTTTCGGCAACGGCAAGTCGCTGCCGTCACCCAAGGCCAAGGTGTTTCTTTCTTCGGCCGACTGGATGCCGCGCAATCTCGACCGCCGCGTCGAGCTTCTCTGCCCGGTCGAGAATCCGACGGTCCACGAACAGGTGCTCGACCAGATCATGGTCGCCAACCTCAAGGACGACGGGCAGAGCTGGATCATGACGTCGGACGGCTCCTACATGCGCCCCCAGCCGGGCAAGGAACCCTTCATTGCGCATCACTATTTCATGACCAATCCGTCGCTTTCCGGCCGCGGCAGCGCGCTCAAGCTGAGCGGCGCGGTCCCACGGCTCGTTCTCAAATCCTGATCCCGTCCGCGTCGCCTCGTCGCGCCCGTATCGCCGCTGCAATCCTGTCCGGTTTGCGGTAGAGGGAGCGCGCATGGACGGTGAACCGACCGCAGGCGCGCCACTTCCGCCTCATCCGACTGACAAGGGCCGCGTCGGAATCATCGACGTCGGCTCGAACTCGATCCGCCTCGTCGTCTACGAGCGGGCGAGCCGCGCGCCGCTGCCGGTATTCAACGAAAAGGTGCTGTGCGGCCTCGCCCGCGGCTTGGACGCCACCGGCCGGCTTAACCCGGAAGGCGTCGAGATGGCCCTGGCCAACATCGACCGCTTCACCATGCTCGCGCACAACATGAAGGTGACGACGCTCGACCTGCTGGCGACGGCGGCCGTTCGCGACGCTGCCGACGGCGCCGATTTCATGCGCGAGCTGGAACGGCGGCCGGGCATCAGGGCCCATACCGTGAGCGGCCGCGATGAGGCGCGATTCTCGGGTTACGGCGTGATCTGCGGCATGCCCGACGCCAACGGCGTCATGGGCGACCTGGGCGGCGGCAGCCTCGAACTGGTGGCGCTGGCAGATGGTCGGCTGGGCGAGTCGAGCACTCTGCCGGTCGGGCCGTTGCGCCTGATGTCCTCAGGCAAGGGTGACCCCAAGCGTGCCGTGGTCGACGCGATCGAGAGCGTGCGCTGGCTGCGCGAGGAAACCGGCAAGACCTTTTACGCGGTGGGTGGCGCCTGGCGTTCCTTCGCGCGGCTGCACATGGAACAGGCGGGTTACCCGCTGCACATCATCCATCACTACGAGATCGCCGCTGAAGAGGCGAGGGCGGTTGCCCGGCTGATCGCAGTGCAGAGCGCCAAGTCGCTGGAGAAGATGCCCGGGGTGTCGCGCCGGCGCGTCGACACCCTGCCGCTCGCCTGTCTCGCCCTCGACCGCCTGTTGGCGGCGCTGAAGCCGAAGACAGTCGTCTTTTCGGCCTTCGGCCTGCGTGAGGGTTTTTACCACGTGCGACTGAGCGAGGCCGAGCAGGCGCGTCATCCCCTGATCGCCTTCGCCGAGGAGCAGGGCGCCGGCTGGCGGCGCTTCGACCTGTCGCCGACCGAGATCTTCGACTGGCTCAGTCCGGCCTTTGCCGACGAGAGTCCGGCCGACCGTATCCTGCGCACCGCGGCCTGCCACCTGAGCGACATCTCGTGGGACGACCATCCCGACTATCGCGCCGAGCAGGCCTATGTCCGGGTGCTGCATCTGCCGGCGCCGGGCATGAGCCATCGCGATCGCGCCGTGCTCGCGATGGCGCTCACCTATCGCTACAAGAGCGACCCCAAATCGGCGACGATGGACACCGCGCTCCGCCTCTCCGACAGCAAGGGCAAGGCCTTTGCGCGCCGACTGGGCGCCTGCCTCAGGCTGGCCTACAACCTCTCCGGCGGCGCCCCGGGCCTGCTGCCGCAGATCGCGCTCCGGCGCACCGACCGCGATCTCCGGTTGATCGTGCCGGCGGAACTGAAGCGGGCGTTGGGCGATGTCACGGCCCGGCGCCTGCAGACGGCAGCCGAGGCCTTCGATCTCAGATCGGCAATCGTCTCGGCCTAGAAAATAAATTTGACATTTCAGCAGGTTTGGGGCTATTTTCTTGGTAGGCTGGCGCTTCTTTTGAGTTTGAGGCGCCGGCCTTTTTCATTCCGGCGAGACCTGTCCGCGGCCGTCCGCGGGTTCGCGCAATGCGCTTGGTGCAGCCGCCGCGAGTCCTTGCTCGTGGGCCCATCCACCTCTACCCCTCCGTCTCCTTCGGAGACACCTGGCGGCTATGGCCGTGCGGCCATAGCCGCGACCCATCTGAATGGGGGGAGATTGACCGCCCCCATTCCTTCCAGAGCGGGCACACTTAAGGGCACAACACACGCGCGTTTCAGGTGTGCCCGGTGAGCCGGGCAAAAGCCCGTATCTATTGGCTTCCAGGCGGCTGGAATGCCAAATATCTGTCGGTGAAGTTGGGCCCGATCCGAGTGCCGGAAAGAGGAGCGTCGGAAAGAGGCTAGTCGGCCGGCGTCACGGGGATCAGGCGGGCCTGGTCGCCCGAGAGAGCCAGGGCCATGCGGCCTTCGATCAGGTCGACGGCATCGGCGCCGAACACTTCGCGCCGCCAACCCTTGAGCACGGGCAGGTCGCGCTTGCCGGCGGCCAGGCGATCGAGCTCGTCGGCGCCGGCCACCAGACGGCCGGCGACGCCGGCCTTTTCGGCCTTCAGTCGCAGCAGGGTCCGCAACAGGTCGACGACGGCGCCGGGCGCGCGGAGCTGTTCGGTGGGCTTGTCGCGCGCCGGTAACTCGGAGTCGGGCAGGCTGCGGGCCCGCTCGATGGCTTCCATCAGCTCGCGGCCCTGCCAGCCCTCGGCGAAGCCGCGACCGAGGCCGCGGGTCATGCCGAGTTCCTCGATCGTCTTGGGGGCGTGGCTCGCGATTTCCAGCAGTTGCTCGTCGCGCAGCAGGCGCTGGCGCGGAATATCGATGCGCTGCGCGGTGCGCTCGCGCCACGCTGCGGCCTCCTTCAGAATCGCCAGCAGGCGGGGCGAGGAGCCGCGCGGTTTTAGCCGGCGCCAAGCCTGCTCGGGATCGGCTCTATAAGTCGCCGGGTCGTTGAGGACGGCCATCTCCTCGGTGATCCACGGCAGTCTCCCGGACTTCTCGAGCTGCTGCTTCAGCTTCTCGTAGACCACGCGGAGATGGGTGACATCGGAAAGCGCATAGGTAATCTGCCGCTCGCTGAGCGGCCGGCGGCTCCAATCGGTGAAGCGGCTCGACTTGTCGATCTTGGCCTTGGCGAGCTTGGTGGCGAGCGATTCGTAGGACGCGGCCTCGCCGTGGCCGCACACCATCGCCGCGACCTGGGTGTCGAACAGCGGCTGCGGCACCTGCGTCATGCGCAGGTAGAAGATTTCAAGATCCTGGCGGGCGGCGTGAAAGACCTTCAGCACCTTGGGGTTGGCCATCAATTCGTCGAGCGGGGCGAGGTCGATGCCCTCGGCCAGCGCGTCGATCGCGGCCGCATCCTCGGGGCCAGCCACCTGCGCCAGGCAGAGCTTGGGCCAGTAGGTGCGCTCCCGCATGAATTCGGTGTCGACGGCGATGAATTCGGCCTCGGCCAGGGGCTTGCAGAAGGCGGCGAGTTCGTCGGTCGTGGTGATGAGCTTCATTGGGGATGATCTATAGCGGGCGCGGCCGCCACGGGCAAAGACAACCCCGGGAAGAGGCGGTTCCCTTGACTTGGCCCGACAATCCGTGCCTTTTGCCGGGCCGATAAAACCCGGAAAATATGTAATGTCTTCAGTCTACCGAACCCATACGTGCGGCGCGCTCCGGCCGCAGAATGTCGGCCAGGAAGCCCGCCTGTCGGGCTGGGTCCAGCGCAAGCGCGACCACGGCAATCTGCTGTTCATCGACCTGCGTGACCACTATGGCGTGACCCAGGTGGTGGTGGACGCGAGCAGCCCCGTCTTCAAGACCGCCGAGTCGGTGCGCACCGAGAGCGTGATCACGGTCAGCGGCAAGGTGGTGGCCCGCGATGCCGCCACGGTCAATCCGCGCCTGGCCACCGGGCAGGTCGAACTCGACGCCGCCGACATGGTCGTGCAGTCGATGGCCGAGCCGTTGCCGATCCCGGTCCACATCGAGAACGACACGACGCCGGAAGAGCTGCGGCTGAAGTACCGCTTCCTCGACCTGCGCAAGGACAAGCTGCACAAGAACATCGTGCTGCGCAGCCAGGTCATCTCCTCGCTCAGGCGCCGGATGATCGAGCAGGACTTCATCGAGTTCCAGACGCCGATCCTGACTGCCGACAGTCCCGAGGGTGCGCGGTCCTACGTCGTGCCGAGCCGGCTGCATCCCGGCAAGTTCTACGCGCTGCCGCAGGCGCCGCAGATGTTCAAGCAGCTCCTCATGGTGTCGGGCTTCGACCGCTATTTCCAGATCGCGCCCTGCTTCCGCGATGAGGACGCCCGCGCCGACCGCGCGCCGGGCGAGTTCTACCAGCTCGACTTCGAGATGAGCTTCGTCACGCAAGAGGACGTCTTCGCCGCCATCGAGCCCGTTCTGGGCGGCGTGTTCGAGGAGTTCGCGGGCTTCGGCCGCGAGACGCCGCGCAAGGTGACGCCGTTCCCGTTCCCGCGGATTCCCTATGCCGAGGCGCTGCTGACCTATGGCAGCGACAAGCCCGACCTGCGCAATCCACTGCGCATCGTCGACGTCGCCGAAGTCTTTGCCGGCTCCGACTTCAAGGTCTTCGCCGGCATCGTGGCCGCGGGCGGCGTCGTCCGCGCGCTGCGTGCGCCCAAGGCCGCCAGCCAGCCGCGCAGCTTCTTCGACAAGCTCAATTCCTGGGCGCAGGGCGAGGGCAAGCCTGGCCTTGGCTACATCGGCCTCGACGCCGGCGCCGGCAAGGGCCCGATCGCCAAGTTCGTCACCGGCGAGCGTCTCGACAGGCTGAAGGCGCTGACCGGGGCCGAGGACGGCGATGCGGTGTTCTTCGTCGCCGACAAGCCTGAGCAGGCCTGGAAATTCGCCGGCCAGGCGCGGACCAAAGTCGCGCAGGAACTGGGCATCGTCGCCGAAGATGAATTCCGCTTCTGCTGGATCGTCGATTTCCCGATGTTCGAGTACGACGAGAAGGCCAAGAAGATCGACTTCAGCCACAACCCGTTCTCGATGCCCCAGGGCGGGCTAGAAGCGCTGGAGACAAAGGATCCGCTCACCATCAATGCTTGGCAGTACGACATCGTCTGCAACGGCATCGAGCTCTGCTCCGGCGCGATCCGGAATCACAAGCCCGAGATCATGTACAAGGCCTTCGGGATTGCCGGTTACAGCAAGGAAGAGGTCGAGGCGCGCTTCGGCGGCATGCTGAACGCCTTCAAGTTCGGCGCCCCGCCGCACGGTGGTGCCGCGCCCGGCGTCGACCGCATCGTCATGCTGCTGGCCGACGAGCCCAACATCCGCGAGGTCATCTGCTTCCCGATGAACCAGCAGGCCGTCGACCTGATGATGGATGCGCCGGCCGAACTGCCGCCTGAAAAGCTGCGGGAGCTGCACATCGGCTTGCGGCTTCCGCCCCCCAGGAAGGACTAGGGGTGGTAAGATCAGTGCAAATTGACTGAATCTATAAAACAAAGTACCTTCAAGAGGTTATAGTCTTTTCATAAAGAAGATTATGAGCTTATTTCGGCTCCCCTTTTCAGTTGCGCCATTGGTCGTGAGCTTGGCTCTCCTGACCGGCGCCTGTGGTGCGCCGCTGGCGGTCTCGGCCGTGAGCTACGGCAGCGACGGCGCCATGCTGGCGGCGACCGACAAGACGGGGACCGATCATTTCGCCTCGATGGTGTCCAAGAAGGACTGCGCCTTGTGGCGCGTCTTCCGTGGCCGCGAAGTCTGCAAGGAGCGGGAAGAGGGCGCCAAGGATCCCTACGCCGTCGACTACATCGAGCCGCAGCGGTCGGTCTCCGAGGATGGCACGACGTACCTGCCGCCATTGCATGCGGCGCCCGACGCACCGGCTTCGAGCTGGAATGCGGCGGCCTACAAGGCCAACCCGGCGCCGGCGCCGTCCGAGCCGGTGACGGCCGTTGCCGAGGCAACGCCCGCGCAGCCTGCTGCGACGAGCCCTGCTGCTCCCAAGGCCAAGAAGGCCAAGGTTGCGCGCTCGGCTAAGAAGCCTTCACGAGGTCAGGCGGCGCCTGCCCCTTGAGCAGGAAGGCTTCGAGGTTGTCGAGCGCCTTGAAGCCCATTGCATTCCGGGTCTCGACCGTGGCCGAGCCCATGTGCGGCAGCAGGAACGCATTCTCCAGCTCATAATAGCCTGTGTGGATCTTGGGCTCGCCGTCGAACACGTCGAGCCCCGCCGAGGCGATCCGGCCGCTCTTCAGCGCCGCGATCAAGGCCTCGTCGTCGACCACGCCGCCGCGCGCGGTGTTCACGACGACCGCGCCCTTTGGCAGCTTGCCGATACGCTCGGCATTGACCCATTTGCGGGTGGCTGGCGTCATCGGGGCGTTGATCGACAGGAAGTCGCAGTACGGCAGCATGTCGTCGGCGTCGGCGTGGAAGGTGGCGCCTTTTTCGAGGTCGGGGGCGAGGCGGCTGCGGTTGCTGTAGTGAATCTGCATGCGGAAAGCGCGGGCCCGGTCGGCGACCGCCTGGCCGATGCGGCCCATGCCGAGGATACCGAGTCTCTTGCCGGTGACATGCACGCCGGTGAGCTGGTTGGGGTTCCAACCGACCCAGTTATGGGTCCGCAGCATGGTCGTCCCCTCATGGGCGCGGCGCGCCGCGCCCAGCATGCAAAGGAGCGTGATGTCGGCCGTGGCGTCGGTCAGCACGTCAGGTGTGTTGCTGACGGCTATGTTGCGCTTGGTCGCGGCCGCCACGTCGACATGCTCGTAGCCCACGGAGAAGGTCGAGATGATCCGGACTGAGGCGGGGAGCGCGGCGATCGTCTCGCCGTTGAGGGCATCGCCCGCGGCGCACATGATGCCGTCGCAGCCGGCCGAGGCCTTGACCAACGCCGGGCCGTCATAAAGCCGGTCCTCAGGGTTGAGGACGGTGTCGAAATTGGCCGTCAGGCGGGTTTCGACGTCCGGCGGAAAGTGCCGGGTCGCCAGCACCCTGGGTTTGCGATTGCTCATGGTCGATATCCTCCCTGTGCAGCCCTGCCGCAGGCGATCATTCTGGTATTCCGGGCGCATGGATATTACGCTTGGCCGCCCGGCTACAAGGCCTAGCCCCCAGCCATTGTCCGTTGATTACGTATAGTTTTCGCCGTCCTCGCGTCCAAACAGCGGTTCTTTTTACCGCCGTCGGCGCCTTGCTGTTGCTGGCCCTGTGGATAAGCGTCGCGGACGCCCAGCAGCAGGACGGCACGCTGGTGCCTCATCGCGCCACCTACGACATGAAGCTGTCGGTCGCCCGCCCCAACAGCGGCATCGTCGAGGTGAGCGGCCGGATGGTGCTGGAGACCGTCGATTCCTGCGATGCCTGGGAGGTCAAGCAGCGCATCAAGCTCAAGTTCCTGCGCAACGACAGCGAGGAGTTCAGCACCGATTCGAGCTTTACCAGCTATGAGACCAAGGATGGCCTCGGGCTGCGCTTCAGCGTCCGCAACATCCAGGACGACGAGATCGAGGAGGAACTGCGCGGCCATGCCGATCTCCTGGCCACGGGCGGCAAGGGCAACGCCACCTTCACCTTGCCCGAGCCGCGCAGCTTCGAGCTGCCGGCCGGCACCCTGTTCCCCACCACCCATCTCGCGCTGATCATCCGGCACGCCCGCGACGGCGACAAATCGGCGTCCTACAGCGTGTTCGACGGCGCCCGCCTGGACGGCGCCTTCCAGGTCAATGCCGTGATCGGCCGTCCGCCCCGCGCCACCGGAGCATCCGCCGTCCGCGGCGACGTTGCGCTCTTGCGCAACCAGCCGGCGTGGGGCGTCCGCCTCGCCTTCTTCGCCACCGGCGATCAGGGCACCAACCCCGAGTACGAGTTGGCGCTCGACCTGCTGGGTAACGGAATCGCCCGGTCGATGCTGCTCGACTACGGTGACTTCGCAGTCGATGCTCGTCTTGTTCAACTCCAAGCGCTGCCGAGGCCGAAATGTTGAATCTTCGTGTGTTCGTGCCCGCAATCCTGATCGCCGTCGTGGCGGGCCCCGCCTCAGCGCAGGACTTTGCGCCTCATCGCGCCGTCTATTCGGTCACCACCCTGGACAAGGGCAAGCCGAGCGGCGAAGCGCCCGGCACCTATGCCTTCGAACTCAAGCTCACGTGCGACGGCTACGTCGTCCATCAGCGCCTGAGGCTGGAAATGGCCGGTGCGCGAGGCTCGACCGTGACCGAGCAGCAGTCGCAGATGACGGAGAGCCGCGACGGCAGGAAGCTCGTCTTCGAACATCGCACGACCTCCAATGGCAAGCAGACGGCGCTGGTCAAGGGAGAGGCGCTGATCGCCGACGACGGCAACGGGCAAGCGAGGTTCGTCGACCCCGAGGGGCAGACCGTAGCACTGCAGGCCGGCACGCTGTTTCCCGTCGCCATCGCGCGCGCCACGATCCGTCAGGCCAAGGCGGGTGAGACGGGACTCGATGCCCTGTTCTTCTTCGGCGACAAGGTAAAGCCGCCACAATCGGTGAACATCCTGATCGGAAAGGTGCCGAAACGCCTGGCCGAAGTGAAGATCCCGGAGGGCGCGGAGGCTCTGGCCGACGGCCGCACGCGGATCTACTACCGCGCCGGCTTCTTCGATGCCGCAACCAAGGGGCAGGGTGAGCCCGCGTTCGAGATGGCCAGTCTTACACTCGACAATGGCATCGAACTCTTCGGCACCCATGAAGAGACCGACCGTGGTATCGAATACCGCATCACCCGCCTAGAAGCGCTGCCCAAGCCCGTCTGCAACTAGGCGGTTTTTGCCGCGGTCGCCAGGCGGGCGAGCTCGTCCAGGATCCGACGCCATTCCGCCGGGTCGGGCTTGTGCGCCGACAGGCCCTGGCCGAGGTAGGCCCAATAGAGAATACTTGCCCGAGCCGAGGCCTGGTTCGAGGTGAGGCCCGCCTCAGTCAGCAGTTCCCGAATGTACTTCAGGCGCCGGCTATCGACGGCCTCGACCATGGTTTTTGCCCTGGCTTCCGCTGTTGCCCAGCTTCGCACGGCCATTTCGAGGCGGACATCGGCCCGGAAGGCGCGGTCAAGCAGGGCAGCGAGGCGATTCTCGGGCGCGACCTCAACCTCCCGGACGACGTTCTCGTAGGCGATCTCACGCCAGCGTTGCAGGACGGCAGCATGGAATGCGCCGACATCGGCAAAGTGCCAGTAGAAGCTGCCGCGCGAGACGCCGAGCACCTTTGACAGCGTGTCGGCCTTGAGAGCGGTGAAGCCCGACTTGGCCAATGCCTTCAGGCCGGCATTCACCCAATCCAGCGATGTCAGACGATCGTCTGCCATGATTCCATACAGTTGTGTATTGACGGGCTCGATCCGCGCCGCTACGAAACCATACAGATATGTATGGAAAGAGACAATGCGCGATCTCGCGATCCAGGCGGCCGGCGGCATCGCCATACTGACCGCCATCGTTCATGGCGTTCTGGGCGAGACGAAAATCTTCGCCAAGGCCCACATCGAGCCTGCCTGGATCAAGCTGATGCTCCGCCTGATCTGGCAATGCGGTACCGTTGCCTGGGTCGGCTTCGGCGTTCTGCTTGTTGCAGCGCCTCACATGGGCTCGGATGTGGCTCGCCTCTGGATCGCCGGCGCGGCGATCGGTACATACAGCGTCGCCGCCGTCAGCAACGCCTGGGTTACGCGCGGGCGGCAAGTCGGTTGGGTGGCGATGACAGTGGCGAGTGCGCTTGCCCTCGTTGGTGCCTAGGTGCCGATGCCTAGGCTTCGGTGCCTAGGCTTCAGGCCAAAGCCATGCGGCGCCGCGCACGCCGCTCGAATCACCGTACTTGGGTGGCAGCAGGAGGGTGACGATGCTGTCGGACTCGGAGAAGACCTCGCGCTTCCACAACTCGGGCACGCGGCCATAGAGCTGGACCATGCGTGACAGGCCGCCGCCCAGCACGATGGCGTCAGGGTCGAGGATGTTGATGACGACGGCGAGCGCCCGGGCAAGGCGGTCGCAATAAAGTTCCATCTGGTCGGCTGCCTCGAGGTCGCCGGCCACGGCCGCCTTGGCGATCTCGGTGGCGCGCAAGGTCCGGCCGCTGCGCTCGGCGAACTGACGTTGCAGGGCGGGGCCGCTCAGCCAGGTTTCGATGCAGCCCGTGCGCCCGCAATAGCAGCGCACGCCGGGCCGCTCGTCGTCGCGCGGCTGAGGCAGCGGATTGTGGCCCCATTCGCCGGCAATCGCCTGCGCGCCCGTGATCGGCCTGCCGTCGATCGCGACGCCGCCGCCCACGCCGGTGCCCAGGATCACGCCGAACACGGTCTTGCAGCCGGCGGCGGCACCATCGGTGGCTTCCGAGACAGTGAAGCAGTTGGCGTCGTTGGCCATCCGCACCTCCCGGCCGAGCGCGCGCTCGATATCGCGATGCAGCGGCCGGCCGTTCAGGTGGGTCGAATTGGCGTTTTTGATCAGGCTGGTGGCCGGTGAGATCGCGCCCGGCGTGGCAATCCCCACCGAACATTGCGTGCCGACCTGCCGCTCCAGCTCGCGCACGACGTTGACGATCGCCGCGACATTGTCCTCGTAGGAACTTCCCGGTGTGGGCACGCGCAGCCGGGCCCGCTCGACGCCATCGGTGCCGAGCACGATGCCTTCGATCTTGGTGCCGCCGAGGTCGATGCCGATCCGCATGACCTACTGCGGCGTGGCCGGCAGGAACTTGAAGAGCTCGGCCGGCTTGAACTGGTCGGCGGTCTCGCCCGAGAAGACCTCGCCGTTCTGGATGGTAAGTTTCTTCACCGGGGCGCCAGGCTTGAGGTCGAGCTTGTCGAACGACACCCAGAAGGTGTTCGGCCGCGTGGCCGAGTCGAAATAGTAGACGAGGTTCTTCTGGTCCGAGACGGTGCGCCAGATAGTCGAGGAAATGTTGGGTTGATCCGGCGTCGTGATGCCTAAGGGCACGCTGACGGCGCGCTGTACGCTCATGACGCTCGCCACCGCCTGATAGGCGAAGGATTGCTGTGGAACGCTCTTGATGTAGTTCGGATCGGCCTTCGTCGGGATCGCACCCAGCAGGAATGAGGCGCGCGCGAAACGGTCGGCTGCCCGGTTGGTGCCGGGCAGGAAGGTCAAGCCGCCGATGCCCTTCCAGTAGTCGTTGAGAGCGAGCTGCTCGCTGTAGATCGGTGAGTTGGTCATCACGGTATATTGCTTGCCATGGTGGATCACCAGCTTGCCGCCGACATACTCGAAGATGGCTGAGTCGCCGGAGGAATCGGAGATCGCCAGATGCAAGGCAGCCGGCGCTCCGTTGGGCAGCGAAGGGGCGAGCATGTTGAAAGGCTGTGTGCGCAGCGCCGTCACGGCCTCCGTTACCGTCGCAAAATTGTCGAGGACGTACTGCACCCATGTCGAGATCGAGATGTAGGGCCGGGAGGGGTCGGCCTTGGGGTATTCCGACTCCGCGAGGTAGAGGAGATTGGCGACCAAGCCCTTCTCGTTCATGCCGTCGGTGCTACCTGCCTCGTAGCCCGAGACCACGACACTGCCATGCCTGGAGGTCCACTCGAGGGATTTCGGCCCGGCCGCGCCATTGCTCTTCATGCCGGCCGGCAACACCCACAGGTTGGAGACCATGTCCTCCTTCCAGTCCATGTTGCGGCCGGTGAGCACGATGTTGTCGGCGCCGACGTAGAGCGTGCGTGTGCAGGCCAGAGCAGTGCCGATTCCCGTGCTGGCTAGAAGCACGGCGGAAAGTGCCAGTACCGAGAGCCTGGAATGCCGCCGCGTCATGATCGCCTCCCTTCGATTGCCCATTGGCGATTGCCCATTGGCCGCGATCTCACAGGAAACGCGCGCGTATGTCGACGCTGTTCTCCACGCCGACCTTGTTGAACGTCGAAGCCAGCCAATTGGTTGCAGCCGCGCGCCCGGCCTTGAACAGGAAATCGAGGAAATCGGGCTCGATGTTGAATTTGCTGACGGCGCCCAGCGGCGACAGCGTCGCCGGATCGGCGATGGAATGGATGAGCAGCTTCTTCAGGCGGTTGCCGAACTCGCCGGTGATGGCGCCCTTGTCGATCAGTTCCTGCACGAAGGCTATGGCGCGCATCTCGGCCATCAGGGCCCCGCCGAAGGTGATCTCGTTCAGCCGATCGGCGATCTCGGCGTTGGAGTGGGGGATACCCTCGCGGCTGGGCGGATCGACCTCGACGATCACCACGTCGGCGCTGTCGCTGTCGTAGATGAACGGCCAGATCGGCGGATTGCCGCGGAAGCCACCATCCCAGTAGGCCTCGCCTTCGATCACGACGGCGTCGAAGACGTTGGGCAGGCAGGCGGACGCGAGCAGCGCGTCGATCGATAGTTCCTCGCGCGTGAAGATCCTGACCTTGCCCGTCCGCACGTTGGTCGCGGCGATGAAGGCCTTGATCTCGTGGCAGGCGCGCACGGACTTCTCGTCGAAGTGCTTGCGCAGCAGTTCGCGCAGCGGATCGTACTTCAGCGGATTGCGCTGCCAGGGCGAGAGCGTGCGCTGGATCAGGTCGGCCCACAGCGCGCCTGGCGAATCGTCGAGGTTCCAGTTGCCCTGCAGGCGGTCGAGCGGCGTGCGCTGGATCGGGCTGGCAACCGACATCGAGCCGAGCTCGGTCCAGAAGGCGCGCAACGCCGTCCGTGCGCCCTTGGGGCCGCCATTCGCCCAGCCCTGCAGCAGGATGGCGGCGTTCATGGCGCCGGCACTGGTGCCGCTCACCGCCTCGAATTCCAGCCGGCCGTCCTCGATCAGCGCGTCGATCACGCCCCATGTGAAGGCGCCATGAGAGCCGCCGCCCTGCAAGGCGAGATTGATGCGCTTGGTTGCGGTCATGGCGTCACTCCGGGGCCTCGATGTCGTTCCGACACCTCATCCTGGGGAGGCCCGAAGGGCCGTCTCGAAGGATGGGCAACAGACAGGGTGCTCGTGCCCATCCTTCGAGTAAGGCGCATGTGAATGCGCCGGGGCTGCTGCGCAGCCTCCTCAGGATGAGGTTATCGTCAATCTGAACTCCGATTCCATTCACCAGGGACACGCTCTAGAGTCGTCGATCAGTCAAACGGCAGGGTCGACGGCATTATGGCGAAGGGCAAGGCAGGCGGCCCGTGGCGAAAGCGCCCGTCGACCATTCTCTGGATGCTCTCGCTGGGCCAGCTCACCTCCTGGGGCCTCGTCTATTACACTTTCCCGCTGTTCGTCGTGCCGATGGAGCAGGAACTCGGCTGGACGCGCAGTGCCATGTTCGGGGCGCTGTCGGCCGGCCTGCTGGTGGCCGGCCTCTCCTCTATTCCCGTCGGTGCTTGGATCGACCGCGGACATGGCCGCCTGCTGATGACCGGCGGATCGGTGTTCGCCGCCGCCCTGCTGATCGTGTGGTCGCGCATCGACTCGCTGCCGGTCTTCTACGTGATGTGGATCGGGCTCGGTGCCTGCCAAGCCGTCATCCTCTACGAGCCCGCTTTCGCCGTGATCACCCGAGTCTACGGGCCACGTTACAAGCAGGCTATCCTGCTGATGACCTTCCTGGGTGGCCTCGCCAGCACCTTCGGCATCCCGTTCGCCCAGTTGCTGATCGAGCGCATCGGCTGGCGGCCGACGCTCGAGGTGATGGCCGTGATCATCCTGGGCGTCGCGCTCATGCATTGGCTGTTCGTCCCGGGACCGCGGGACGAGGCCATCCCCATCGCCGCGCCCAGGCCACAGGTAGAAGGCGTAAAGAAGAAGAGTCCGCTCGCCGCCGCGGTGCGCGTGCCGGCGTTCTGGGGGCTCGTCGTCGCCTTCGCCGGCTACGGTCTTGCTTTCTCGGCCATGAGCTTCCATCTGATCCCGTTGCTTGGCGATCGTGGTGTGCCCATTGCGGTGGTCATGGCCATCATCGCGCTGATCGGCCCAATGCAGGTCGTGGGCCGCGTCCTGCTGATGGTCGGTCAGAAGCACATCACCACCATCCAGCTCGGCGCTGGAATCTATTTCGCTTTCCCGATCGCGATGACGATGCTGGCGCTGGGCGTAAGCGATGTTTATGGCCTGATCCTGTTCGCCATCATCTACGGTGTCGCCAACGGCCTGATCACCATCCTGCGCGGCATGGCGGTGCCGGAGTTCATCGGCCCCGAGGGCTACGGCGTCGTCTCCGGTGCCCTCACCATGCCGACCAATATCCTGCGCGCGGTCGGCCCGATCGTGGCCTCGCTCGCCTGGGGTGCCTTCGGCGGCTACACGGTCGTGCTGTGGGGCCTGGCCGGCATCATGCTGGTCGCGGCGATGGGCTTTGCCGCGGCGGCATGGCTGTCGAAGCGACACGCGTAACGGCTCACACCCGCCCCGCCGCGACTGCATTCGACAAGAGGCTCCTGACGCCAAAGCGGTGAAAGGGAAGGATGGCGAACAGGTAGGCCCTGCC
The DNA here is from genome assembly GCA_945860205.1 of Reyranella massiliensis 521. Taxonomy (GTDB): domain Bacteria; phylum Pseudomonadota; class Alphaproteobacteria; order Reyranellales; family Reyranellaceae; genus Reyranella; species Reyranella massiliensis_B. The sequence goes on along the minus strand of CAMARK010000010.1, from coordinate 57,414 downwards.
GAAGAAGTTGTGCGGACTCACCACCGTTGAGAGCACCACCCGGTTCGCCCCGTGCTCGGTCAGCTTTCGCACCGACACCCGGAAATCGAGATGCTTGTCGTTGCCGCCGGTGACGATCTCCGTGTCGCTCTGTCCGAACAGGGTGAAAAGCGCGATCTTCTCGCCCACGGCGTAAGCCGGCTTGTTCTTGATATTGTCGAAATCAGCGGCCGTCGTCGGCCGCAGCCCGAACAGTGCCACGATCTTGCCGCGCAGGATCAGGAGCCATCTGGCCCAGCGTGGATGATGCGCGAAAAGCGCGAGGTAGATCTCGTGCATGGCGAGGTCACCGCGCCGCAGCGGCGCCTCGTAGGCGTCCCAGTAGTAGAAGCCGCCGAGATCGCCCAGAAATGCGCTGGCGGGTGCTGTAGCGCGTCGAGAGACCTTCATGCCGAGGCAGTCTACTCCGCCGCAAGCCGCGCCGTCTTGGGCTTGAGGTGCTGCACCTTGGGCATCACTTCCTTGGAAAGCAGCTCCAGGGAATGCCGCCATGCCTTGGGGTTCTCGACGTAGTCGAAGCCGAACACCAGGAGCTGGCCGAAGCCGCCAACCTCGTCGTAGATCTTCTCGATCTTTTCCACGACTGTCTTGGGCGAGCCCACGATCCAGTTGTGCTTGGCGCAATATTCCGGCGTCACATCCGAATCGGCGACGTTCTGGTCGTGCTTCAGATATTCGAAGAAGCCGAACTGGGCGAGGAGAGGCAGGAAGTATTCGCGCATCATGCGTCCCATGTGCGAGCCGACCGATAGCTTCATCGCCTCCTCGTCGGTGTCGGCGACGAACACTTCGCGGACCATGCGCCACTGGCCGCGATCGGCCGTGCGGCCGGACTTCGCCGCACCGATCTCGACCGATTCCCAGTGGCTGCGCACGTAGGCCGGGTTGAGATTGAGGCTCATCGGCAGGTAGCCTTTTTCGCCCGCGAGCTTCAGCGTGTCGGAGCCCTTCGACAGGCCGGCGACACCGATCGGCGGGTGTGGGGCCTGCAGCGGCTTGATGTGCGGCTTCAGGAACCCGAACATCGTATCGGGCTTGGTGACGTGCCAGAACTTGCCCTTGTAGTCGAAAGGCTCGGTCGAACTCCACAGCTTCAGGATGATTTCTAACGCCTCACGCGTCATGTCGCGGTTCTGGCCCGACATGCCGTCGACATTGAACATCGCCCAGTCGCTGGGCAGGCCCGACGCCGCGACGCCGAAGTTGAGTCGCCCGCCCGAGATGTGATCGAGCATGGCGACGCGGTTCGCGAGTTCGGCCGGGTGATGGTAAGGCAGCAGGAAGCCGCCGGGGCCGAGGCGGATGTTCTTGGTCTGCATCAGCGCCTGTGCGACCAGCAGGTCGGGCGAGGGATGCGGTTCCCAGGGCGCGGTGTGATGCTCGCCGATCCAGGCCTCGGTGAAGCCCAGCTCGTCGAGCCAGCGGATCACTTGAAGGTCCCATTCGTGCCCGTCCTTGAGGGAGCGCTCGGGCGGATGAGACGGCATCGTGAAATATCCGAACTGCATCGTTTCCTCCTGGGTTTCACGATGAAGTCGACTACCATCACCTAAGAAGCGCAAGAGGGACGACGCATGGCAGGGTCTCGACGGGCGGTGTTCGTGTGCTGTGACGGCCTGGGACGCAATTGGGTGCGGCCCGACACGACGCCGGTCCTGCACGATCTTCGGCGGCGCAGCCTTTGGTGCGATGCACACAGCGCCGTGTTCCCGTCGGTGACGCGCGTCTCGGCCGCGTCGGTGGCGACCGGCTGCCTGCCTGCGCGCCACGGCCTGCACGGCAATCGCATGGGCCTGATCGAGGATGGCAAGATCGTCGTGCGCGATGTCGGCAACCCGGATTTCCGCACGCACATGCGGCGCGTCACCGGCGGCACGTTGCTCGTGCCGTCACTGGCGGAACGCGTCGCGAAGGCGGGCGGCTTCATCGGCTTTTCGAACGTCTCGCCGGGTGCCGCCTATTTCCTCGACCCCGAGCATTTCGGGCACATCTACCATCGTGCCGGCTCCTACGGGCCGGGGGGCGCGCGCGTCGAGGGCGCCCACGCGCTCGAAGTCAGCCACGACGCGGCCGGCGACTGGGCGATGACCGAGCGCTTCTGCACCGAGGTGCTGGGTGACCGTAAACCCGCCGTTGCGTTCCTGTGGCTCGCCGATCCCGATCACACGCTGCACGGTGTGCCGCTCGGCTCTCCGACTCACCACGACGCGCTGGCGGCCGCCGGGCGTTGCGTGTCCGAGGTTTTCCGTACCGTCGAGCGGCTGCGCCAGGAGGGCGAGGAGATCCTGCTGCTGGTCGGCTCCGATCACGGCCAGGAGACGATCGGCGACAGCGTCGATCTGGAAGCCTGGCTGGCAGCGCATGGCCTCGGGAAGATTTTGGCGGCCGGCGACGTTGCCGTCGCCGGACAGGGCACGGCGGCGCTGTTTTATGCGACTGACCGCGGACGCACGCCGCTGCTGGACGTTCTCGACGAGATGAGCCGTGCGCCGTGGGCGGGCGAGGTTCTCGTGGATGAGCGGCTCGCCGAGCAGGGCTTTGCCGCGCTGGGTGGGGCCGTCGCCGCGGTCAACATGGCGCGGCAGGGTGAGGCGAACCCCTACGGCGTTCCTGGCTGGCGTTGGGTTGCGGCCGAGCAGAACAAGCCAGCCGCGATTGGCAGCGGTCAGCATGGCGGCTGGGGACCGGACGAGACCCGGCCCTTCCTGATGATGAACGACGGCGGGCGCTCGTTGGGAACGCTGCAGCGTCCGACCTGCATTACCGACATCGCGCCCACCATCGCCCGTTTCCTCGCGCTGCCGGGCGACGGATTCGACGGCAAATGCCTGGCGTTCTGATCTTGATCGGTCAGCAGCAGGAGAGTTGCAAGTTCAGCAGAAATATGGCTATATTTCCTGTAGGCTGGCGCGGATTTCGCCGGCCTTTTTATTCCGGCACGACCGCCCACGGCACGCCCGCGGGTCCAGCCTTGAGCTTCGGTGCAGCCGCCGCGGGTCCTGACCCGCGGACAGTCCCAAGAACGACCCCGTCTCAACGCCACGCCTAATAACGACGTGCGAACGGACACTTAACGACGCCTGGAAACACGGCGCGCCGGGGCGAAGAAACTGCGAGGCGCGTAAAGGCCTGTAGAACAATGGCTTGTCTCTAATTGTGGACAGCCGCGTGGACAACACGCGTTACATTCAGGCGTCCACGACAATCGGGCTTTGAGCCCGGCGTTGTTGGCATTCCGGCGTGCGGAGAGCTGAAAACCGCCCAGGGATTCCGAGGGGGATTCCTGGGCGGTTCGCTGACGTCAGCCCAACTGGATCCAGGTCGTCTTGATCTGGGTGAACTTGTCGAAGGCGTGCAGCGACTTGTCCCGGCCGTTGCCCGACTGCTTGTAACCGCCGAACGGCGTGGTGATGTCGCCGCCGTCATAGGTGTTGACCCACACCGAGCCGGTGCGCAGGCCCTTGGCGAACTTGAAGGCCTTGTTGATGTCCGAGGTGAAGATCGCCGAGGCGAGGCCGTAGATCGTGTCGTTGGCGACGGTCAGCGCCTGTTCGGCGTCCTTGACCGAGATCACCGACAGCACCGGCCCGAAGATTTCCTCCTGGGCGATCTTCATCTTGTTGTCGACGCCGTCGAACACGGTCGGTTCGATGAAGCTGCCGGCATTGTCGATGTGGACCTGCTTGCCGCCCATGGCGAGCTTGGCGCCTTCCTTCTGGCCGGCCTCGATGTAGCCCATGACCCGCTTTGTCTGGGTCTCGTCGACCATGGCGCCCATCTGCGTCTTGGGATCGAGCGGGTCGCCCGGCATCATCTTCTGGCCGATCGCCATCACCTTGGCGAGGAACTCGTCCTTGATCTTGTCCTCGACGATCAGGCGCGAACCGGCGGTGCAGACCTCGCCCTGGTTGAACCAGATGCCGAAGGCGGTGCGGCGCGCGGCGATGTCGAGGTTGGGGGCATCGGCCAGCACGATGTTGGGCGACTTGCCGCCGCACTCGAGCCAGACCTGCTTCATGTTGGAGTCGCCGGAGTACTTGAGGAAGTACTTGCCGACTTCCGTTGAGCCGGTGAAGGCCAGAACGTCGACGTCCATGTGACGGCCGAGCGCCTGGCCCGCGGTCTCGCCGAAGCCCGGCAGGACGTTGAACACGCCTTCGGGGATGCCGGCCTCGGCCGCGAGCTCGGCCAGGCGGATGGCGGTGAGCGGCGACTGCTCGGCGGGCTTCAGGATGACCGAGTTGCCGGCGGCCAGCGCCGGCGAGATCTTCCAGCAGGCCATCAGCAACGGGAAATTCCACGGCACGACGCAGGCGACCACACCCGAGGCCTCGCGGGTGATCATGGCGATCACGTTGCCGGGGGTCGGCGCCACCTCGTCATAGATCTTGTCGATGGCTTCGGCGAACCACTGCACCGTGTTGGCCGAGCCCGGGACGTCGACCGTGGTCGAGAAGGCGATCGGCTTGCCCATGTCGAGCGTCTCGAGCAGCGCCAGCTCCTCGCGGTTCTTCATCATCAGCTCGGCGAGCTTCAGCATGATGCGCTTGCGTTGCGCCGGCGCCATGTTGGCCCAGGTGCCCTTGTCGAAGGCGGCGCGGGCGGCCTTCACGGCGGCGTCGACGTCGGCGGTGTCGCAGGCCGCGACCTTGGTCAGGACCTGGCCGGTCGCCGGATTGATGCAGTCGAAAGTCTTGCCCGAGACGGAGGGCGCGAACTTGCCGCCGATGAAGGCCTGGTTGCGGTAGGCGAGGGCTCCGACACGGGTCTTCCAGTCATCGCGCGAAAGCTGGGCGCTCATTTCATTTCCTCCGGTTGCTTGGATGGGGCGGAGCCTAGCTCACGAAAAAGCCGCCCGAAAGGGCGGCTTTGGCGGCAGGTGGCGGTCGGTGCCTTACTTGATCTTATTACTTGATTTTGGATTCCTTGAAGACGACGTGCTTGCGCGCGACCGGGTCGTACTTCTTGAGCTCGAGCTTCTCGGTCTTGGTGCGCGGGTTCTTCTTGGTGACGTAAAAGAAGCCGGTGTCGGCGCTGGACACCATCTTGATTAGGATCGAGGTCGGCTTGGCCATGGTCTTGTCCTTATGCCCGGGAGGGCGAATTCTGCGAGAGGCGGCAAATTAGTCGGGGCGGGCGCGGTGTCAAGCGCCGGAAACGGCCGATTGGCGGGTCAGCGGGCCGCCTGATAGGTCGCGACCTGCACGGCATGGGCATAAAGGACGGGATCGTGCAGGAGCTGGCTCGCGATCTCGATGTCGCGCTCGGGCGAATTGTCGGCCGGCGGGCAGATCTTGCGCAGATCGGTCACTTCCTGCTGGGTCGGGTTGCGCAGCGCATGCCAGCGCATCAGCGACGATTGGTTGGAATCGACTGACGATGCCGTCGCAAGCTGGCCGGCGGCGCCTGCCTTGGCGGTGCAGATGCTGGGCAGGACACCCAGCTCGTTCCAGGTGTAGCCCGAGGGCGCCTGCAGGCGCGACCAAGTCAGGATGAGTTCGCCCTCGTTGGGCAGGCGCACGACCGTCTGCACGGTGCCCTTGCCGTAGCTGGTCGTGCCGACGACGACGGCGCGACCGCGGTCCTGCAGCGCCGCCGCCACGATCTCGGCGGCCGATGCCGAGCCGCCGTTCATCAGCACCACGACCGGCAGGTCGGCGGCCTTGCGCGCGGCCGAGCTCTTGTAGGTCCGGCGGCTGTCGGGATGGCGCCCCTGGGTCGAGAAGATGGTGCCGTCGCCGATGAACACCTCGGCCACTGCCTGCGCCTGGTCGAGCAGGCCGCCGCGATTACCACGCATGTCGATGATGAGGCCGGCGATATCGCGTCCGATCTCGGCCCGCGCCTTGTCGATGGCGGTGCGAAGGTTGTCGGTCGTGGCGGTGTTGAAGCCGCTCAGCATGATCAGGCCGACGTCGCCGCGGCGTTCGTAGACGACCGTGGTGGGCACAATGCGGCTGCGCTTCATGCCGACCGTGACTTCGCGGCCCTGGGCCGGGCGCAGCACGGTAAGTACCACCGGCGTTCCGACCGTGCCGCGCAGGTAGCGCACGATGTCGCTCAGCGGCCGGTCGACCATGTTTTCGCCGTCGATGGCCAGGATCTGGTCGCCCACCTGGACGCCGGCCTTGCCCGCGGGCGAGCCGTCCTGGATGGCGCGGATCAGGATCTTCTTGTCGTCGGTCCGTTCGACGGTGATGCCGATGCCGCCGCCGCCGTCGCGCTGGAAGCGGTTGTCGCGGGCCTCTTCGGGGTCGGCGTAGCGACTGTTGCGGTCGAGCTGCTTGGTGGTGGCGGCCATGGCCTGGCGGATGAGTGCCTGGCGGTCGCTATCGCGCAGCGCCGGCGAGGTGTCGATCGAGCCGGCTATCAGTTCGGCCAGCATACCGCCCCAGGCCCGGCCGTCCGAGGTGCTGGTGGGCGTGGGCCGGCTCAGCACTTCGCGGCCGTCGCGCTTGACCGTGAAACTGGTGTCGGAAGTTTCAAGGGCCAGCGCCGGATCGGCGTTGGCGAAGCCGCGGTAGGTCTCGGCCGACAAAGTGCGGAAATTGGGCTCGTAGAGGTGGCGATCGCCGATCGCGCGATAGGCCTGCAGCACGACGCGCTCGATATTGACGTCGGCGGCGACCGAGGGGCCGCCTTTGGCCAGGACCTGGGGGGTGTCGGTTGAGGTCGCGCAGGAGGCAACCAGTGCTCCGACGAGCAAAATGCCCGCCGTACCTGGCAGCGTCCACCGGAGGAAGGAAATCAACGGAACGATCATACCCAACTGATTTCCAGTCTAGCACAAGCCGTTGACCGCCTGCCACGTTTCAAGAGGAACCGTCGAGACCCCCGGCCGAGGGTTTGGGCGCGCCGATCCGGTGCGCCCAGAGCAGCGCTATGACCGCCCCTTTGATGTGGGGAAGCAGGTAAAGCGCCAGCAAAACCGACAAGGGCAGCCACAGCAGGGCGTGAAACCACAGCGGTGGCTGCTGGCCGTAGCGCTCCACGATCAGGACCAGGGGCACGACGATGTGACCGACCGCGAAGATCGTGAAATAAGCCGGTGCATCGTCGGCGCGGTACGGTTCGAGCGCCTGGTTGCAGGCCGGGCAGTGGCTCTGCATCTTCAGGAAACGGCCGAACAGGGCGCCCTTGCCGCAGCGCGGGCAACGTCCGCACCAGCCGCGCAGCAGGGCGGTCCAGAAGTCGACCGGGGCATAATCCTCGTCGTCACTCATCCCTTGAGATATGGGCGCTCGACTCACTTTCGTCGGCGTGACCGTTTGTCCCGAGGGGGCCCGCGATGCGCGACCGGACGCCGCGGCGGCCCGCGGCGGGAGTCGGCCCGGGCGCCGGTCGGCAGGACCTGGCGCTCGACCCGCTCGATCACGTCCACGATCTCGAACAGCAGGCCGGCGGTGGCGGCATTGGCCTCCACGAGCTTGAAATTGAGCCGGTCGCCCAGGCCGAAGGTCTCGCCGGTGCGCTCACCGATAAGGAGCTGGCGGCCCTCGTCGTGGCGGAAGAACTCCTGCCCCAGCGAGCGGATCGGGATGAGACCGTCCGCGCCGGTGCCGTCGAGGGCGGCGAACAGGCCGAAGCGGGTGACGCTGGTGACGCGGCCGGCGAAGGTCGCGCCGACGTGCTCGGCCATGAAGGCTACGACATAGCGGTCCATGGCGCCGCGTTCGGCGGCGACCGCGCGGCGCTCGCACATAGACAGATGCTCGCCGAACTCGACGAAGCGGCCAACGTCGGCCGCGGCCAGGCCGCCGTCGCCCAGCCCATAGGCCGCGATCAGGGCGCGATGGACGATCAGGTCGGGATAGCGGCGGATCGGCGAGGTGAAATGCGCATAGCGCGCGAGGGCCAGGCCAAAATGGCCAAGATTGTCGGGGCTGTAGACCGCCTGGCTCTGGCTGCGCAGCACCGTCTGGCTGACCAGCTGGGACACCGGCTTGCCGGCGACCTCGTGCAGCACGCGGTTGAGATCGGCCGGCCGCAGCCGCTGCCCGGTCGGCACCTTGATGCCCAAGGTGCCGAGGAACTCGCGCAGCGATTCGAGCTTGGCGAGGTCGGGCTGGTCGTGGACGCGGTAGAGGCAGGGCGCATGGCGCTGCTCCAGCGCCTGGGCCGCCGCCACATTGGCCAGCACCATGAACTCCTCGATCAGCTTGTGGCTGTCGAGCCGCTCGCGCACGCCGATCTCGGCGATCCGGCCATTGTCGCCCAGCGTCACCTGGCGCTCGGGCAAATCGAGGTCGAGCGCACCACGCGCCTCGCGAGCCGCCAGCAGCACCCGGTAGGCGCCGTAGAGCGGCCGTACGACCTCTTCCATCAGCGGCGCGATCTCCTCGTCGGGCGCGCCATCCATGGCGCGCTGGACGCGGGTGTAGGTGAGGCGGGCAACTGAGCGCATCATGGCGCGGTGGAACTTGTGGCGCTTGAGATGGCCCTCGGCGTCGATCCACATCTCGGCCACCAGCACCGGGCGGTCCTCGCGCGGCACCAGCGAGCACCAATGGTTGCTGAGCGCCTCGGGCAGCATCGGCACGACGCGGTCGGGGAAATAGACCGAGGTGCCGCGCAAATAGGCGGCGCGGTCGAGCGGCTTGTCGTGGCGCACGTACCAGGCGACGTCGGCGATGGCGACCAGCAGGCGCCAGCCGCCGGGATAGGCTGGGTCCGGCTCGGCGAACACGGCGTCGTCGAAGTCGCGGGCGTCCTCGCCGTCGATGGTCACCAGGGGCGTCTGGCGGAGATCGAGCCGGTCGCCCATCGGCGCTGCCTTGGCGCGCTCGGCTTCTTCCAGTGCGGCGGTGGGAAACTCCACCGGAATATTGTTGGCGGCGATCGAGATCAGGCTGACGGTGCGCGGATCGCTCATCGGCCCGATGCGCTCGAGCACGCGGGCGCGGCGGGCGAGCGCCCCGCCGGTGGCTTCGACCCAGACGATGTCGCCCGCCAATGCGCCATTCCTGTCGGCCGGGCGGACGTCGAAGCTCATCCTGAGCTTGCGGTCGGTCGGCGTCACCAGTCCGAGGCTGTCGCGGCCCGGCGGTTCCTCGTAGAGGCCTAGGATCTTCTTGGGGCCGCTGCCCAGCCGGCGGATGATCTTGGCCTCGTAGGCGTCCTTGCCGCGGCGTTTTAGGCTGGCCAGCACGCGATCGCCGACGGCCGGCGCCGGGCCACTGCGCGGCGCCGTTTCGGGATCGATTTCGATGCGGGCCGGGGGACCGTCCTTGTCCTCGTCGTGGTGACGCGGCACGGCGATCAGGTGGCCGTCGTTGTCGACCCGGACGATTTCTAGAACCGTGATGTCGGTCAGCGCCGCGGGATCGCGGAAGGTCTTGGCGCGGTCGGGCGTGATCTCGCCGGCATCGCGCAGGTCGCGCAGCAGCTCCTTCAGCTCGATGCGCTGGTCGCCCTTTAGGTTGTAGGCGCGCGCGATCTCGCGTTTGCCAACCGGCGTGGTGCTCTCGCGGATGAAGGCCAGCAGTTCGTCGCGGGTTGGAACCTTGCCCTTAGCCATCGGTCCCGGTGCGGGGCGGGGACTCGACCTTGGCCTTGCGTTTGGGCGCCGCCTTCTTCTTGGCGGCGGGCTTGGATTTGAGCTGGGGCTTCGGCTCCGCGTCGTTGGCCGGCACCGCTACGTCGACCGCGCCATTGGTCGCCTTGGCTTTGGCTTTCGGCTTCGCCTTGGGGGCTGCGGCCTTCTTGGCACGCGCCGGCTTCTTGCCGCCGCCCTTGGCCGCACGCTCGGCCAGCAGCGACACGGCGTGGTCGAGCGTGAGCTCTTCCGGTTTGATGTCGTTCGGCACCGTCGCATTGATGCCGCCGTGCTTCACATAGTGGCCATAGCGGCCGTCGTAGAGCTCGATCGGCGCTTCGTCGTTGGGATGATTGCCGACGACGCGCAGCGGCTTGACGGCGGCCCGGCCGCGGCCCGGCACCCTGGCTTCGGCCAGCAGCGCCACGGCGCGGTTCATGCCGATCTCGAGCACGCTCTCGTCGGCGGGAATCGATTTGTATTTCGGCCCGTGCTTCACGTAGGGACCGAAACGGCCGACGCCGGCCAGGATCATCTCGCTGTCTTCGGGATGCGGGCCCAGTTCGCGCGGCAGCGCCAGCAGCGCCAGCGCCTTGTCGAGCGTCACCTCGTCCGGGACCATGTCCTTCAGGAGCGATTGCCGCTTGGGCTTGTCCTTGCCCTCCGGCTCGCCGAGCTGGACATAGAGGCCATACGGGCCCTTGCGCAGCGTGACCTGTTTGCCGGTGACGGGGTCCACGCCCAGGATCTTGGGGCCGTCCATATTGACGCCTGAGGCCGCGTCCGCCTCGGCATCGACGATGCCGAGCTTGCGCGTGAAACGGCACTCCGGATAGTTCGAGCAGCCGATGAAGGCACCGAACTTGCCGAGCTTCAGCCCAAGGCGGCCGTTGTCGCACGACGGGCAGTTGCGCGGATTCTTGCCGTCCTTGGCCTCGGGAAAGAAGTGGGGCCCGAGCTCGGCATCGATCTTGTCGAGCACCTCGCGGACGCGAAGCTCCTTGGTCTCGCCGACGGCGGCCGAGAAGGCTTTCCAGAATTCGCGCAGCACTTCGTGCCAGTCGATCTTGCCGCTCGAGATGTCGTCGAGCTCTTCCTCGAGATGGGCGGTGAAGTCGTATTCGACATAGCGCGGAAAATAGCTTTGCAGGAACGCCGTGACGATGCGGCCGCGGTCTTCGGGCACGAAGCGCTTGCGGTCGATCTTCACATAATTTCGGCGCTGCAGAACCTCGATGATGCTGGCATAGGTCGACGGCCGGCCGATGCCGAGCTCCTCCATCTTCTTCACCAGGCTGGCTTCGGAATAGCGCGGCGGCGGCTCGGTGAAATGCTGTTCCGGCACCACGTCGCGGCGTTCCATCGCTTCGTTCTCGGTGACGTCGGGCAGGATCGAGTTGCCGTCCTCGTCTTCGCTCTTTTCGTCCTGGCCCTCGTCGTACAGCGTGAGGAAGCCGTTGAATTTCACGACCGAGCCGGTGGCGCGCAGCTGCACGTTCTTGTCGCCGCTGGCGATGTCGACCGTCACCTGGTCGAGCACGGCGCTTTCCATCTGGCTGGCAACGGTGCGCTTCCAGATCAGCTCGTAGAGGCCGAGCTGGTCCTTATCCAGGTGCGACGCCACATCCTGCGGCGTGCGGAAGAGATCGGTCGGGCGGATCGCCTCGTGCGCCTCCTGGGCGTTCTTCGCCTTCGACGTGTAGACGCGCGGCTTTTCCGGCACGTAGCTCTGGCCGTACTTTGTCTCGATCAGGCGGCGGGTCTGGCCGATCGCCTCCGGGGCGAGCTGGACGCCGTCGGTGCGCATGTAAGTGATGAGGCCGACGGTCTCGCCGCCGATGTCGACACCTTCATACAGGCGCTGGGCGATGCGCATGGCGGTGGCGGCACCGACGCCCAGCTTGCGCGAGGCTTCCTGCTGTAGGGTCGAGGTGATGAAGGGCGGCGGCGGATTGCGGCGCACCTGGCGGCGATCGATCGAGGCCACCGAGAAGGCGCGGCGCTCGATCTCGCGCTTGGCCGATTGCGCGCGCTCCTCGTTGTCGAGGTCGAACTTGTCGAGCTTGCGGCCGTCGAGATGGGTGAGGCGGGCTTTAAGTGCCTGCTTCTTGGCCGTGCCGAAGATGGCATCGACCGTCCAGTATTCGCGGGTCTTGAAGACCTCGATCTCAGCTTCGCGCTCGCAGATCAGGCGCAGGGCCACCGACTGCACGCGGCCGGCGGAGCGGCTGCCGGGCAGCTTGCGCCACAGCACCGGCGACAGGGTGAAGCCGACGAGATAGTCGAGCGCCCGGCGGGCCATGTAGGCGTCGATCAGCGGCTGGTCGAGGTCGCGCGGATTGGCGACGGCGTCGAGCACCGACTGCTTGGTGATGGAATTGAAGGTGACCCGCTTCACGTCGACACCGTCGAGCGCCTTCTTGCGCCCGAGAATGTCCATCACGTGCCAGGAGATGGCCTCGCCCTCGCGATCCGGATCGGTCGCGAGATAGAGCTTGCCGCCCTTGGTGATGGCCTTGGCGATGGCATCGAGGCGCTTCTGCGACTGGGGATCGATCTCCCAATCCATGGCGAAATCTTCATCCGGGCGGACCGAGCCATCCTTGGACGGCAGGTCGCGGACATGACCATAGGAGGCCAGCACGGTGAAACCGGGGCCGAGATATTTCCCAATGGTCTTAGCCTTGGCCGGGGACTCGACGACCAGCACGTCCATCGGCGAAACATGCTCCAGTGAAACATCAAAGGCCGGAGCTTAATCACTGATTTACATCAGAGATACGCGGTTACCCCGGTGCCTCTCCAGGCGGCCCTCCAGCTCCAGGGCCAGTAGGACCTCCGCCACGGAGGCGGCGGACACTTGGCACCGGCGCACCAGTTCGTCAACCGCGGTAGGGACAGACCCCAGGGCTTCGAGCACCTTCGACGCATCGCCGCCGGGCCGCTTTTGCCCTTTCTGCTCAAGGGGTTGGGCGGGCGCCGATGGCCGGCCCAGAACGTCCAGAATATCGTTGGCGTCGCGGGCCAATATGGCCCCATCCCGGATAAGGCTATTGGATCCGGCATAGCGCGGGTCCATGGGAGAGCCGGGCACGACGAAGACCTCGCGCCCCTGTTCGGCGGCTCGTTGGGCGGTGATCAGGGAGCCCGACCGGGCGGCGGCTTCGATCACGATCACGCCCGCCGACAGGCCGCTCACGATGCGATTGCGACGGGGAAAGGCGCGGGCAACCGGCGGCGTGCCCAGGGCGGCTTCGCTCAGGATCAGGCCCCGGGCCGCGATCCGGCCGTGCAGGTCGGCGTTCTGCGGCGGGTAGATCTGGTCGATCCCGCCGGCCAGGACGGCCACGGTGCCGGTGGCGAGGGCTGCTTCGTGAGCGGCGGCATCTATGCCGCGCGCCAGGCCCGAGGCGATGACGAAGCCTGCGGCGCCCAGGGTCGTCGCCAGTTCGGCGGCGAAGCGCCGGCCGGCCAGGGAGGCGTCGCGGGCGCCCACCAGCGCCAGGGTCGGCCGGCCCAGCAGCGCCAGATCGCCGACCGTCGACAGGACCGGCGGTGCACCGGGCACGGCCGCCAGGGCAGCCGGATAGGCCGCGTCGCCCATCACCAGGAAGCGCCCGCCCGCCTTGGTGAGCCTCGCGTCCTCGCGGTCGATATCGGCATCGGCGCAGGTGGCAAGCCTTTGGCAGGCCGCCCGCGCCGAGCCGAAATGGGCGAGCGCCTCGTGGAAGGTGACGGGCCCGATGCGGGCGCTGCGCGCTAACCTCAGTCGGGCACGGCGTTCCTGAGGATCGAGCTCGAGTGTATGCGGACCATCAAACATGCCGCGACACTAAGAGAGAACATCAATAGTGTAAAACAACCAGAGGTAGTATTCAGCGCAGCCTCGGATTGAGCGCGTCGCGCAGCCAGTCGCCGAGCAGGTTGACCGACAGCGACAGGATCACCAGCGCCAGCGCCGGGAAGATGACGATCCACCATTCGCCCGAGAACAGGAAAGCGTTGCCGATGCGGATCAGCGTGCCGAGCGAAGGCTGTGTGGCCGGCATGCCGACCCCGAGATAGGAGAGCGAGGCTTCGGCGATGACCGCCAGCGCCAGTTCGATGGTGGCGATCACCAGCACGGGGCCCCAGGCATTGGGCAGCACATGCCCCAGTGCGATCCGTACGCCGGGCACGCCGATGATGCGGGCGGCATTGACATAATCCTTGTTCTTTTCGGCCAGCGTCGTGGCCCGCGTGACCCGCGCGAACTGCGGCCAGTAGGCGAAGCCGATCGACAGCACCAGCACCCAGATGGCGACGCTGTCGTGGACGCCCTTGGGCAACATCACCCGCGCCACGCCATCCAGGGTGAGCGCGATCAGGATGGCGGGCACGGTGAGCTGGATGTCGGCCACGCGCATGATCACCGCCTCGACCCAACCGCCGCGGAAGCCGGCCAGCAGGCCCAGCAGCACGCCCGTGGTGACCGACAGTACGATCGCGGCGAGGCCGATCATCAGCGACATGCGGCAGCCGTAAAGAATGGCCGACAGCATGTCGCGGCCCTGGTTGTCGGTGCCCAGCGGATGCTTGGCCATGCCGCCCTCGCTCCACGCCGGGGGTGTGAAGGCATCCATCAGGTTGAGCGACTTCACGTCGAACGGATCAAACGGCGCAATCCAGGGCGCGAAGGCGGCCCCGACGAAGTAGACCAGCGTGACCACGGCAGCGGCCACGGTGAGCGGGGAGTGGCGGAAGCTCCACCACATGTCGCTGTCGCGAAAGCGGGCGAGGGTCGAGCTGCGGTCGCTCATGATACCGTCATCCGCCGGCAGAGGAGCGCGCCCAGCGCGCCCAGGAGTGCCAGGACGGCGGCAAGCGGGCCGAAGCCGTCAAAACCGTCCCAACTGATGATCGCGGCGCCAAGCGCCGCCGCGCCCACCCAGCCGACGCTCGCCGTGGTGCCATTCAGTCCCAAGACCGTGCCGCGCACATCTTCCGGCACTGCGGCAAGTGCCGCCATGTAGGAGGGCCGGCCCAGCGCATTCAGCAGCACATAGACGAGGCCCAGGGCGACGGAGACTTCCAGACTGGGATGCCACAGGAAGAGAACGAGGGCCGCTACTGCCGAGAGCGCCATGGCAACGGCGAAGACCATCAGCCGGTCGCGCAGGCGGTCGGCAAGTTGTCCGCCCAGGATCGTGCCGGCGACGTTGCCGATCGCGAACACCGCAAGCGGCAGGGCGACCTGGATCAACGACAGGTAATAGGTCGCCTGCAGGAAGGTCGCGAAATAGATCGCAGCGAGGCCGTAGCAGATGCGCTCGGCGATACCGGAGGTAAGGAGACCCAGCACGCGAGGCGACAGCGCGGTCCGGAACGAGGGCCGCGCCATCGGGTGGGTGTGGCCGGCGGTGCCGCGTCCCACCGTGAAGAACAGGCTGAGGCAGGCGAGGAGGGAAAGACCACCCAGGCAGACCAGCCAGCCACGCCAGCCGATCAGCGAGCCCACGGCCGCTGCCATCGGCACGCCGATCAGCAGAGTAAGCGATTGGCCGCTCATCACCCAGCCTAGCGCCCGGCCGCGCTGGCCATCGACGACGCGGCCCGAAACCTCGGCCATCACCACGCCTGTGAAGGCGCCGCAGCAGGCGCCAGCCACCGTCGCCCATACGCCCACCCAGAAGAACGACCCGGCCAGAGCTTGCGCCACGAGGCACAGGGCGAGCGCAAAGGGTGAGGCGACCAGCAGCGCCCGGCGGCCGACGAGATCGGACAGCCAGCCGCCGAACGCCGAGGCGACGCCCCACGAGACCGACGTCAGCGAGACAAGGTTGGCAACCAGAGGCATGGAGACGTCGAGGTCGCGCGCCATGTCGAGCAGGAAGGGCGCGCGCGTGGTGCCGCTCGAGGTGGTGGCGAAGGAGCCGAGGCAGGCTGCCCCGATCAGGGCCCAGGGAAGTGCAGGGGGTAGCGTGCGTGAAGCAGTCACGGTCAGCCGCCCGCCGTGCCGAGCTGGGCGCGGTCGAGCCGGAGCCGGGGGTCGATGGTGGCGTAGAGCAGGTCGACGAAGAAATTGATCGCCACGAAGATGAACGAAACCATCACGAGATAGGCCGCCATCACCGGAATGTCGGCGAACTGCACCGACTGGATGAAGAGCTGGCCCATGCCCGGCCACTGGAACACCGTCTCGGTGATGATCGAGAACGCGATCAGGCCGCCGATCTGGATGCCGATCACGGTGATCACCGGCAGCAGCGTGTTCTTGAGCGCGTGCCGGAAGTGCACCGCGCGGTCGGTGAGGCCGCGCGCGCGCGCGAACTTGATGTAGTCGGTGCGCAGCACCTCCAGCATCTGCGAGCGCACCAGGCGCAGCACCAGGGTCATCTGGAACAGCGAGAGCGTGAAGGCCGGCAGCACGATCGCCTTCAGCCCCGACGCGGTCAGCAGGCCCGTATTCCACCAGCCGAGCTTCACCGTCTCGCCGCGGCCGAAGGAGGGGAAGCACCATCCCGCCGGCAGCCCGATCGCCGGCGCCCACGAAATGCATTCCACCGAAAAGACATAAATCAGCAGAATGCCGATGACGAAAGTGGGCATGGCGACGCCGGCCAGCGAGAAGGTCATGATCGCGCCGCTGTCGACGCTGTGGCGCCGCAGCGCCGTCAGGACGCCCAGCGGGATGCCCATGGACAACGCCAGCAGGGCCGCCACCGCCACCAGCTCCAGCGTCGCCGGCATCCGTTCCACGATCAGATCGGACACCGGCCGGGCCAGGCGATAGCTCTTGCCGAAATTGCCGGTCACGGCGTTGCCGAGGAAGCGCGCGAACTGCACCGCCACGGAGTCCTCCAGGCCGAGGTCGCGCCGCATCTCCTCGCGGTCCGACGCCGACGCCTCCTGGCCGACCATGTTGTTCACCGGGTCGCCGACGAAGTTGAACAACACGAAGCACAGGAACGACACCGCCAGCATGACCGCCAGCGACTGCAGGAGACGGGAAACGATGAAAGCCAGCAAGGCGCCGGCTTTCCTTTTGCTTCAGGACAGCCTTACTTGATCTTCGAGTATTTGAAGTTGGGCGTGTCGTTGGCGAAGATCGGCATGGTCACCTTGTCGCTCATCGCCCAGACGATCAGCTGGTGATGCATCGGCAGGTAGGGCATGTCGGCGACCACCGTCGCCCAGGCGTCGGCGACCATCTTGTCGCGCTTGGCCTGGTCGACTTCCTTCAGCATCGCGTCGCTCAGCTCGTCGAGCTTGGCGTTGCTGTAGCCGGTGAAGTTCCAGCTTCCCACCTTCTTGGCCGCGTCGCTGGTCTGATAGAGGAAGGTGAAGACATAGTGCGAATCGAGCGTCGGCACGCCCCAGCCCAGCAGGAAGAAGCTGGAGTCCTTCTTCTGCAGCTTGGGGAAGTGCAGCGTCTTGGATCGCGCCTGCAGATCGACCTTGATGCCGATCTGGGCCAGCATGCCGGCGACCGCCTGGCAGATCTGCTCGTCGTTGTTGTAGCGGTCGTTGGGGCAGTCGAGCGTGACGCCGAAGCCGTTGGGATAGCCCGCATCGGCCATGAGTTTTTTGGCCGCCGCGACGTCGAATTTCTGGCGCTCGTCGAGCGCCGGCGTATAGCCGTGCACGCCGGGCGAGGTGACCAGGCCGGCGGGCGCCGCGAAGTTGCGCATCACCTTGGTCTTGATCGCGTTCATGTCGATCGCCTGATACATGGCCTGGCGAACGCGCTTGTCGGCGAACGGGTTCTTGCCCTTGACGTCGGAGTATTTGAGCTCAGCCGAGCCCATGTCGAGGCCGAGGAAGATCGAGCGGACCTGCGCGGTCTCCTCGGTCTTGAGGCCGGCGGTCTGCTTGATGCGCGCGACGTCCTGCAACGGTGCATCGAGCACGAAGTCGACCTGGCCCGAGATCAGGGCGGCGACGCGGGTCGAGGGTTCCTTGACCGGCGTGTAGACCAGCTCGTCGGGATAGTCGGGAAACTGCTTGGCGCCCCAGTAGGTCGGGTTCTTCGTCATCACGGTGCGCACGTCGGGGTCGCGTTGCTTCACCATGTAGGGCCCGGTGCCCATGGCATTGCGCACCGCGAAGGTCTCTTCCTTGTCCTTGTAGCTCTGCGGCTTGGTGACGTTGTTCTTCTCTGCCCACGCCTTGGACATGATCATGATGCTGGTCGTGTAGTCGGGCAGGATGGGGTTTGGCCCGTTGGTGATGATGTGCACCGTCAGCGGATCGATCGCCTTCACTTCCTTGACGCTCGAGATGTAGGCGCGGAAATCGGAGGTCGGCGCCAGTGCGCGGTTGTAGCTGAACACCACGTCGTCGGCGGTGAAGGGCGTGCCGTCGCTGAACTTGACGTCGGGCCGGAGCTTGAACTCCCAGGTGTCGGGGGCGATCGGCTTCCACGACAGCGCCAGGTTCGGGACCTTGGCGAGCTTGGGGTCGCGCTGGATCAGCGGATCGTAGATGTGCTGGTTCATCGCGGTGGTCGGGCCCTCGTTCTGCGAGTGCGGATCCATGGTGAGGGCGTCACCTTGGCTCGCCCAGCGCAGCGTCTTGGCCTCGACGGCCGATGCCAGGCAAAGGGTGGCGACAGTTAGGGCGGCGATACGTGCAACGAACATGTCATTGCCTCCTGCAGTTGTTGTGTAGCGACCCTAACGCAGGCCTGCGCGCTTGACGAGGGCGGCTGCAACGACTTCGCGCGGCTTGCCTGCTACTTCTGTCCGATCTTCGGCTCGCTGCCAGCCAGCAGGCGGCGGATATTCTGGTGGTGCTTGGCCCACACCAGCAGCACCAGCACCGCCGCCAGCATGGCCACCGGGCGGGGCGAGAGCCACCAGGCCGAAGCGGCGGCGAGCGCCGTGGAAATCAGGGTGGCCAGCGAGGAATAGCGCAAGGTCACGAGGATCAGCAGCCACACGCCGGCGCCGACGGCGACGATCGGCCAGCTCAAACCCAGGAAGACGCCAAGCACGGTCGCCCCGCCCTTGCCGCCCTTGAAGGAAAGCCAGACCGGAAACATGTGGCCGAGCACCGCGCCTGCTCCCGCGCCAACGGCGGCGAGTTCGCCGATCTGGTCAGCGATCAGCACCGCGACCAGGCCCTTCAGGGCATCGAGCAGCAGGGTGGCGGCGGCCAGGTCCTTGCGGCCGGTGCGCAGCACGTTGGTGGCGCCGATATTGCCTGAGCCGACCTTGCGGATGTCGCCCAGGCCCGCGGCCCGGGTCAGCAGCATTCCGAACGGGATCGATCCCAGCAGGTAACCCAGCAGGAACGGTCCCAGGAGCAGGATCAGCGTCGAGACCATCGCCGCAGGCTCAGGGACTCAGGACACGGCAGTTCGTGGAATCGACATAGGCGGTGGTCGGCGGGCCGACCAGCTCGGTGCTGATCTGCTCGCCGGGCTGGATCGTCACCGGCCCGAAATAGACATCCTCGATCGGACGGCCGGCGTTCATGAAGGTGCACTGGGCTTGTGTCTCGATCGGACGCTGCGTGTTCGAGGTCAGCGTGATCGAGACCTGCCAGTAGCGTGAGTCGCCGTAGGTCAGGTTGGCGGCGCCCAGCACCACCAGGGGCTGCGGCGTCGCTGAAAAGGGGATGGGTCGCGTCCCGGTGCGGCGGACGGGCGGTCTCGGCTTGGGCTGCAGCCCCTCGGGTGGGCGCGGCTGGGTTGCGGTGCGCGGGTCGAAGGCGGCATTGGGATCCTGCGGCTGGCCAAGCGGGCTCGCCGGCGGCTGCGCGCCGGCACCCAACGTCGCCACGCCGCCGCCGGGGATGCCGAGCGGCTGCGGGGTGATTGGCGTGGAACTGATCGACGAGCCGGTCGACGGCGCCGCCACACCGCCGGCCTGAAGCGGCGTCGGTGTGGGGGCGAGAATGGGTGTCGGCGCGACGGCGGCAGGAGCGGCCCCCTGCACGCCGCCGACCTGCGTCTGCAGCCGGTCGTAGCAGGCGAGCCTGGCCTCGGTCGCGGTCATCTCGCCGCAAATCTGGATGTGGCGCGTCAGCGCGTCGAGCAGGTCGTCGCGCGACGGGCCGCGTGTCTGGGCGTGGCCCGCGCCGGCGAACGCCAGGGTCGCCGCTCCCAGAGTCGCTGCTCTTAGAATGATCGACTGTCGAAACATCATGAATTGCCCTGATCCGTGAGTACGCCGCGACAATACCAGACGAAGTGGCGGTTTCGAGGCGGCAATTAAGCTGCTGCTGCGGCGGTCACGAAACTGTCGTCGCGGTAGATCGTGCGGCCGCCGACGATGGTGGCCATGACACGGCCCTGCACCGGGCGCTCGTCGAACGGCGTGTTCTTGGTCTTGCTCCAGAGATCGGTGCGATCGATCTGCCAGGCATAGTCGGCATCGAACACCACGAGGTCCGCAGGCGCGCCCTTGGCGAGGCGGCCGCCGGGGAGGCCGAACAGGCGGGCCGGCGTGCTCGACAGCCGCTGGAAGAGCTGCGGCAGGGTGAGATGGCCGTTGTGCGCCAGCTCGAGCGAGATCGGCAGCAGGGTTTCGAGCCCGATGCCGCCCGGCAGCGCCTGGGCAAAGGGCACGCGCTTGCTGTCCTGGTCCTGCGGCCGGTGGTCCGAGACGATGGCGTCGATCACGCCGCTCCTGAGGCCTTCGACAATTGCCGCGCGGTCTTTCTCGGCGCGCAGCGGCGGCACCAGCTTCCCGAAAGTGCGGTAGTCGCCGACGGCCAGATCGTTCAGCGCAAAATAGGGCGCTGCCGTATCGCAGGTGATCTTCAGCCCGCGTGCCTTGGCGGCCGCGATCACCGCAACAGATTCGGCGGTCGAGATCTTGGCGAGATGCATCTTCCCGCCGGTCATCTCGACCAGGCGGATGTCGCGTTCGACCATCATCACTTCGGCCAGCGGCGGATTGCCCGACAGGCCGAGCCGGGTCGCCATCTCGCCGCTGGTCATGTGACCGCCCGAGAGCGTCGGCTCCTGCGGCAGATGGACGATCAGCGCGTCGAACGCCTTGCAGTAGTAGAGCGCGCGACGCATCACCTGGGCGCTGCCCACGGCGTGGTCGGCATCGGTGAAGGCCACGGCCCCGGCCTCGGCCAGCAGGCCGATCTCGGCCAGTTCCCTGCCTTCGAGGCCCACGGTGAGCGCGCCGTAGGCATACATGTTCACCAGCTTGATCAGCCGGGCGCGGCGGGCCACGAACTCGATCAGCGAGGCATCATCGAACGGCGGCTCGTTGTCGGGCAGCAGCACCAGCGAGGTGATGCCGCCCGCGGCGGCGGCGGCGCCGGCGCTCTCCAGCGTCTCCTTGTGCTCCTCACCCGGCTCGCCGGTATGGACGCGGGTGTCCACCACGCCGGGGGCGAGAACGAGGCCGCGGCAGTCGACCGATTCGATGCCGTAGGGCGCGCCTGAGACGAACAGGTTGGGGCCGAAGTCGGCGATCTTGCCGTCGCTGATCAGGATGGCGCCGCGATACTCGCTGTCGGCCGTGGGATCGACGATGCGGGCATTGATGTAGGCCGTCGAGCCGGCGTGCGGCGGCGCGGTCTTGTGGATGCTGCCACTCATGCGACGGCTCCAATCTGGTTGCGTCGCCCGCCGATCAGCGCCTCGAGGCAGGCCATGCGCACGGCCACACCCATCTCGACCTGCTCGTGAATGACGCTGCGGTCGAGATCGTCGGCGACCTCGGAGTCGATCTCGACGCCGCGGTTCATCGGACCGGGATGCATGATCAGCGCATCGGGCTTGGCATATTTCAGCTTGGCATGGTCGAGACCGAAGAAATGGAAGTATTCGCTGATCGAGGGCACGAAGGTGCCCTGCATGCGCTCGGTCTGCAGGCGCAGCATCATGACGATGTCGACGTCGGCCAGGCCAGATTTCATGTTGTAGTGGACTTCTACGCCCATCTTGTCGATGTCGGTCGGCATCAGGGTGGGCGGGCCGACGACGCGCACGCGTGCGCCCATGATCTGGAGCAGGTGGATGTTCGAGCGCGCCACGCGGCTGTGCATGATGTCGCCGCAGATCGCCACCAGCAGCCCCTGCAGGCTGCCGCGTCGTCGCCGGATGGTGAGCGCGTCGAGCAGGGCCTGGGTCGGGTGCTCGTGCTGGCCGTCGCCGGCGTTGATGACGGCGCAGTTGACCTTCTGTGACAGAAGATTCACGGCCCCCGACTCATGATGACGCACGACAATGGCGTCGGGCCGCATGGCGTTGAGCGTCATCGCCGTGTCGAGCAGCGTCTCGCCCTTGCGCACGGAGGAGGTGGCGACATCCATGTTGATGACATCGGAGCCCAGCCGCTTGGCGGCGACCTCGAAGCTGGTCCGCGTTCGCGTCGAATTCTCGAAGAACAAATTGATGACGGTCCGGCCCGCGAGCATGTCGCGCCGTTTGTCGATCGATCTGTTCTGGTCGATGTAATTTTCGGATAGGTCGAGCAATCCCGAAATAGTCTCGGGAGCAAGTCCCTCGATGCCGAGGAGGTGGGGCAGCCTCGGCAGGCCCATGCGTTTCTTTGTCACTAAAGCGCGACGTTAAGCACGCAGGTGCCGGTCCCGCAAGACGCCGATTTGGTGGATAACGTCCGAGCTGGGACAGACCACCGCCGGTCCGCCGGGCGCGATGAAGTCGGCCCAGATCGCATTGTGATGCTCGATGATCTTTGCAGCCGTCAGGTGGGGCCGGTTCGCCGCCGTGTGGCCGTCCGAGGGCACGACCGTCGGATAGCCGCGCGCCAGCGCGCTTCGGACCGTGGTGTCGACGCAGTAGTCGGTGGCGCACCCGGTGATGACCAGGCATTCGATGGCGCGGGAGCGCAGGAACGCGTCGAGCGTCGTGTCGAGGAAGGCATCGCACGACGTCTTGCGGATGATGGTGTCGTCCTGATGCACATCGAGGTCGGCCAGCAGCCGCCAGCCCGGCAGATCCGGCTGGTGGGGATCGCCCGCGGGGCCATCGTGCTGGATGAAGACGACGGCACCACCGTTGGTCCGCACCGCGCCGGCCAGTTCGTTCAGCCGACCAACGAGCGCGACGGAGTCGTGCCGCGGCGCGGCCTCGCCGAACGAACCTTGCTGCATGTCGATGACGATCAGGGCATGGGTCATGGGCGCGAGGCCTCAGGCTTCGGGTCGTGGGGCTCCGGGTCGCGGTCCTGTATAGCGCGCGCGCGGCCGAATCAATGCGCCGTTCGCCTGTTCCAGGGAATGGGCGATCCAGCCGACGGTGCGGCCGAGCAGGAACAGCGCCAGCGCCGAATCCTTGGGCAGGCCGAGCACGCGTTCGACAGTCACACTGGCGAAATCGACATTGGCCTTACGGTCGATCAGGCGCTCGACCGCCGCCGACAGGCGCTCGGCGAACGTCAGTTCCGGCGAGTCCGGTAGGGTCTTGCGCAGCAGGGTCATCAAAGTTGCCGCCCGGATATCGCCGTCGGGATAGAGCTGGTGGCCGAATCCCGGGATGTAGACGCGGGCGCGCAGCATCCGCCCGAGGTCGGCGTCGAGGTCGGTGGTGTTCTTGAGATCGTCGAACATCGCCGCGACCCGCCGCGTGGCCCCGCCGTGACGTGGACCGTTGAGCGCCGCCAGCCCCGCCATGGTGGCGCCGTAGAGATTGGCGCCGGTGGAGGCGACGACCCGCGCGGCGAAAGCCGAGGCATTGAACTCATGGTCGGCCAGGAGCACCAGCACGGCCCGCAGCATTGGCACGCGATCGGGCGGCACGCGCCACGCCACCGCGAGCTGTTCGTGAACGGGCAAGGTGGAGAGTGGGCGCGCCGTCACCGCCGCCGTCAGCAAACGCAGCACGCGTACGCCGGTCTCCAGCATGGCGGCGCGATCTTCCACCCAGCTCGGATGATCGAGTGCCGCGGCGGCCGGCAGCAGCACGAGGCAGCGGTCGGGTGGCGACAGGGTAGCCGCGGCGATCCAGGCGCGGCGCAAGGCGGTGGTGAGCGGGGGCAGGTTGCTCGCAGCGAAGGGCTTGTCGTCGCAGTCCCATAGGAGCCGGGCGACATCTTCCAGCGAGGCCGTCTCTGCCAGTCGGGCGGCGTCGATGCCGCGATAATAGAGACGGCCGCCCTCGATCAACGTCAGGGCCGACTCGAGCACCGGCGTGCCGAAGTCCAGCGCGTGGTTGGCGATCGACTCGGCCTTGCGGCCGACATCGCGGCGGCGTTTTAGGCGCACGACGTCGTCGGCGCGGTAGCGCCGCTCGCGGCTGCCGTCGACCGCCTCCGAGCGCAGCAGGCCGCGACTGACATAGGCGTAGAGCGTGGCGGCCGACACGCCCAGCCGCCGTGCCGCTTCCCAGGACGTCAATAATTCAAGGGTCATAGTTATATATTGATCAATATAATCAAGATTGACAATATATTTGTGCAGATCGACCTTCCAAGCGACGCAAACGAAGGGGAAACAGATGCTGCAGACACGGGTGAACAGCGGCCTCGACGGCATCATCGTGGCCGACACGGTGATGAGCGAAGTCGATGGGGAGGCCGGCCGGCTGATCGTGCGCGGCCATGCCATCGAGGAACTGGTCGCCACCCGCGGCTTCGAAGGGGTGGCGGCTCTGCTGTGGGACGGTTTCGCGCAAGGCGGCGGCGACGAGCCGGCGGTCCGCGAAGGCTTCGCCCTGGCCCGTGTGCGGGCCTTTGCCGAACTGCCGAAGCTGCTGCAGGCGGCCAAAGGCCTGACGCCGGTCGAAGGGCTGCGTGTCGGGCTCGGCATGCTGGCTGACTCCGAGCCGATGCCGCACCACTATCTGGTCTGCGGTGCGCTGCCGGTGTTCCTCGCGGCACTCCTGCGGACCTCGGAGGGCAAGTCGGCGCTGGCGCCGGATCCCACGCTCACGACGGCGCAGGACCTGCTGCGCATGATCCGTGGCCAGCGAGCGCCCGCCGCATTCGAGCAGGCGCTCGACGCCTATCTCACCACCATCACCGATCACGGCTTCAATGCCTCGACCTTCACGGCACGCGTCGTGGCTTCAACGCATGCCGGCCTCATCTCCTCGGTGCTGGCGGGACTTTGCGCCCTGAAAGGCCCGCTGCACGGCGGCGCGCCCGGTCCCGTGCTCGACATGTTCGACGACATCGGCTCGCTCGACTGGGCCGGCGCGTGGTTCGACGACGCCTTCTCCAAGGGCACGACCCTGATGGGGTTCGGCCATCGCATCTACAAGGTGCGCGATCCGCGTGCCGATGTGCTCAAGAACACCGTCGCGACCTTGCCGCAAACGGCGGGCCGGCTCGCTTTTGCCGTCGAGGTCGAGAAGAGCGCCATCGCGGCGCTGCGCCGGCACAAGCCGGGTCGGCGGCTCGACACCAACGTCGAGTACTATACGGCGCTTCTGCTGGAGGCCCTCGAGATCCCGCGCAGCGCCTTCACTGCGTTATTCGCGGTCGGCCGCGCGGCGGGCTGGTGCGCGCACATTTTCGAGCAGGAGAAGGGCGGCCGCATCATCCGCCCGCAGTCGAACTACGTCGGGCCGCGCCCCTAGCTCCGGCGGACGGCCGAGCCGCGCCAGGTTCGCGCGCGCGTGCCGGCGGCGTCGAACACCCAGACGATCATGTCGGCGCCGCCCGGCGTGAAGCGGGCGGTGAAGTGGCGTCGCCAAAAGGTGCCGTCGGCATGGACGAACAGCGCCTCGGTACCGAAGTAATCGGGCCGCACCGTCAGCGTGGCGGAGCGCGGCAGAGGCTTCGCGTCGGCCGAGGAGAGCAGGGCAACGCCGTCGATCAGGGCGCCGAAGCGCAGCGTTTCGCCGTTCCTCGAGGTCTGCATCGGCCCGCCGTCGATGCGCAGCCAGATCGTGCCGACGTCTTCTGCGGCGCTGATGGTGAACTGGGCTCCGAATGGCGCGCGGTCGTCGAGGTCGACGTGGGGATTTTTGGGCGGCGGGAAGATGTCCTCGAGCGGGATCGAACGATAGAAGCGCAGCGCACCGGAATAATTGCCGAGCCAGTCCGGCCACTGCGGGTACTGGGCGCGCGCGGCTGGCGCGAGCAGCAACGACGCGCCAGCGGCACCCATGGCGCGCCGGCGGCCGATCACCTGGGGCGGCTCGCCACGATATTGAGGTCGATCGTGACCTCGTTAGCGACCTGGCCCGTTCCGGCCCATTCGTTCTGTCCGACGCCGTAGTCGAGGCGTTTGATGATCAACTTGCCGCGGGCCGTGGCGCGCACCGCACCGGGCTGCGCGGGATTGTCGACGATGGCCAGGGTGAAGGGCAGTACGACATCGCGCGTGACATCGCGGAGCGTGAGCTTGCCGCGGGCTTCGTAGCGGTCGCCGCCCGATGCGACGACGGTGCTGGCGACGAAGCGCGCTTCGGGAAACTTCCGGATGTCGAGGAAGTTCGCACCCTTCATCAGGGAGTCGACATCCTGATTGCCGGCGGTCATCGGCGCCATCTGGATGGCGATATCGATGCGCGCGCCGGCGAGCGCCGCGGGATCGAGCACAATGTTGCCGCTCCAGGCCGGGAAACGCCCGTTGACGAAGGCGCCGGTCTGGGTGGCGCTGAAGGTGAGCGAACTGGCGCGCGGATCGATTGTCCACGCATCCTGGGGCCCAGCCAAGGCAGGCGCGGCTAGTCCGGACGGTGCCAGCAGCAAGGCGGCGACGATCAGCCAACGGCGCATCAATTTCTCCCCAAAGGCCACATGCGGCGGAAAATTCCGTCGCGGCGCAGGACATCATGGTGAAACACGGCGACGATGTGCAGCGCCACGACCGCGATCAGGCACCGCGACAGCACGAAGTGCATGGAGCGCAGCGTCTCGAAAAGATCGCGATCGGGCGACACCGGGTTGGGCAGAGGCAGAACCCCGAACCACGAGACGCTGACACCCCCGGCCGAACTCATCAGCCAGCCGCTGGCCGGCATGGCGAGCAGGAGGAACAGCAGCGCCCAATGGCCGATCGGCGCGAGCGCGCGCTCCCAGCGCGTGACCGTATCGGGCAGCGGAGGCGGTGGATGCCGCCATCGCCACAACAAGCGGGCCGCCGTCAGAGTCAGCACGACAAGGCCGATCCATTTGTGCCAGTTGTAGACTTGGAGCTTCTGCAGGCCAATCGGCAGGCCGGTCATCCACAGGCCGATGCCCAGCAGGCCGAAGACCGCCAAAGCGGTGAGCCAGTGCAGTACCTTGGCGGCGGCGTGATAGGTCGGAAGCAACGCCTGCCGTCCTCAGTGTTGGGCTGCTTTAGTTGGCAACACCGGCGCGCTCCTCATGGGTCTCGAAGAAGCGCCGGCCGGCGGCACGTTGGTTCTCGTAGATCGACCCCTGATGATCAGCCGCGGGCAGCGGCATGCGGACAGGCGCGGCGCGAACGCGGGGCTCAACATTGGGCTCGCCCAGCACCATGCGGCTGTTGAATTCGTCGAAGTCGGCGATGCCCATCAACGGCCAGGCGTCCGACGCCGTGTATTCATGCAGCAGCAGCCGGCGCTGCTGGTTGGAGGTGTTGAGCGCCGAGCCGTGCACCAATCGGGCGTGATGGATGGTCATCGAGCCAGCCGGGCCCATCAGGGGTACCGCCTTGCTGACGTCGAGGTCGCAGGATTCGGGGTCCATGGCGCCGCAGAACCGGCCGTCGGCATGATGGCTGTAGGTCGGGCCGTGATGTGTCCCGGGCAGCACCAGCAGCGGTCCATTGCCGAGATCGCAGTCGTCGAGATAGATGCCGGTGGCCAGCACGTCGTCGTTGGTGTGCGGATAGAAAGCCCAGTCCTGGTGCCATTCCACCGGCGAGCCATAACCCGCCGACTTCATGTTGAGCTTGCCGCCATAGTGTCGAATTGCCGGGCCGATCAGCTGCGTGAGAATGGCCGTGATCTTGGGATCGCGCACGAGATCGTGGAAGAATTTGTATCGCTTGAAGATTGTGGGTTTTAGCCGCCGCACCCGGGGCAGCGTGGCGTTGTGGCTGGGTTCGAGATCGTAGAGCTCGTCGTTGGCCGCCACGCCACGCGCCTCGGCGACGATGCGGTCGGTCAGTGCCCGCAATTCGGCAAGCTGGTCGCCCTCGATGAGGCGTGGGATGACCAGGTAGCCGTCGCGGTGGTAGGTCTCGATCTGTGTCGCGGTAAGCATGCGAAACAATAGCACGAGCGGCCGGGTTGGCAGATAATCACGGAATGGCGATCCGTGCCCTTTTTCCGACATTAATCCTCCAGGAGTCCCTGGTCCGGCCGGGATGGCCTGCCTTCAACCGGAGTCTGGCCGACGAATGCTGCTCCCTTGCCGTCTCCGATGCGGCGGGCCGGCGCTGGTCGGCGCGACACTATCTCGGTGGCTATACCTCCTATGGGTCGCTCGACCGCCTGCACCTCGTCTCGTCGCTGTTCGACCGCCTGCGCCGCCGCATCGATCCGGTCGTGAAGCGTTTTGCTCGCAACCTGCACTACGACCTGGGCGGACGCGCCGTGGCCATGACCGACTGCTGGGCAAACGTCATGCCGGCGGGCGTGGTGCATTCGATGCACCTGCATCCGACCTCGTTCATCAGCGGCACTTACTATGCCGCCGTGCCGAAGGGCGCCGGCGCGCTCAAGTTCGAGGATCCGCGGCTGCCGCACCATATGGCGGCGCCGCCCCGCCGCGGCGGCGCACCCGAGCGCTTCCGCTCCTTCGTCGGTGTGCCGGCGAAGGAGGGCGACCTGGTCCTGTTCGAGAGCTGGCTGCGTCACGAGGTGCCGCCGGCGCGCTTCTCCGGCGAGCGCATCTCGATTAGTTTCAACTACGCTTGGACCCCTGAGGCCAGGGCCCCCAAGCCTCGCCGGTGAAGGAGCATCTCATGCGCATTGGGCTTGTCTGGCTGTCCTTGCCTCTGGCCCTGGTCGCCGCGGCCGGCGTGGCCCGCGCCGACCAGGAACTGCCGATCTTCGACGCGCACATGCACTACAGCCACGACGCCTGGACGGTGGTGCCGCCCAAGGAGGTCGTCGAGATCCTGAAGAAGGCGGGTGTGAAGCGCGCCATGGTCTCGAGCTCGAACAACGAGGGCACCAAGATGCTGCAGGACGTGGCGCCCGGCGTGATCGTGCCGGAGTTGCGGCCCTATCGCTCGCGCGGCGAGCTCTCGACCTGGGCCAAGGACCCGACGGTCCTGCCGTTCCTCGAGGACCTCCTTTCCAGGCGCAAGTATGTCGCCATCGGCGAGTTCCACATCTACGGCGCCGACGCCGACCTGCCCAACATGCGCGGCGTCGTCCAGCTCGCCAAGAAATACGGCATGTTCCTGCATTCGCATTCAGATGCCGACGCCGTCGTGCGTCATTTCCAGCAGGATCCCGAGGCCAAGGTACTGTGGGCCCATTCCGGCTTCGAGCGCCCGGAGAAGGTGCGCGAGATGCTGCGCCGCTATCCCAGGCTGAGCTGCGACCTGGCGTTCCTCACCGCACACGCGTCCAACGGCAAGGTGGCGCCGGCCTGGCGCGAGGCTTTCCTAGAATTTCCCGACCGTTTCGTCGTCGGCACCGACACCTTCACCCCGGAGCGTTGGCACTACGTCGTCGAGCATGCCCGCTGGTCCAGGGCCTGGCTTGCCGACCTGCCGCCGGATGTTGCCCGGAAGATTGCCTACGAGAACGGCGATCGATTGTTTGGCGGCGCGCAATGAGATTTCCCGCGGCATTGTTCGCGCTTCTGTTTGCGAACGCCGCGTGGGCGGACTGCCCGCTCGACCTGGGACGCGGAACCGGCTGGGTGGTCTTCTCCGATCACTACATGATCGCCTTTCGCCCCGATCCGATGAAGATCGAGGTCGGCCAACCGTTCTCCCTGTTGTTCAACGTCTGCACCAAGTCGAACAGCCCGGCCGAGCTTGTGGCGGTCGATGCCGCGATGCCGGAGCACAAGCACAGCATGAACTACCGGCCGACCATCCTGGCGGGGAAGGACGGCCGTTATCGCGTCGATGGCCTGATCTTTCACATGCCTGGACGCTGGGAACTCTCCATCGACGTGCGGGCGGGCGAGGAAAGCGAACGCCTGACGCACGACTTCATTCTCAAGTGAGGAGACTGTTACTGCTTCAGGTGCTGTTGTTGGCGGCGTTCGTGCCGCCGGCGGCGGCGCAGCAGTTGCTCGACTGGTCGGCCGACGAGGTCCGCGCTGTCGGGCGGCACGGTCCGTGGCCGCCGCCGCCGGTGCGCGATCCGTCCAACCGGGTTTCCGGCACGCCGGCCGGGATCGCTCTCGGCGAGCATCTCTTCAACGATCCCCGGCTCTCCGGGAACGGCCAGATGAGCTGTGCCATCTGCCATCAGGCCGGACGCGACTGGAGCGACGGCCGGGCGAAAGGATTTGGGACGGTTGATCTCCATCGCCGTACGCCGTCGCTGTGGAATGTCGGCTACGCCCACTGGTTCGGTTGGGACGGGGCGGGGGATTCGCTCTGGGCCCAGACCATCCGGCCGATCGAGGATCCCCAGGAAATGGGCAGCAGCGTCGCGCGCATCGCCGGCCTGCTGAGGGACGACAAGGACCTCGCCTGCGGCTACCGGCGCGCCTTCGGCGGCGCCGCCGGAAATGACGATGAACTGCTGCTGGTCGATGCGGCCAAAGCGTTGGCGGCCTTCCAGGAGACCCTGGTCACGCCTCGCACCAGGTTCGACGCGTTCCGGGATGCGCTGGTGGCCGGCGATCGCGCAGCCTCGGCACGTTATCCATTGTCCGAGCAGCGCGGCCTGAAACTCTTCGTCGGCACCGGCAACTGCGACACCTGTCATTTCGGGCCGCGCTTCACCAACGGCGAGTTCGGCGATGTCGGTATCGCCTTTTTCGTGCGGCCGGGCGAGGTCGACTCCGGCCGCCTCGGCGGACTGGCCAGGCTGCCTGGCAGTCCTTTCAATCTGCTCGGCCGCTACAACGACGATGCCTCGGGCGCAAACACAGCTCGGACGCGCCATGTCCAGCGCCTGCACACCAACTTCGGCGAGTTCCGGGTCCCGAGCCTTCGTCAGGTCGGCCGCAGCACGGCCTACATGCACGACGGCAGCATCGCCACGCTGGAGGAGGTCGTTCGCCACTATGCCGAGGTGAATCCGGACCGCCTGCACAGCGACGGCACGCCGTTGGTGCGTCCTCTGGGCCTCTCGCCGCAGGAGCGAACCGATCTGGTGGCCTTCCTGCGCTCGCTCGACGCTGATCCGCCACGGCGCGCGCCGCCGCCGCCGCTTTGCCCCTAGGCCGCCGCGAGAATCCGCCTCAGGCTGCTTATCCGCCGGGCAACGCTGGTCGGAAGAACCGGCGATCCCAACTTTGCACGCAACCCGTCTCATCCATGTAACGCACGGCACCTTTCACATCCTCGTCGTTCGCGGCAGCAATCCGATACGCCTCCTAGTCGGCAAGACTTGGAAAGCTGAAAAGCGCCAGGGCTGTATGGCCATGCCCCTCGCTCGGCAGAAAATGGCCGTGGTGCGTTCCTCCGAATTTCTCAACAAGCTCCATCCACATGTGTCCATACCGTTCGAACTCGGCGGTCTTCTTGGGATCAATTCGATATTCCAGGAAACATGTGATCATGAACGCTTTCTCCTACCGCAAACGCGCGAGTGCCGATTCCAGGATCCACGCCGCCGCGGCCGCGTCGACTCGCTCGGCGCGCTTGGCTCGGCTCATGTCGTAGTCGTCGATCATGCCGCGGGTCACGGCGGCGGTGCTCATGCGCTCGTCCTGGAGGACGACAGGCAGCGCTGCCAGCAGCGGCGGCCCGTGGGCGGCGATGTTGGCCGCGAACTGGCGGATGGACTGGCAGCGCGGTCCCTCGGTGCCGTCCATGTTGAGCGGCAGGCCGATCACCAGCGCCTTGATCTCGTGCTTCTCCGCCAACTCGGCAAGCACCGCGAGGTCGGCCGCGAGCTTGCTGCGTTTAATGGTCGTAAGCGGTGTTGCCAGCATGCGGAGCGCATCGGAGGTGGCAAGGCCGATCGTCTTGCTGCCGACGTCGAGCGCCATCAGGCGACCGTCGCGGATCAGCAGCGCCTTCAACTCGAGAAAGTCCACGATCGCCATTTCAGCCAGCCTTGGCGTCGAGCCAGGTCATTGTGTCCTCGGCGACGCGATCCCAGCCCGGTTGGCCCAGGACCCAGTGACCCTGGGCCTCGTACTCGGCGTGGTCCGACACATGCGCGAATTGGCGCGCGGTGCGGCGCACGACGGCGGGCGGCACGAGCTGGTCCTTTTCAGCGCCCACGAACAGCAGCGGCACGGTCACGCGCCGTGGATCGACCGTCGCGGCCTTCGTGGCATCCAGCCAAGGCAGGGCGATCTCGAACAGGGCGCGGCCCGATTCATGCACGAACGAGGCGTGGATTTCCGCGGCCTCGCGTGGGTCGGTCGTATTGAAAGTGTAGGCCAATGCCTCGTCGAGCGCTGCCCGGTGCGGTTTGCGCCACCACGCCCAACTCATCTGGATGCGCAGGAAGGCCAACAGGTTGGACGGCCTGATCGCAACCACGCTGGCGGGCGGCGCGGGCGTGAGCAGGACGCCGGCCCTGGCCAGGCCTTTTGCGCAGAGGAGCAAGGCGATCAGCCCACCCATCGAATGGCCGATGACGACGGGCTTTTCGGGCAGGGCCTCCAGGATAGCCTCGAGGTCGGCGACATAGTCGTGCAGGCTGGTCGTGCCGAGCGCGGGCGGCGGGGCTTGCGGCGGCGCATCGTGATGGCGCAGCGACGGCACGATCGTCTGCCACCCGCGTGTTTCAAGAAAAGGACGCCAGTTCCGCCAGACGTCGGCGGTTCCCCACATGCCGTGAATCAGGACTGCCAGCCGGGCCATCGGCAGGGTTATAAGGCGGTCCCTGGCCCGGGTCGACACGGGCTGCAACCGGAGTAAGTTGGCCAAGTGAACGATACGATCTACGCCCTCCTGGCGATTGCGATGGTGCTGCTTGTGGTCAGCGTCCTCGTGCCGCTGGCCGAGAGATTTCGACTGCCGCACACCGTCCTTCTGGCCATCGCCGGCATGGGCATGGGCTTTCTCGGGTCGTGGATCATCGCGGCCGACATCAAGCTGGGGGCGGTGGGTGACGCCTTTGTCGGCCTCGACAAGCTCGAGGTCGGCACCGACGTGTTCCTGCCGCTGTTCCTGCCGCCGCTGCTGTTCACCGCCGGCCTGACCATCGACGTGCGGCGCCTGATGGACGAGGTCCATGCCGTGCTGCTGCTGGCCATCGTGGCGGTGCTGGTGTGCATTGCCTGCGTCGCAGGCGTCGTCCATTTTGCTACCGGCATCGACCTCGTGGTCTGCCTGCTGCTCGGCGCGGTGGTGTCGACCACCGACCCGGCGGCGGTCATCGGCATCTTTCGCGACGTCGGCGCGCCCAAGCGGCTGTCGATCCTGGCCGAAGGCGAGTCGCTCCTGAACGACGCCGTCGCCATCGCCGCGTTCGGCCTCTTCATCGGCATCATCGCCTCGCAGTCGATCGCCGATCCCATGGCCACCATCGAGAACGATCCGACGTCCGCGATCGGCGTCTTCCTCCGTGAATTCATCGGCGGATTGTTGCTGGGCTTCGCCATGGCCCGCGTTGCAATGGTGATCCTGCCGAGGCTGGGCGAGTCGGATGCGGCCATCGCGTCGGTGACGGTGAGCCTTTGCTATTTGAGCTTCGTTCTCGCCGACCGCTATCTCCATGTGTCCGGTGTCGTCTCGGTCGTCATGGCGGCGCTCACCGTGGCGGCCTATGGGCCCACGCATCTTCACCCGCGCCAATGGACCGCGCTGCGACAGATCTGGACGCAGCTCGAATTCTGGGCGAGCTGCCTCATCTTCGTGCTGGCCTCGATGCTGGCGGCCAACGTGCTGCTGCACATCAGCTGGCTTTATGTCTGGGGCGTCGCCGCGGTCGCCGTGGGGGCCTTCTCGGCGCGCGCCCTCGTCGTGTTCGGCATGCTGCCGGTGCTCGAGGCGACCAAGCTCGTGCAGCCGGTCGGCAATCGCTACAAAGCCATCCTCGTCTGGGGTGGGCTGCGCGGCGCGGTGACCATCGTGCTTGCGATGGTGGCGGCCGGCGACCTGAGATTGCCGATCCAGGTGCGCGAGTTCATCGCGATTTCGGCCGTGCTGTTCGTGCTGTTCACCCTGTTCGTCAACGCCACGACGCTCGGCCTCGTCATGCGCGTGCTCGGGCTCGACAAGCTGAGCCGCCTCGAATTGGCATTGCGCGACCGCGTGCTCGCGCTGTCGCGGGTCAACGTCGCCCGGCACTTGCGGCAGATCATGCGGCAGCAGAACGCACGAGCCGGCGGGATTGATGTCGATCCGTCGTCGGCCGGAGACGCCGAGGTCGAGTCCGTACCCCAGGAACTGGCGCTCGATCTCGAGGAGCGCGTCAAGATCGGCCTCGTGACCCTGTGCACGCGTGAGAAAGAGCTCTATCTCGAACTCTTCGAGCAGCAGATCCTGTCCAGGCGCATGGTGGCGGTGCTGGCGGCGCGCGCCGACCGGCTAATCGACACGGTTCGGGACCGCGGCGTCGCGGGCTATGAGGAGTGGCTGGACAAGATCGCCCGGCCCGAGCTCGGCTTCCGCCTTGCGCTGGGGCTGCATCGGCGCTTCGGCATCGAGGGCATGGTGACCGAGCGGCTTGCCGACCGCTTCGAAACCCTCATGGTCTCGCAAAGCGTTCTGGGCGAACTCGCGGCCTTCAACATCAGCTCAATCGCCGATCTGCTCGGACCGGACGCCGAGACGCGTCTGGCAGAGCTGATCGGCAATCGTCAGACCGCCGTCGAAGGCGCGCTGCGCGCGCTCTCGCTGCAGTATCCCGGCTATGCCGAGTCGATCGAGGCCCGGCAGATCGAACGGGCCGCGATCCGCTTCGAAGCGGCGGAATATGCCCGGCGTCTGCGCGAGGGCATCATCAGCCGAGAGGTCTACAACGACCTGCGGCAACAGCTCGCCGAGCGTCGCGGCGCCATCAGTCATCGTCCGCCGCTCGACCTCGGCCTGGAACTGGTTGCCATGATCGGTCGCGTGTCGCTGTTCGCGGCACTCGACCGCGAGGCCATCATCGCGGTCGGCAAGCGCCTGCGCGCCCTCGTGGCGCTGCCGGGTGAGAAGATCATTGCCGCCGGCGGAAAGCCGGATGCGATGTATTTCGTCGCGGCCGGCGAGGTCACGGTCCATGCCGGCACTGTGTCGATAACCCTCAAGGAGGGCGACTTTTTCGGCGAGATGGGCCTGCTCAGTGCGCAGCCGCGCAGCGCCGATGTCGTGGCCAACGGCTACTGTCACCTCCTCGTGCTCTACAAGAAGGACTTCAATCAGGTGCTGGGACACCGGCCCGAGGTCCGCGCCGAAATCGAGGCGGTCGCGGCACGCCGGGTCGCCGACAACCTGAACCAGAGCAAGGCTGCTTCCTAGAAGGGCTGCTCTCGGTTGCCCCAATCGGTTGCCGGGGCAGGTCAAAACGGCTACCAACCGCGCCCAATACGGGGTTTTGGAGACAACGGAATGGCGCTCGACAAGGACACCGTGGCACGCATCGCGCGGCTTGCCCGCCTGAAGGTTCCGGACGAGGAACTCACCCCTCTGGCCGGCGAACTGTCGGGGATTTTCGCCTGGATCGAGCAGTTGAGTGAGGTCGACACGAGCGGCGTCGAGCCGTTGTCGAGTGTCTCCGACGTGACCCTGCCGCTACGCGCCGACAAGATCACCGACGGCGCCATGGCGGCCAAGGTGCTGGCCAATGCGCCGGGCGGCGCGGTCTACATCGACCCGTCCGACAAGAATGCCGGCGGCTTCTTCACCGTTCCCAAGGTGGTGGAGTAGGTCATGGCGGCTCTTACCGATCTCACCATCGCCCAGCTTGGCGCCGCACTTGCCAAGAAAGAGGCGAGCGCCGTCGAGGTGGCCGATGCGCACCTCGCGAAGCTCGACGAGCATCGCGCGCTCAATGCCTTCATCACCGAGACGCCTGAGAAGGCGCGCGCCATGGCCGCGGTCTCCGACGCCCGCCGCGCCAAGGGCGAGGCGGGGCTCCTCGAGGGCATCCCGCTGGCAATCAAGGATCTGTTCTGCACCGAGGGCGTGCAGACCACGGCCGGCTCACACATCCTCGAAGGCTTCGTGCCGCA
The DNA here is from genome assembly GCA_945860205.1 of Reyranella massiliensis 521. Lineage (GTDB taxonomy): Bacteria > Pseudomonadota > Alphaproteobacteria > Reyranellales > Reyranellaceae > Reyranella > Reyranella massiliensis_B. Next base: position 21,750 of record CAMARK010000010.1, on the reverse strand, counting down.
GTACGAGAGCACGGTGACGACCAACCTCTGGAAGTCGGGCGCGGTGATGGTCGGCAAGACCAACCTCGACGAATTCGCCATGGGCTCGTCGAACATGACCAGCCATTTCGGCGGCGTCGAGAATCCGTGGAAGCGCAGGGGCGACAATCGCAAGCTGGTGCCGGGCGGCTCGTCCGGCGGCTCGGCGGCGGCGGTCGCGGCCTACATGGTGCCGGGCAGCACCGGCACCGACACCGGCGGCTCGATCCGCCAGCCGGCGTCGTTCTGCGGCATCGTCGGCCTGAAGCCGACCTATGGCCGCTGCTCGCGCTGGGGCGTCGTGGCCTTCGCTAGTTCGCTCGACCAGCCGGGTCCGTTTGCCCGCACCGTCGAAGACTCGGCCCTGCTGCTGCAGGCGATGGCCGGCCACGATCCCAAGGATTCGACTTCTGCACCGCTCGCCGTGCCGGATTTCGCCGCCGCCGCGCGCAACCCCGACATCAACGGACTCAAGGTCGGCATTCCCAAGGAATACCGCGTCGACGGCACATCGCCTGAGATCGAGGCACTGTGGACGCGCGGCATGGAAATGCTGAAGGCGGCGGGTGCCGTGCCGGTCGAGGTCTCGCTGCCACATACCAAGTACGCGCTACCTGCCTATTACATCGTGGCGCCGGCGGAGTGTTCGTCGAACCTGGCGCGTTACGATGGCGTGCGCTTCGGCTTGCGCGTGCCGGGCAAGGACCTGGCCGAGATGTACCAGAACACGCGAGGGGCTGGCTTCGGCAAGGAAGTGCGCCGCCGCATCATGATCGGCACCTACGTGCTCTCGGCCGGCTACTACGACGCCTACTACAAGAAGGCCCAGCAGATCCGCTCGCTGATCGCCCGCGACTTCAATCAGGCCTTCGAGAAATGCGACGCGCTGCTGACGCCGACTGCGCCCACCGCGGCCTTTGCCGCCGGTGAGAAGATGGACGATCCGGTGACCATGTATCTCAACGACATGTTCACCATCCCGGCCTCGATGGCGGGCCTGCCTGGCATCTCGGTACCGGCCGGTCTCGACAAGGACGGGCTGCCACTCGGCCTGCAGCTGATCGGCCGCGCCTTCGACGAGGAAACGATGTTGCGCGCCGCCGCCGCGTTGGAAAAGGCGGCGGCTTTCACCATGCGGCCTGCGGGGTACTGAGTTCCCGCGGCGACATCGGAGCACTTGCATGACAGTCTCCCTTCATGAAGGCGTCATGGCCAATGCGTAGGCAGGCGAGCTAACGAGGGAGGTCGCAATGACGATGGAAAAGGGGCCGGCGCGTCGCGCCGTGATGGCGGGTGCCGCAGCGTCCTGGCTTCTGCCGGGCGTGGTGCGAGCGCAGGCGTGGCCTGGCAGGGCGATCACGCTGGTCGTTCCCTTTGCGCCTGGCGGCGGTACCGACACCTTCGCGCGGCCCTTCGCCGCGAAGCTGTCGCAGGAGTTCGGCCAGCAGGTCGTGATCGACAATCGCGCGGGCGCGGGAGGCACCGTGGGCGCCGCCATTGTCGCCAAGGCGAAACCAGACGGCTACACGTTTCTCCTCGGTTCGGTTCACCACGCCGTCGCTGTCACCGCCTACAAGCAACTTCCGTACGATCTGCAGAAGGACCTCGCTCCGGTCACGAGCGTCGCTTCCGTCCCGGACGTGCTGGTGATCTACCCCGGAACACCGGCGAACACGCTTCGGGAGTTCATCGCCTACTGCAAGGCCAACCCGGGCAAGACGAACTACGGTTCAGCCGGGCTCGGCACGACCCGTCACCTCGCGGGCGAGATCTTCAACGCTATGACGGGCACCGCCATGACGCACGTTCCCTACAAAGGATCGGGCCCGGCGACGGCGGCATTGATCAACGGCGAAGTGACGGCGGTATTCGAAGGCCTCGGCAGCGCGGCGCCCTATATCCGCAGCGGCAAGGCGAGGGCGCTGGCGGTGTTCTCGGCCGAGCGCTCGCCGGCCTTTCCCGACATCCCGACGGCTGCGGAGGCCGGATTGCCGGGCTTCGAGTCGCTGTCGTGGTACGGGCTGTGGGCACCTGCCGGCACCGATCCGACGATCATCGCCAGGATGCAGGCCGCGGTCGAGAAGGCATTCTCCTCGGCCGACCTGAAGAAGGCCTGGTTCGAGCAGGGAGCGGCGCCGGGTGGCGCGTCGACCGCGCGCTTTGCCGCCTTCGTCGCGGAGGAAATCAAAAAATGGGGCAAGGTCGTCCGGGATGGCAATATCACGATCGAATGACCTGGCTACGACGAGGCAGGGACCGATGGGTCGAAGCTTAAGTCAGGGATCGTTCGGCTTGGCCTCAGGGTGACAACCGCGCCGTCAGTCGCTCTTGATATTGTTGTCCTTGATCACCTTGAACCAGCGTTCCTGCTCACTCTTCTGGAAGGCGGCGAACGCCTCGGGCGAACTGGCCACGATCTCCATGTCGATCAGCTCGGCGAATTTCTGCGCCACGTCGGGCGTGCGGGCGGCCCTGGTGAGCTCGACGCTCATGCGATCGACGATCGGTCGCGGCGTGCCGGCCGGCACATAGACGCCCCACCATGAATAAGTCGGATAGGTCGTGAGGCCTTGCTCGGCCACCGTGGGAACGTCCGGCAGACTGGGCGCTCGCTTGTCGCCGGAGGTCGCGAGCGGTCGCAACTTGCCGCTGCGGAAGTGTGGCTGCAGGGCGCCCAGCGTGGTGACCGTGATGTCCGTGACACCGGCCAGCACGTCCTGCACCGTGGGTCCGCCGCCCTTGTAGTAGATCTGGTTGAGCTCGAAGCCGTTGGCCTTTTGCAGGTAGGACGTCAGCAGCAGGGCGCCGCTCGCGGAAAGCAATCCAACGCTCACCTTGCCGGGGCGCGCCTTTGCATCGGTGACGGCGTCGATGATGGTGCGGTAGGGTCGGTCGGGATGGCAGGCAACGGCGAGCGGCGCCCGGCCGACCTGCATCACGCCGAAGAGTTCGGAGTCGCTGTAGGGAAGGTTCGGCGTGAAGGCCGGGCTCAGGATGTGGCTGTCGAAGGTGATCATCCACGTCTGGCCGTCGGGCGGAGCCTTGGCCGCGATGGCAGCACCAATCGCGCCGGCTGCGCCCGGCTTGTTGTCGATCACCGTCGCCCAGCCGGTGTTGTCGCTGACCTTGGCGGCGAGGAGACGCGCCACCGGGTCGGTGGTGCCGCCGGGCGGGAAGGGTACGACGACGCGGATCGGGCCCTTGGGCCAGTCGCTGCCTTGCGCCAGGTTCTCCGAACGGGCGGTTGCGGGTGCAGCCAATGTCGCAGCACCTATCAAGGGCAGGAATTCCCGGCGGTCGAGTCTCATGGCACGACTTTTCGCTGGGATTCGGCCCGTCAAGTCATTCCGGCTTCAGGTTGTTGTCCTTGATGATCTTGCCCCAAAATTCCTGCTCTTTGGTCGTATAAGCCACAAATTCCGCAGGCGTGCTCAGGATCACTTCCATGTCGAACTGCTCGATGAACTTCTGGGTAACGTCTGGCGAGCGCACGGCCTTGACGATTTCGGCATACATGCGGTCGACGATGGGTTTTGGCGTGCCGGCCGGGGCATAGGTGCCCCACCAGGAGTAGGACGGCGCCGCTTTGATGCCCTGCTCGACGAGAGTCGGTACGTCGGGCAACGCCGCGCTGCGCTTCTCGGAAGTGACGCCGATCATCCTGAGCTTTCCCGCCCGGACATGCGGCACCATGTTGGCAAGGCTCGAGACCGAGAGGTCGGTCACGCCGGCCAGCGCGTCCTGGAACAGCGGCCCGCCGCCCTTGTAGGGGATCATGTTCATCTCGAAGCCGTTCTCCTTCTGCATGAAGGCGAACAGCACCTGCGCCAGGCTCGACGACAGCACGGCGCAGCTGATCTTGCCGGGCTGGGCCTTGGCGGCCTTCACGGCGTCGGCGAATGTCTGGAAAGGCCGTGCCGGGAAGCTGGCGATGCCTTGCGCGCTCCGGCCGATCTGCGTGACCGGCATCAGCTCGCTGTCCTTGTAGGGGACCGACGGCGTCCAGATCGGATTGAGAATATGGTTGTCGAACACGAACAGCCAAGTCTGGCCGTCGGGCGGCGACTTGGCGACGACCGAGGCGCCGACCACGCCGGTGCCGCCCGGCTTGTTGTCGACCACGATGTTCCAGCCCGTGTTCTCGATCATCTTGGCCTGGATGATGCGCGTGATCGGGTCGGTGGATCCGCCAGGGGGGAACGGCACGACGAACTTGACCGGGCCCTTGGGCCAGTCGGCCTGGGCGTGGGCGATGGCAGGTGCACCGAGCGTGGCAGCGGCGGCACCGACCAGGACGGAACGACGGCGGAGATAGGTCACTTTAGCCTCCCAGAAAACGTCTTTGTTGCGGGAGAGCCTAAGCATGGACAGGGAAGGCGCAAGACCCTATTTACCCGTCATGTCTCTGATCAAAGGCGAAACGGGCGACTGGGAAATCGTGCTCGGGCTGGAAGTCCATGCCCAGGTCATCTCCGAAGCCAAGCTCTTTTCCGGCGCTCCGACCACGTTCGGCGCCGACCCCAACACCCAGGTGTCGCTGGTCGATGCCGCCATGCCGGGCATGCTGCCGGTAATCAACGAGCGCTGTGTCGAGCAGGCGGTGCGCACCGGCCTCGGGCTCAACGCGCAGATCAACCTGCGCTCGGTGTTCGACCGCAAGAACTACTTCTATGCCGATCTGCCGGCCGGTTATCAGATTTCGCAGTTCAAGGACCCGATCGTAGGCGAAGGCGCGGTCGAGATCGATCTCGCCGACGGAGCGACCAAGGCCATCGGCATCGAGCGCCTGCATCTCGAGCAGGATGCCGGCAAGAGCCTGCACGACCAGCACCCAAGCCAGACCTATGTCGACCTCAACCGGTCGGGCGTGGCGCTGATGGAGATCGTCAGCCGGCCCGACATGCGCAATGCCGACGAGGCGGCGGCGTACCTCACCAAGCTGCGCTCGATCGTGCGCTATCTCGGTACTTGCGACGGCAACATGGATGAAGGCTCCATGCGCTGCGACGTCAACGTCTCGGTACGCAAGCCGGGCGCCGAGCTCGGCACCCGCTGCGAGATCAAGAACGTGAACTCGATCCGCTACGTCAAGCAGGCCATCGAATACGAAGCGCGCCGCCAGGTCGAGATCATCGAGGGCGGCGGCAAGATCGTGCAGGAGACGCGCCTGTACGATCCCGGCCGCAACGAGACGCGCTCGATGCGATCCAAGGAAGACGCGCACGACTATCGTTATTTCCCCGATCCCGACCTACTGCCGCTGGTCTTCACCCAGGAATATGTCGACAGGATCCGGGCCAGCCTGCCGGAACTCCCGGATGCGCGGAAGAACCGCTTCATCAAGGAATACGGTCTCACGCCCTACGATGCGGGCGTGCTGGTCCTTGAGAAGGAGACGGCGGCGTTCTTCGATACGGTGGCCAAGGGCCGCGACGCAAAGGAAGCCGTGAAGCTCGTCACGGGCGATTTCTTTGCGATGCTGAATCGGCGTGGCGCCACGATCGCGGAGTCGCCGATCAAGGCGGAGCATCTCGGCAAGCTGCTCGACCTGCAGGCCGACGGCACGATCTCGGGCCGCATCGCCAAGGATCTTTTCGTTGCCATGGAAGAGACCGGCAAGGACCCGGCCGTGCTCGTCGAGGAACGTGGGTTGAAGCAGGTGACGGATACAGGCCCGATCGAGGCCGCCATCAAGGCAGTGATCGAGGCCAATCCCGGCCAGGTTACGGCCTATAAAGCCAAGCCCACCCTGATGGGCTGGTTTGTCGGCCAGGTCATGAAGTCGACCGGCGGCAAGGCCAACCCCAAGATCGTCAACGAACTCTTGAAGAAGGCACTCGACGGGTAAGGCTCACAACGGGGGAGAAACCCATGGCGAAGCTCGGTGCAGCGTTGGCGTGCGTGGTGTTCACGTGGCTTGCAGGTGCTGGTCCGGCTTTGGCCCAGGAAAAGAAAGTGAAATGGGAAGGCTCGTGCCTGTGCGAGCGGGCCGACGAGCCGGGGACCTTTCAACTCGTGATCGCGCTTACCGACGCCAATCGGGCCGACATCCGCAAGCGGATGGAGGCCGGCGAGGGCGATACCTTCAACACCGTGCTGCTTGAATCATTCTCCATTGAAGAAGCGAAGCTGTGCGGTCGCAACAAGGTATTTCTCGGCAACAAAACGATAAAGATCGGCTATCGGCGGCTCGACGGCGATTTGCCATATGACGTCAGCGTTTTCGACAAGGCCAAGACGCTGACGATCGGCGGCAAGCCCTAGGGCTGCCGGCAAGAGGCTAGGGCACGGTGTAGCGCACCAGCCGCGCGGTCAAACTGTCGTCGGACCAGACCAGGGCCGCGATCTGTCCGTCCGGTGTCCGGGCGATGTCGCTGACGTTGCCCGCCGGACTCCGCCAGCGCACCTGTCCGTCGGTCCGGCCGGCCACGACGTAGCAGGGCAGCCCATCCATCGTGTCGCAGACGATGGCCACGAACCCATCGCCATCGGCGATCATGCGGCGCGTCTGCCCGTAGCGCCATGGCGCACTGCTGGCGATATTTCCCGCCTCATCGATCCGCACGATCTCCGGTGGACGCGAAGTGTCGAACCGGCTGAGCGCCGACACCCATCCCGCGGGCAGCAGCGCGAACGACGTGCCCTGCGTGTTGAACGGCGTCCGGCCCTGCGGCGTGCCGTCGGCGGCAAAGCGCGCGATGTACCATTGGCTGAGCGCCATGACGCTCTGGATCTCCTGGACGGTGGCGGTAATGGTGCCGTCGGGCTTCACGGCGAGACCATAGACATCTTCCGGATAGCCGGGCCCCGGGCCGGCCTGCCAGGTACGCTGGCCCTCGGCGTCGAACTTGCCGATCCACCAGTTGAATGGGCCGGGGCCGAAGCCGCCGCCGACCAGCAGGCCGTTGTCGGCCGTCGGGATGTAGAACTTGGTCTGATAGTAGGACGCCGGATCGCCCGGTGTTGCCGGCGGCACGACGGTGGTACGCCGCACCTTGCCGTCGACGGTGAGGCGATAGATCGATGTCACCGAGCGCTCCCGTTGCGGCGTGGCCATCGCCTGGTTAGAGCTGCTGAGGAAGACCGCCGTCTCGCCCGAGGAGGTAACCGCGACGCCGAACGAAGTGGCATTGAAGCCGCGCGGACCGACGCGGGCCTGCACCGGCAGCATGGTACGAAACTTGAGACCGCCGTCGGGGCGGTAAGCGAGCAGTTCGACACGGGCGCTGGCCGCGGGTGCGATGCCGTCGGGCGAGGGGCCGAAACTGCTCAGCAGCACATAGTGCGTGCCGTCGGGGCCGATCGCCAGACGACCTGGCGGTCCGAAGCTCGAGAGCTGGTGATCGGGCGGCGGCGGCAAGGTGATGTCGAGCGCGACACGCGGTTGCGGCTGGGCGAGGACGGGGCTGCAGAGCAGGGCGAGGCAGAGAATCGGCAGGAGACGCATGGCGCGAATCATATGTGTTAGGCTCGCCCGACGAAAGAGCGCCCGGGGACAGTCAGGGGACAGCGTGAGGGAACGATGACCGCGAAACTCTACGCCATGACCTGCGGGCGGCTGGTCGGACGCCTCAAGGACATGATCGAGGGCGAGGACGGCCCGGTGGCGCTGCCGATCCCGTCCTACCTGATCGAGCATCCCAAGGGCCGCGCCCTGTTCGACACCGGCATGCACCCGCAATGCCGGATCGATGCCGCAGGCAGGCTGGGCGAGCGCGTGGCCAGGATTTTCGGCTTCGAGCAGTACGGTGCGGCCGACGACGTGAAGTCGCGCCTGGAAGCGATCGGCCGCGATCCCGGCAAGGTCGACTATATCGTCAACTCACACCTGCATTTCGACCACGCCGGCGGCAACGAACTGGTGCCCAACGCGACCATGGTGGTGCAGCGGCCGGAATGGCAGGCGGCACAGGATCCCGAGACCGCGGCCAAGGTCGGCTTCTTCAAGGCCGATTTCGATCATGGTCATCCGGTGAAGCAGGTCGAGGGCGAGCACGATCTGTTCGGTGACGGCAGCGTGATCTGCCTGCCGACCTATGGCCACACGCCCGGCCATCAGTCGCTCAAGGTGCGCACCGAGGCTGGCGAGATCGTGCTGACCGGCGACGCCTGTTACTTCTGCCGCACGCTGCGCGACCGCCGGCTGCCGCGCTTCGTTTACGACCGCGAGCAGATGCTGGCGTCGCTAGATCGTCTCGAAGCGCTGGAGCGGGGCGGGGCCAGGCTGTTCTTCGGCCATGACCCCGATTTCTGGAAGGACGTCCCCCAGGCGCCGGCGCCTGCTTTCTAGGGCCGGCGCTGTGATCAGGTCTGCGGCATGAATTCCAGCATCAGCCCGCCCGACTGCTCGGGGGCGATGAGTACGCGGTCGCCTTCGGTCAGGGCGAAAGGCACGTTGTTGGCGCGCAGCAGCGCCTGCAGCGGGCGTGAGCGTTCGATCGCGATGGCGGCGCCGACGATGACCGGCAGGTCCTGCGGCGCCATGATCTCGAGCGCCTTGTATTCGAGCTGGTAGGCGAGCGGCGACCAGATCAGCAGCTCCACGGAGCCGGCCTTGACCATCATGCAACCGTCGAAGATCTCCTCGGTCTTGCCGCCCCACGCGACCTTCAGGGCCTTCGCGGTCTCGCGCGGATTCTCGGCGACGGCATGGATGGCCATCATGCCGAGCGCGCCGTTGGGATGGACGATCCATTCCGGCTCCATGAAGCCATCGGGCGTCTCGTTCTTGACCGCGAACCAGGGCAGCGGCCCGCCGGTCTCACCGATGACCACGCCGACGTCGACCTCGAAACCGTCCTCGGTTTCCCAGGCGTGGGTGCGTTCCTCGCCCTCGAGTTCCTCGACGTTCATCGCCAGGGCGACGCGCTGGGTGTCGCCGGTCAGCAGTTCGAGGTAGTTCGGGATGTCGTCGCTGTCGGGCTGGAAGCAGATGCAGCGCGGCTCCACCCCCTCCGGCGTCAGGTTGAAGCCGAGCTGCTGGAGCTTGGCGGCGGTGGTCTCGAGGTCGGTGCTGTTGACCGAGAGATGATCGATGTCGCGGGCCGAAATTTTCATGCCCGGTCATACAGGCACAACGGCCTCACGCTCAAGGGGGGCCTCACGCTCAAGTGGGATGCTTGTCCGCAGGCGGCGTGCTAATGCCGCGCCATTAACCGTTCTTCTGGAGGAAACATGTCAAAGATGACGCTTTACGGCATTTGGCTGAGCGGCCCAACCTACAAGGCGGGCCTTGCCATGTCGCTGATGGGCCAGGCTTTTGCCTACAAGCACGTCGATCTCCGCGCCGGCGCCCACAAGCAGCCGGAGTATCTCGCGGTCAACCGTTACGGCCAGGTGCCGGCGCTGGTCGACGGCGAGCTCAAGCTCTGCCAGTCGGGCTCGATCCTGCTCTATCTCGCTGACAAGTTCGGCAAGATGGGCGGCAAGACCGCCGAGGAGAAGGCACGCGTACGGGAGTGGCTGTTCTGGGAGTTCGATCGCCTGGCGCCCAACGTCTACCGCCCGCGCGCCATCAAGAAGGGCTTCATGAAGGCCGACGACAACGTCCTTCAGCTCTACACCGGCCTCGCCAACGATGCCCTGAAGGTGCTCGACGCCTCGCTCGCCAAGTCGTCCTTCCTGGTCGGCAACGAGGCCACCATCGCCGACGTCGCGGTCTATGGCGATGTCGCCTATGCCGAGGAAGGCGCCATCGACCTCGCGCCTTACGCCAACGTGAAGGCGTGGATGGGCCGCGTCGAGAAGCTGCCCGGCTTCAAGAAGTACGCCGACCTGCTGCCGCAGCAGGACGCGGCCTGAGGGACGGAGGGACCGGGCGGCTTGCCGCCCGGTCCATCGTCATTCCTCGCGGCCGCCGACCAGGATCACCTGGACCTTCGCCCAGCGATCCTCGTCGAGCACGAACTTGCCGGACGGCGTGCCCGACTTCCGGGGCATGTTGCCGGTGTTGGTGATCCGCAGGGTCTTCGTTCCCGAGACCGGCGTATTGTCGAACGACTTGCTGTCGCGTGTCCCGTCGGGCTTCGTCGTCGTCACCGAAGTGCTGCCGCACAGGCGGTTCCTCCGCCACTCGGCCGGGGTGCATCCGTCGCCGGTGACCTTCACCGTCTTGCGCAAATCGAAGTCGCCGGCCGTCATCATCCTTGCGAGGGCGGCGCGATTGGCATCCGTGACCGCGACTTCGGCGGTGAACTGCTTGGGATCGTTGCCGAGCTGGCAGAAGCAGGTCGACTTGATCTCTGTCTGGGCGGCCGCCGGCAGGACAGTGCCCGCCAGAACCAGAGCACAGGCCAGGACAAGAAAACGCATCAGGCTTCCTCCATCATCTGCTTCCAGCTCTGCTCGACGGTCTCCCGGTCGAGGTCGCGGGTAATGAACACCAGTCGTGACCGCCGCTCGGCGTCGGGCCAGCGCGCAAGCAGCGTGGGCGGATGGAAGGTGCGGTGAACACCATGGATCACCAGCGGTTGCTCCTCGCCCACAACATTCAGCACGCCTTTTACGCGCAGCAGCTTGTCTCCCCACGAGGCGCGAACCGCCATCAGCCACGGGTTGAAGCGGTCCCAGTCGAGCGGCTCCTCGAAGGTCAGGCAGAACGAGCCGATATGAGCGTCGTGGCGGGAGCGGTCGACGTGATGGTGATGATGGTCGTGCGCTTCGGCGCCCAGCCACGCGCGGACGCTGTCGCTTTTGCCCGCCGGATCGAACGGCCCTGAATCGAACAGCAGGGCAGGGTCGATCTCGCCCTGCACGATCTCGAACAGCGCCGCGCCGGGATTGAGCGCCTCCAGGCGCACCCGCAGGCCTGCGCTGGCCTCGATGTCGGCGAGGTCGGTCTTGCTTATCAACAGGCGGTCGGCGACCGCTGCTTGTTTCACCGCCTCCGCATGTTCGTCGAGCTGGCGTGCGCCGTTCACGGCATCGACCGTCGTCACCACGCCGTCGAGACGATAGTCGTGGCTGATCATCGGATTGTTGAGCAGGAGCTGCAGGATCGGCGTCGGATCGGCGAGGCCCGTCGTCTCCAGCAGCACGCGGTCGAACGGCGGCGCCGTGCCGGCCGCCCGGCGCTTGGCGATGTCGCGGAGCGTGCGGTCGAGGTCGCCCTGGATGGTGCAGCAGACGCAGCCCGATTGCAGCAGCACCATGTCGCCGCCGACCTGCTCCATGAACAGGTGATCGAGGCCCACTTCGCCGAACTCGTTCACCAGCACCAGGCTCCGCGCCATGCGCGGATCGCCCAGCAAGCGGTTGAGCAGGGTGGTCTTGCCGCTGCCGAGAAATCCGGTGATCAGGGCCACCGGCAGGCGCTCGGCCGACTTGTCGCGATCGAACAGGCTCATGGAGGGAACCCTAGCATTTTTGCATATGTAACAAAGTAACTCCGCGACTTTGGCTTGACGATAAACCGCGGCGGCGGGACGCTTTCCAAATAAACGATAACAAAGGAGGAGCGGCCATGGACTCGAGATATCTCCAAGACAAGGAAGAACTCAAAGAAGCAGGCGTCGACGAGGAGCGTCGCAACTTCCTCACCGCCGGACTGGTTGGCGGCGCCGTCGCGGCGGGCACGTTGATGGCCGGTGCAGCGCACGCCCAGCAGATCGCGCAGGCGCCGACGCCGGTCTGGTGGCCGCATCCCAAGTGGGGCAAGGACGATCAGGCCGGCGCGTCGAACTACATGACGCCGGCCAAGACCCTTGACACCGTCAAGCTGATCAAGGACGGCAAGGTCTACCGCATCGGCCGCGTCTATGAATCGGCAATGCCGAAGTTCGGCGAGCGCGCCTTCACCTTGCGCATTCCGGGCGGCCCGACTGGCGGCTCGTTCGGCGCCAATAAGCTGATCTACAACGACGAGTATCTCTCGACCGAGATCGGCCAGACCGGCACGCAGTTCGACGGCCTCGCGCACATCGGTATCCAGATGGGCAAGGACGGCGACAAGAACGAAATGCGCTACTACAACGGCGTCACCGAGCAGGAGATGGGCAGCGCCTACGGCATGAAGAAGCTCGGCATCGAGCAGGTGAAGCCGTTCTTCACCCGTGGACATCTGTTCGACCTCAAGGCGCACAAGGGCGCGATGATGGAGGCGGGCCAGGAGATCACCGTCGCCGATCTGCGCGCCTGCCTGCAGAAGCAGAACATGCAGGAAGCCGACGTGAAGGAAGGCGATGCCGTGTTCTTCAACACCGGCTGGGGCGAACTCTGGATGAAGAACAACGACAAGTTCAACGGTGGCGAGCCCGGTATCGGCATGGAAGTCGCGAAGTGGTGCATCGACAAGGGCATTTCCCTGACAGGTGCCGACACCTGGGCGACCGAGGTCGTGCCCAACCCGAACAAGGATCTCGCTTTCCCGGTGCATGCCGAGCTGATCACCAAGAACGGCATCTTCAACCACGAGAACCTGGACTTCACGACGCTGATCGCCGACCGCAAGTACCAGTTCGCCTACATCTTCTCGCCGGCCCCGATCAAGGGCGCCACGGGATCGAACGGCGGGCCCATCGCCGTTACCTGAGGTCGCCGTTACCTGAGCCTGCCGTGAGCCGACCGCACGGCGGCTCGCGCTCCGAAACGCCCTCGCGCAAGCGGGGGCGTTTTGCTCTGATGCGGCCAAGGAAATCCGGAGGAAAGACAATGTCGATGTTTCGTACGGCCGCCGCGGCGGCGCTCATCCTCGGCATGGCGGTCCCCGCCAGTGCGCAGGGTATTCCCAGGGCGCAGTCGCCTGAGGAAGTGGGCTTCCTGTCGACCCGCCTCAAGACGCTCGGCGACCGGATCAACGACGGCGTGAAGAACAACGAGCTGCCGGGCGCTGTCGTGCTGATCGTGCGCAACGGCAAGATCGTCATGTTCGACTCGTTCGGCTTCCGCGACAAGGAAGCCAAGGTTGCGATGACCAACGACACCATCTTCCGTATCGCCTCGATGACCAAGCCCATCGTCTCGGTGGCGGCGATGATCCTCATGGAAGAGGGCAAGCTCACCCTGGCCGACCCGGTGTCGCGCTACATCCCGGCCTTCGGCGAGACCAAGGTGGCGGTGCCCAAGAAGAAGGACGATGGCACGGTCGAGATCGCGCTCGAACCTCAGGCGCGGCCGATGACGGTGCAGGACCTGATGCGTCACACCTCGGGTCTTACGTATGGCGCGATCGGCGCCAATCCGGTGAAGCAGTCCTACCTCGACATGAAGGTCAACGATCGCGGCCAGACCAACGCCGAGATGGCCGACAAGCTGGCCAAGCTCGCGCTGCTCTATCAGCCCGGCACGACCTGGGAATATTCGGTGTCGACCGACGTGCTGGGCCACGTCGTCGAGGTCGCCTCGGGCATGCCGCTCGACAAGTTCATCGAGGAGCGCATCACCAAGCCCCTCAAGATGGGTGACACCGCCTTCGAAATCGCCGCCGACAAGAAGGCGCGCGGCGCCAAGCCGATGAAGGAGGGGCCGAAGAACGAGGTGCCGTCGATCCCCGACATCGCCGAAAAGTTCACCTGGAGGTCGGGCGGCGGCGGCATGGTCTCGACCGCGGCCGACTACGCGCGCTTCCTGCAGATGTTCGCCAACGGCGGCCAGCTCGACGGCGTGCGCCTGATCTCGCGCAAGAGCATCGACCTCATGACGGCCGATGCCCTGCCGCCGGATATCAAGATGGGGGCCGACATGTTCCGCTTCGAGGCCCTCGAACCCAGTGCCCGCATGGGGCAGGGCTTCGGCCTGGGCTTTGCCGTCCGCACCGATGTCGGCCGCAACCCACTGCCGGGAACGCCGGGCGACTACTATTGGGGCGGCGCCTACGGGACTTACTTCTGGCACGATCCCAAGGAACGGCTGTTCGTCGTCTACATGATGCAGTCGCCGGCGGCTCGGCTGCGCTATCGCTACCTGATGCGCGATCTCGTCTATCAGGCGATGGTCAACTGACGGGGACCACTCCGGAGTTCTCAGCCGTATAGGCGCACGATCTCCCGCGCCGACTTCGACAGGCGGCGACGGAGCGCGGCGGGCTTCAGCACTTCCACGTCGGTGCCCAGCCGCAGGAGATCGGCGGCGGCCTGATCGATCGACTCGATCGGGATGGTGACTTGAACCCAGCCGCTGACCTTGGCGGCGCCCGCGGTGTCGCGGGCGGCCTGCTGCACGGCGGCACCAAGCTGTTCGAGCTTGGGCAGGCCGCGCGGCGCGATGCGTAACGTGGCTTTGCCGCGGTAAAGCCCGACCTCGTAGGCTCGCGCCGAAGCGGTCCAGAACCGCACCAGGTCGAAATCGCGGGGCCGCTCGAAACGCTCCTGGGTGACGGTGAGGTCGAGGATGTTGGCCACGCGGTAGGTGCGCGTCTGCTCGCCGACTTGGGTTACGGCTTGGGCCACGACGTACCAGATGCCGGCCTTCAGCACGAGGCCGAGCGGCTGCAAGCGACGGACGACCGAACCGGCGCCCCGTTTGTAGCGGATGTCGATGCAGGTCTCGCTCCACGCGGCCTGGGCGATCGCCGGCAGGAGGCGGGCCGCGTCGGCGCTGCGGAACCAGTCGATCGGATCGAGATGGAAGCGCGTGCCGATTCGCCGCGCGCTCGCGCGGGTGCGTTCCGGCAGTGCGGCCGTCAGCTTCAGCTGTGCCGACATCAGCACGTTGGCCAACCCGAGTTCGGCCGCCGGGCCGGGCAGCCCGGCCAGGAACAGCGTCTCCGCCTCGGCGGACGAGAGGCCCGTCAGCTTGGTGCGGTAATTGTCGAGCAACTGGAACCCGCCGCCCGGGCCCCGGTCGGCGTAAACAGGCACATCGGCGGCGCTCAATTGATCGATGTCGCGGTAGATCGTGCGCACCGAGACTTCGAACGTAGCGGCCAGTGCCTCGGCCGTCATCCGACCGCGGTTCTGCAGCAGCATCAGGATCGACAGCAGGCGGCTCGCACGCATATCGGAAACCTAGCAATAAATCATGACGTAATATGTGAGGTATAGGGAGATACGAAAGGGGCCTTCGAACCAGGGAGGACTCCATCATGTCTCAGCGCAACGCATTCGATTTTCTCGTCGGCAAGTCGACCGTTCATCACCGCTATCTGCTGCGCCGCCTGGCCGGCTGTACCGACTGGATCGAATTCCCCGGCACCAGCAGCACGCGCAAGATCCTCGATGGCTACGCCAACATGGACGACGACGACATCCACCACCCATCGGGGCGCTACGCCGGTGTCGCCCTCAGAACCTACGATGCGAAGAGCGACAACTGGTCGATCTACTGGCTCGACAGCCGCTACCCCGGCCGCATCGATCCGCCCGTGCTCGGCCGTTTCGACAATGGCATCGGTACGTTCGAGGGCGACGACGCCTTCGAGGGTCGTGCGATCCGCGTCCGCTTCCTCTGGACGCTTATCACCGCGACGTCTGCGCGTTGGGAGCAAGCGTTCTCGTCGGATGAAGGCAACAGTTGGGAGACCAACTGGTACATGGATTTCACGCACGTGTAGGAGTCGATATGCAGACTTACGACAAGGCCTTCGTCGAAAAATTTCTCAAGCCATGGAACGCGCACGATGTCGAAGGCGCGATCTCCCTGATGACCGACGATTGCATCTGGGAGACCACGCGAGGCTCCCAGCCCTATGGCACGCGCTTCGAAGGATCGACAGCGGTTCGCGCCGCGATGGCCGATGCCTTCCGGGCGATGCCGGACATTCGCTACGAGTTGGTCCACAGCAGCTTCGGCCCGGATCTCGTCGTGGTCGAGCTGCTGGTGACCGCCACGCTCGCGGGCGGGAGGCCGGCAAAGTTTCAGGCTTGTGACATCATGACGATCAGGGACGACAAGGTCGCGGTGAAGCGGTCATACCGGAAGCTGGTCGAATAACAGCGTGGCGTGGCAGCCCTTGACGCTCCGCCAACGGACAACCACGTTGGCGGAGCCCCATAATTGGGAGGGGCTGGAGGCACTGTCATGCAAAGCCAGGAACGCGACCTTATTTCCGGCCTGTTCGGGCGGATTCAGCAATTCGAGACGCAGGCTCGCGATCCCGAGGCCGAGGCGCTGATTGCGAGCTCGGTCGCGCGGCAACCCGCGGCGCCCTATCTGCTGATTCAGACCGTCCTGGTGCAGGAGCAGGCTTTGAAGGCGGCGCAGGAGCGCATTACCGAACTTGAGGCTAAGGTGAGTGCTGCGCCGGCCGCGGCGCCGAGTTTCCTCGGCAGTGCGCCGAAGGTGAGCCCTTGGGGCGGGCAGACCAGTGGCGCGCAAGCCGGCGGCGCCCCGCCCGCACGGCCCTCCATGGTACCGACGACCCGTTCGCCGCTGCAGGCCGCGGTTGCGCCCCAACAGGCAGGCGGCGGTAGCTTCCTGCGCACGGCGATGGCAACGGCGGCCGGCGTCGCCGGCGGCGCCCTGCTGTTCCAGGGCATCAGTTCCATGATGGGCAGCAATCCGTTCGGCCAGCAGCAGGCCGCGGCCCCGGGCCAGACACCCGACGCGCAGGAGCAGCAGCAGGCGATGGCGCAGGGTGACAGCCAGGCCGCCGATGGCGGCGCGTCGGAGGATTTCGACACGGCGTCGTTTGACCAGGATATGGGGCAGGACATGGGTGGCGGAGGCGACGACTTCTCCTGACCTGCCGTAGCTAATTCGTAATGAAAAGGGGAAATGCAGAGATGATCGAACTTCACACCTGGGGCACGCCCAACGGCCGCAAGATCTCCATCATGCTCGAGGAGTGCGGGCTGCCCTACAGCGTGCACAAGGTCGACATCTCCAAGGGCGAGCAGTTCAAGCCCGAGTTCCTGCGCATCAGCCCCAACAACCGCATTCCCGCGATCGTCGATCCCGACGGTCCAGGCGGCAAGCCGATCAGCCTGTTCGAGTCGGGCGCGATCCTGATCTACCTCGCCGACAAGAAGAAGAAGTTCATGCCGGCGGACGCCGCCAAGCGCTACGACGCGTTGCAGTGGCTGATGTGGCAGATGGGCGGCTTCGGCCCGATGCTGGGCCAGGCCCATCACTTCCTGCGCGCCGCGCCCACCAAGATCGAGTACGGCATGAAGCGCTACGTCGACGAGGCCAAGCGTCTCTACGGCGTTCTCGACAAGCAGCTCGCCAGCAACGCCTTCGTCGCCGGCGAGGAATACACCATCGCCGACATGTCGATCTTCCCCTGGGCGGCGCGCCATGAATGGCACACGGTGAACCTGGCTGACTTCGCCAACGTCAAGCGCTGGTACGACATCGTCAACGCCCGTCCCGCCGTGACCAAGGGCATGTCGGTTCCGTACCTGAATTGATCTTGCGCAAGCTCGCTTTGCTTGCTGCGCTCGGGCTTCTCTCCGCCTGCGCGCAGAGCGGCGCACCGTCGCAGCCGCCGCAGGTAGCGGCAGTCTGCGCCGCGCCGCTCAAGCCCGCGCTCGAGGTCAATCTCTACTTCGGCCGCGACATCGAGAACGGCGGCGAGGTGAATGAGCGCCAGTGGGCCGAGTTCGTGGGCGCCGAGGTGACGCCGCGCTTTCCCGACGGGCTGAGCGTCCTCAATGTCGCCGGGCAGTCCCGCAATTCCATGAATCAAACGCTGCGGGAGCGCACCAAGCTGCTGGTCGTGGTCGTGTTCGACGCGCCGGGGCATCGCGACAAGATCCAGGCCATCGTCGATGCCTACAACAAGCGCTTCGGCCAGCACGGTGTCTTCCGAACCGAGCACATGGTCTGCGCCGGAGTTTAACTGGAGGCGGGGCGGAAAGACCTGAGGGCGAGGACGGTCAGCCCGGCGATGATCGCCAGGACGACGAGTTGCGCTACGAGGAAGGGCGGCTCGGACTGCGTCGGCGCGAGCGGTTTCAGGAAGGCGAGTTTCTGGAAGGCCTGGACGACGGCCACGATCGAATTGAGATAGAGCGCGAAGGCAGCCCCGGCGATGTAGATCCAGCGCCACGGTCCGGCCAGGCGGTAGCGATAAAGCGCCAGCAGGACCGGTGCCAGCACGAGGAGCGACACGACGCCGAAGATGACGGGCGGCCCGATCTTGAGATTGGGAAAAAAGAAGCCGGTCACGCTGGTGGCGACCGTGGTCAGCAGGAAAGTCGCGGTCAGTCCGGACGGGACTTGCGAACTCAGCAGGGCGAACAGGCAGACGACGCCCGTTGCGATCCCGATCAGGCTCGTGACGACGTGCAGGGTCGTGAAGGTCGAGAGCGACATTCCCAGGATCATGACAATTCTCCCCTTGGCTGCGCTTGACCGTCGCTGGCGTGAGCTGCTCGCGGCGCAGTCATGGAGAGGATCGGGCGGCATGGCGCGTCCGGCGTCAAGCTTGACTGCTCGATCGGCTTTTGATAGGAAGTAAACGAGAGGAGAGACCGATCGAAAACCCGCGTTCTCTGTACATCGCGCATTCAATAGGAAACGGAGGGAGGTGCGGTCACCGAATGTCGTCGTTGATCGGACTCGCCGAGTCCGATGCCAGCGGCGATTAAACGAGGCACATCAAGGCGTTGACGGCAGCGTTCCGAGTCGCTGATCGACAAAACTTCAGGACGGCCGGAGTCCGATGCGTCACTGGCGCTCGGCCCAGCCGATCATCTTGCCGATGAACGCATCGCAGGCATCCATCTGCGATTTGGCGACGAACTCGTTGGGCTGATGCGCCTGGGAGATGTCGCCGGGGCCGCAGATCACGGTCGGGACGCCGTGGCCGCGGAAGATGCCGGCTTCGGTGCCGTAGGGCACGGCGTAGGTGCGGTTGCCGCCGGTCCATTGCAGGGCGAGCGAGGCTGCTTCCTCGTTCTCCTCGGGTTTCAGCCCAGGCACGAAGGAGCGACGCTCCAGCGTGATGTTGGCGTCGGGATGCTTGGCCTTCATCTTGGGCAGCAGCAGCTCGGCAACATACTTCTCGGCGCGGCGCTGCACTTCCCAAGCGTCGTCGCCGGGAAGCGTGCGATAGCCCCAGCGCAGCGTGCATTCGCGGGCCAGGATATTGCCCGCGGTGCCGCCGCCGACGATGCCGACGTTGATCGTGGTGTGGCCGGGCACGGTGTCGATGTCGGTGCGCTGGCGGAGCGCCAGTTCGACCTGCAGCTCGTTCAGCCAATGGATGAAGTCGCCCGCGAAGTGGATGGCGCTGACGCCGAGATGGGTCATCGAGGAATGGGCTTCGACGCCGATGAAGGTGGCGACGTGGCCGCCGCCGGCATTCTGGGCATTGACCACGCCCATCATGGTGGGCTCGCCCACGATCACCGCCTGCGGGCGCGGCACGTTGCCCATCAGCTTCTCGGCCAGCGAGTGGGCGCCCAGGCAGCCGATCTCCTCGTCGTAGCTGAAGGCGAAATGCATAGGCACCTTGAGCTTCGCGCGCTGGAAGGCGGGGACATGGGAAAGGCAGGTGGCGATGAATCCCTTCATGTCGCAGGTGCCGCGGCCGTAGAGGTTGCCGTCGGGCCTCTCGGTCAGCGTCCACGGATCGGTGACCCAGGTCTGGCCGTCGACCGGCACCACGTCGGTGTGGCCCGATAGCACGATGCCGCCTTCGGCCTCGGGCCCGATCGAGGCGTAGAGGTTGGCTTTGGTGCCCTCGTCGTTGGGCACCAGGGTGCTGCTCACGCCAAACCCGTCGAGGTAGCCCTGGATGTACTGGATCAGCTCCAGATTGGAGTTACGCGAGGTGGTGTCGAACGCCACCAGGCGCTGGAGCATATCAATTGAATTGGAGGCGGAGGCAATCATGAGGGTACCGTCGCACGCCGCGTGGCGGGACGCCAAGAGCCTGATATCGCTTGCGAAATTGGGGGGTTGTTTGACACCCCGCGAGCCCCCCGCTAGAACCGCCCCGCATCCGTCGTGGATATCGATCACCGGGGCTTTAACGGGCTGCGGAGGGGTGGCCGAGTGGCCGAAGGCGGCGGTTTGCTAAACCGTTATAGGGGGTAAACCCCTATCGTGGGTTCGAATCCCATCCCCTCCGCCATTACCGCCGCGCGTGACTTTCTCCCCTGAAATTCACGCTGCCGATAAAGCCCATATGCCGCAAGGGTGGGCGAGAAATAGCTAAACCGACTTGCGGTCGGCAGCCGCCGAAAAAGCCGGGTTTCTCTCTCTTCGGGCCTGTTCTCTCCGAAGCAACTAAACCGACCTCGAATCCGGTTTAGTTATTTTCCCCTCGGTTTATCGGCGTTTTACGGAGCCTGCCTTTTGCCGGGTTCGAACTTTTCGCCGGGTGGCGAGGGGCACCGGGATCGAATTACTCGGTTTAGCTGTTCTTTGCTCGCGCTCGGCATCGGGTTCACCGCCGATCAACTCGCCGATGATCCCGCGCGCCCGAGCGCACACCTCGGTCTCGATCGGATAGAACCAGTTGACGAGGGAAAAGATCGACACTGATCTCGGCTGCCGGCTGCGGAGAATCGAGCATCGTGGTAATGCTGGTTATGGCGTGGTCTCCGGTCCGGTGTTCCAATGCCGAATGATTTTCAGTTGAACACGTCGTAGGTAACGCCAAGCGCAATTCCTGCCAGCCCCACGCCGGCACCGGCTCCAAGATCGAGGTGTTCCCATGAGAGACAAATTGCATCTTGAACCAAGTGAGCCTGGGCCAGCAGCCAGCGGCCACAAGCCGACAATCACCGATGTCCTGGCGGAATATCTTCAGGCTGAGAAGAACCGCTTGGCACCGAAAACCCATGCACGATATGCCGATATCATCGGGCTGTTCATTCATAGTCTCAATGGTTACGCGGCAAATTCGCTCAATCAGTTTGAGCGAGCGCGTTTCAACAAACATTTCGACGCCACGGGGGATCAGCATCGTGAGTTCTGCGATATTTTCGGCCCCGAGCATATTCTGGATAATGTGGGAGAGTTTTTGAACTATTTCATGGTCAACAAGGTCATTGCCGGTGCTGATACATTGCGGTCATCCGGCACCGTCATGAAGAAGCTGGCGAAGTGGCTCGTTGAGCAGGGGTATGTCAAAAGCGATGATGCCGACCTGGCAATCGAGCAAGGGGCCGATGCGGTGCGCGATTTACCTGTCGCGGAAAAGCTCTCGATGCTTCTTTACGATTTGACATCCGGTCGGCATGAGCCACGCGACTCAGACATCGAAGGGTATTTCGCGATCACCAAAATAGAATCAGGCCGCGTTTGGCTGGAGGATGTAGACGGCCGTGGAAATTATGGACCGATCACACTGCCCGATAAGGTGACCAAGCTCTGTCGTGTAGGCTGGACAATCTCTGGTGCCGTGCGCAGGAGCGGTAATCGCTGCCAGCTTGTTGAAGCTTTTCGAGTCCACCCGTAAAGCTGGCCAACGGCTCGTCCTCGTTGCTCTGGCTCAAGATGGGTTTCCATCGAAGATGCCAACGTATTTCGGTTTCCGGGGGATGCCTTCACTCCCGACACCGCGCTTCAGCCCGTTGGAAACGCCCACGCCTGGCGCTGCCGATCCCAGACGGCCGTCACATCCTTGAGCATGGCGTTGACGCTGAGCCCGCGTGGCTGACGTCCGTCGAGAATGGCCGAGACGATGTCGGGCGCGAGGCAGGTGAGGTTCAAGACCCTGCCGACATAGGCGATGGTCACCTTCTCCTGGGCGGCCAGATCGGTGATCGATCTGGCCTTGCCGCTCTCGATCCGCCGCCGCCAGAGATGCGCCTTGATCAGCAGCTTCAGCATGGTGTCGTCGACCGCGGGCGGGGGCGAGAGGGGAGACGTGACGCCGTCGGGCGCCAGGATCAGCCTGCG
>CAMARK010000009.1 GCA_945860205.1 Reyranella massiliensis 521 | reverse complement strand
AGCGCAAGCGCCAGGCCGGCCGCGATTGCCGGGCGG
Organism: Reyranella massiliensis 521; assembly: GCA_945860205.1. Taxonomy (GTDB): domain Bacteria; phylum Pseudomonadota; class Alphaproteobacteria; order Reyranellales; family Reyranellaceae; genus Reyranella; species Reyranella massiliensis_B. The sequence goes on along the minus strand of CAMARK010000009.1, from coordinate 77,357 downwards.
GCGAGCGGCAGGCCGACGCGGAAGAAGGTCCGCCACGGGCCGTGTCCCAGAATGCGGCTCGCCTCCAGGAGCGACTGCGACTGCGCGAGGAACGCCGCCCGAGCTGCGAGATAGACGTAAGGATAGAGGACGAGCGTGAAGAGGAAGGCGACACCCGCAGCAGAACCGAGGTCCGGAAACCAATAGTCGCCGCGACCCCAGCCGGTCGCCCCGCGCAACGCACCCTGCAACGGCCCCGCGAAGGTCAGCAGGTCGGCATAGGCGTAGCCGATGATGTAGGTCGGCATTACAAGGGGCAGCAGCAGCGCCCATTGCAGTGTCCGGCTGCCGGGAAAGCGGCACATGGTCACCAGCCAGGCCGTGCCGGCGCCGATGATCGTCGTGCCGAGGCCGACGCCCACCAGCAGGACCACTGTGTTGCCGATGATGTCGGAAAGCTGCGTCTCGGCAATGTGCCGCCACAACTCGCCCTGCCACGTCAGAAGGCTCGACGCGACGCCGAGCAGCGGCAGCGCCACGACCCCGGCCACCGCCAGCGCGCCCAGGCGCCAGATCATGACCGGATCCCTGGTAGCTTACGCAAAAGAAAACGCATGCCACCGCGGAGCGATGGCATGCGTTCAATCGGAGACACGGTGCCGGACGGCACGCGTTCTACTTCTCTTCGGCCGGCACTTCCTCGGTGGCGGCCGTAGCTTCGGCAGTCTCGCCTTCGGCGCTCTCGCTCTCGGCAGACTTGGCCTCGAACAACGCGGCTGCCTGATCGGCAGCGCGCTTGGCGGCGTCGGCCGCTTCGAGCGCGGCGCGCTCGTGTTCGGCTACCAGAGCGCCGCCCTTGGCGAGGAATTCGGCCTCGTCAGCGGAACGCGCGACCACGGCAGTGATCTCGATCGTGACCTCGGGATGGAGGTGGACCTTGATCTTGTGGGCGCCCAGGCTCTTGATCGGCTTGTCGAGTTCGACCTGACCGCGCTCGATCTTGACGCCGGCGGCGACGGCGCCGTCGGCGATGTCGCGCGACGTCACCGAACCGTAGAGCTGCAGGGCTTCCGACGCCTGGCGGATGAGGATGACCTTGAGGTCGCTCATCTTGCTACCGACGGCTTCAGCTTCCCCGCGACGCTCGAGGTTCTGGGCCTCGAGAGTCTTACGCTGCGATTCGAAGTAGGTGATGTTGTCCTTGGTGGCGCGGAGCGCTTTCTTCTGCGGCAGCAGGAAGTTGCGGGCGAAGCCGGGCTTCACCTTCACAACATCGCCCATCTGACCGAGCTTGGGCACACGCTCCAGCAGGATGACGTTCATCGGCATGATACGATCCCCTGGCTAGGCGATGAGGTAGGGCAGGAGCGCCAGGAAACGCGCACGCTTGATCGCCTGGGCGAGTTCGCGCTGCTTCTTGGACGACACCGCCGAGATGCGGCTGGGAACGATCTTGCCGCGCTCGGAGACGAAGCGCTGCAGAAGGCGCACGTCCTTGTAGTCGATGACCGGTGCGTTGGCGCCGGAGAACGGGCAGCTCTTGCGGCGGCGTGTGAAGGGACGGCGTTGGGCGCTCATTCTTCGTCTCCCGTGATGGCGGCGGCAACGGGCGGCGCACCGCCTTCATCGCCGAAGCGAGGACGTTCGCGGCGGGGCGGACGATCGCCCCAGCGATCGCCGCGATCGCCACCCGGACGATCGGACTTCTCGGCGCTGCGCACCATGATGGCCGAAGGAACCTCCTCGAGCGCGTCGACGCGGACGGTCAGGAAGCGGATGATGTCTTCGTTGATCGACATCGTGCGCTCCATCTCCTTCACGGCGGCGGAGGGGGCATCGATGTTGAGCAGGGTATAATGACCCTTGCGGTTCTTCTTGATCCGGTAGGTCAGCGAACGGAGGCCCCAATACTCCTTCTTGGAGACGGTGCCGCCCAGGCCGGTGACGATCTCGGCGAACTGGTTGGTGAGAGCCTCCACCTGCGTCTGGGCAACATCCTGACGCGCAATGAAGACGTTTTCGTAAAGTGCCATGTAGTTTCGGCTCCTTATGGCTGTTTGGTGACCCGGAGTTCGTCGCGCCCCGCTCACCGAAATGAGCATGAGGTCGACCGGCAACCGCCCGGATCTAGCCGGCCCTTCGCAGAATGCTTGGACCGGCAAGGAGATCGAGGCCGATTTAGGCCCCGAAGAACGGGGGTTATACAGGCCTGCGGCTCGAAATCAAGCCGTTCCCGGCGCGTCTTGACTGCATCTTGTACCCCGTTATGACTGCGCCAATTCGCGTCAAATCAGGGGGAAATCGCGCATGAGTCGGGCTTTCGTCTTTCCGGGCCAGGGATCTCAGGCCGTTGGCATGGGTGCCGACCTCGCGGCGGCCTTCGCCACCGCCCGGGATGTCTTCGGTGAAGTCGACGAGGCGTTGAAGCAGAACCTGTCCAAGTTGATGCGGGAAGGGCCGGAAGGCGACCTGGTCCTGACCGAAAACGCCCAGCCGGCCCTGATGGCCGTCAGCCTGGCCGTCGTGCGTATCATCGAGAAGGACGGCGGCAAGCCACTGTCGGCACTGGCTTCCCATGTCGCCGGCCACTCGCTCGGCGAATACTCGGCCCTGGCCGCAGCCGGGTCGTTGAAAGTCGCAGACGCCGCGCGGCTTCTGAAGCTGCGCGGACAATCGATGCAGAAAGCCGTTCCGGTGGGCGTCGGCGCCATGGCGGCCCTGCTCGGCATCGAGCTGGAGGCGGCCCAGGAGGCCTGCAAAGAGGCCGCGCAGGGCGAGGTGGTCGCGGTCGCCAACGACAATGGCGGCGGACAGGTTGTCGTGAGCGGCCACAAGGCCGCCGTCGAGCGGGCGATCGAGGCGGCCAAGGCACGCGGCTGCAAGCGCGGCATGCTGCTGCCGGTGAGCGCGCCCTTCCATTGTTCGCTGATGCAGCCTGCGGCCGATGCGATGAAGGCGGCGCTCGAGCAGGTGACGTTGATGCCGCCGCGGGTGCCGCTGATAGCCAACGTGCTGGCGTCCGAGATCAGCGATCCGACGGCGATCAAGCAGCGCCTGGTGGAACAGGTGACCGGCCTCGTACGTTGGCGCGAGAGCGTGCAGTATATGAAGTCGAAGGGCGTCGAGGCGCTGGTCGAGTGCGGCACGGGCAAGGTGCTGTCCGGCCTCGTGAAGCGCATTGACAAGGACATGACGGGCCTCGCCCTGAATGCGCCTCAGGACATCGAAGTCTTTCTGAAGACAGTCTGAGGAGGAAAGGCGATGTTCGATCTGAGCGGCAAGACAGCGCTCGTCACCGGCGCTTCCGGCGGCATCGGCGGCGCGATCGCCCGCGCGCTGCATCGGCAGGGCGCTACCGTCACGCTGTCGGGCACGCGCGCCGAGGCGCTGGAGCAGCTCAAGGCGTCGCTTGGCGAGCGGGCGCATGTCGTTGCCGCCAAGATGGACGATGCAGCCGACATCGATCGCCTCGCCAAGGAAGCCGACGCAGCGATGGGCAAACTCGACATCCTGGTGAACAACGCCGGCATCACGCGCGACAACATTTCGATGCGCATGAAGGACGAGGAATGGGAGAAGGTGCTCCAGGTGAACCTCACCGGCGCCTTCCGGCTCACCCGCGCCGTCATGCGCGGCATGATGAAACGGCGCTTCGGCCGGGTCATCAGCATCACCTCGATCGTGGGCGTCACCGGCAACCCCGGCCAGGCCAATTATGCCGCCGCCAAGGCCGGCCTCATCGGCATGTCGAAGTCGCTGGCGCAGGAACTCGCCTCTCGCGGCATCACGGTGAATTGCGTGGCGCCGGGCTTCATCGCGACGCCGATGACCGACGGGCTGACCGACGATCAGAAGAAGGGCATTCTTGGCCGGGTGCCGGCTGACCGGCTGGGCACGCCCGACGAGATCGCGGCCGGCGTGGTGTATCTGGCAAGCGAAGAGGCAGCCTACGTCACCGGCCAGACGTTACACATCAACGGCGGTATGGCGATGATTTGACGGGCCGCCTATCGGATAAGGGCTACAAGTGCCTGATTCTGTGGGCTTTTCGACCCTAGCCAATGGCCGGGGAGCTATGTTAGGAACGCCGGAAATCGCCAGCCCCCTACGGCGAAACGGATTTGAGAAGAATACGGGAAGGACAAGAGAATGAGCGACATTGCCGAGCGCGTTAAGAAGATCGTGGTGGAGCATCTCGGCGTCGAAGCGGCGCAGGTGAAGGAAGATGCGAAGTTCATCGACGATCTGGGCGCCGACAGCCTCGACACCGTGGAGCTGGTGATGGCGTTCGAGGAAGAGTTCGCCATCGAGATTCCCGATGATGCCGCCGAGAAGATCCAGACCGTTGGTGACGCCATCGGCTTCATCAAGGGCAACGCGAAGTCCTGATCTTCGCCGGTTCCTGTAGCAGGAAGGGCGGACGATGAGGCGAGTTGTCGTTACGGGCATGGGAATGGTGACGCCGTTGGGTGACGGCGTCGACACCAACTGGCGGCGCTTGATCGCCGCCGAGTCGGGAATCCGTTCGATCCAAGCTTTCGACACGTCGGATCTTGCCACCAAGATCGCAGGCGAGGTGCCCCAGGGCGACAAGGCGAACGGACATTTCAATGTCGACGCCTACATCGCGCCGAAGGACCAGCGCAAACTCGACAAGTTCATCGTCTTCGGCCTGGCGGCGGCTGAACAGGCCGTCGAGGATTCCGGCTGGAAGCCGCAGGACGAAGAGGGGCTGACCCGCACCGGCGTGATGATCGGCTCGGGCATCGGCGGTCTGCAGACCATCTACGAGACGTCGCTGATCCTGAAGGAGCGGGGCCCGCGTCGCGTCAGCCCGTTCTTCATCCCGTCGGCACTGATCAACCTCGTTTCCGGTCAGGTCTCGATCAAGTACGGCTTCAAGGGACCGAACCATTCGGTCGTCACGGCCTGCGCCACCGGGGCACACGCCCTGGGCGATGCCGCGCGCCTGATCCAGCTCGAGGACGCCGACGTCATGGTGGCCGGCGGCGCCGAGGCCGCGATCTGCCGCATCGGCATCGCGGGCTTCAATGCCTGCAAGGCGCTCTCGACGGATTTCAACGATACGCCGACCCAGGCCTCGCGGCCGTGGGACAAGAAGCGCGACGGCTTCGTCATGGGCGAGGGCGCGGGCTGCGTGGTGCTCGAGGAATACGAGCACGCCAGGAAGCGCGGCGCCAAGATTTATGCCGAGATCATCGGCTATGGCCTCTCGGGCGACGCCTATCACATCACGGCGCCTTCCGAGGATGGCGACGGCGCGATGCGCGCCATGAAGGCGGCGCTGAAGCGTGCCCGGCTCAACACCGACCAGATCGACTATGTGAATGCCCATGGTACGTCGACCATGGCCGACACCATCGAACTCGGTGCCGTGAAGCGCACCTTCGGCCAGGATGCCTACAAGCTCTCGATGTCGTCGACCAAGTCGGCGACTGGCCATCTGCTGGGCGCGGCCGGCGCCATCGAGGCGATCTACGCGATCAAGTCGATGACCGACCAGGTCGTGCCGCCGACGCTCAACCTCGACGAGCCCGACGACGGCTGCGACATCGACCTGGTGCCGAAGCAGGCCAAGCAGCGCAAGGTCCGCAATGCGCTCAGCAACTCGTTCGGCTTCGGCGGCACCAACGCGTCGTTGATCTTCGGCCCCGTTTGATCGCCAGGGGCTGAGGATGCTCAGCTACTTCCGTTGGGTTCTCTTCTTCGTCGCCATGTTCGCGACGCTGATGGGCGGCGCGCTGTTCCTCGGGAACACGCTCCTCAACGCTCCAGGCCCCTTGGACAAGACCAGGAACGTGGTGATCCCGCGCGGCGCCGGTCCCGTGACCATGGCCAAAGTGCTGCAGGAGGAGGGTGTGATCTCCCACGCGCGGCTGTTCCGTATCGCGCTGATGATCGATCCCGCACCCAAGCCGATCAAGGCTGGCGAGTACGAGGTCCCGGCACACACCACGATGCGGGCGTTGGTCGATTTGTTGCAGTCGGGCAAGGTGGTGCAGCGCCGCCTCACCGTGCCGGAGGGGGTGACGACCTCGGAGGTCATCGAGCTGGTGCGCAAGATCGAGGCGCTGACCGGCGAGATCACGCTGGACCTCAAGGAGGGCGATCTCCTGCCCGAGACCTACTTCTATTCACGCGACGATACGCGGGACGGGCTCCTGCTTCGTATGAAGGAAGCCATGGAGAAGACCCTGGACGAGGCCTGGCGCAAGCGCGCCCCGGGCCTGCCGCTGGCGAACCGCCGCGACGCTCTGGTGCTGGCGTCGATCGTCGAAAAGGAGACCGCGCTTCCCGCTGAGCGTGCCAAGGTGGCCGCGGTGTTCATCAACCGGCTGCGGCGGCGGATGAAACTGGAAAGCGACCCGACGACGATCTACGGCCTTACCGGCGGCAAGGGGCCGCTCAATCGTGAACTCACCCGCGCCGATCTGCAGTCGACGTCGCCGTACAATACCTACTATGTCGTCGGCCTGCCGCCGGGACCGATCTGCAATCCGGGCCACGCCTCGATCATCGCGGCGACCAACCCGGCGCGCGACCGTTCCATCTACTTCGTCGCCGACGGGCAGGGCGGCCATGCCTTCGCCCTGACCCTGCCTGAGCACAATCGCAACGTCGCGCGCTGGCGCGAAATCCAGCGCGAGCGCCAGGAAGCGGCGCAGTCGCAGGCACCGGGGCAGCCGGCGCCAGGACAATCAGCACCGGCACAGCCGACGGCGCCCGCACCCGCTGTGCCGGCACCCGCCCGGAAGTGAGCCATGCCGGCGATCCTCCTGGCGCTCATCGTGCTGGCGGCGGTGGCCTTCGGCATCGCCTGGTTCCTGCGCGCCAATCCCTCGTCACTCGCGCGGCTGCTGCGGCCGATCCTGGTCGTCCTTGGCGCGATCGGCGTCGGCGGACTGCTGATCTTCGGCCTCAGGTTTCTGCCCGGCCTGCTGCCGGAGCTGATGGGCTTGGCGGGAGTCGTGATCGCGGCCCTGATTGCCCGTGCGGCGCGTCACCGCCCGTCCGGCGGGTTCAGTTCGCCCGGCACCGGACAGCGGACCGAGGTCCGCACGGTGTTCCTCCAAGCCTGGATCGACCACGCGACCGGAGATGTCGGCGGCACCGCGCTGTCGGGCCGCTTCGCCGGCCGCACGCTCGACGCGCTGGCGGACGCCGAGTTGCTGGAGCTGCGTGCCGATTGTGCGTCGGATGCCGACTCCCTGAAAGTGCTCGAAGCCTATCTCGATCGCCGGCTGGGCGGGCACTGGCGCAACAGCCATCGCCCGCCGCCGCCGGGACCCCGCACCGATATGTCGCGCGACGAGGCGCTGGCCGTCCTGGGATTGGCGGAGGGCGCCACCGCAGACGAGATCCGGGCCGCTCATCGCCGCCTGATCCAGCGCATGCACCCCGACGTCGGGGGTACTGCGGACCTGGCCTCCCGCATCAATCGGGCCAAGGACGTCCTGCTCGGAGGGTGACCTTGCCAGTGCCCGCATCACCATGGCATCAACCGCCACCTTTTGCGTCGCAATATCCTAGCCGTGAACGAGGTCGATGAGCATGACGCAGCGCGTCCGCAAAGCCGTTCTGCCGGTCGCCGGACTGGGCACCCGCTTTCTGCCTGCCACCAAGGCAATGCCGAAGGAAATGCTGACGGTCGTCGACCGGCCGCTCATCCAGTACGCGGTGGAGGAGTGCCTGCAAGCGGGGATCGACGAGTTCGTGTTCGTCAGTGGCCGCAACAAGGTGTCCCTGGAGGACCACTTCGATCACGCTTACGAGCTCGAGATGACGCTGGAGGGCCGCAAGAAGGCACCGGAACTCGCTGAGACCCAGGGCGCCACCATCAAGCCGGGCAATGCGGTCTTCACGCGCCAGCAAAAGCCGTTGGGACTAGGCCACGCCGTGTGGTGCGCGCGCCACTGGATCGGCCGCGAACCGTTCGCCGTGCTGCTGCCGGACGAGCTTACGCTCGATACGCCGAGCTGCATCGGCCAGCTGGCTCTGGCGCACGAGAAGACCGGCGGCAGCGTCGTTGCCGTGATGGACGTGCCGCGCGAGCAGACCAAGAGCTACGGCATCGCCGCGGTGAAGGCCGAAAAAGACGGACTGGCCGAGATTGCCGGCATGATCGAGAAGCCCAAGCCCGAGGAGGCGCCATCGACCCTGGCGTTGATCGGACGCTATGTGCTGTTGCCCGAGGTGTTCGACCATCTCGATAATCACGAGACCGGCGCCGGCGGCGAAATCCAGCTGACCGATGCCATGACCAAGATGATCGGCCGATCGCCGTTCCATGCCCTGCGCTACACCGGGCGGCGCTACGATTGCGGCAGCCGCCTCGGGTTTCTCGAGGCCAATATTGCGATCTCTCTCAGCCGTACGGACACCAAGGCCGAGAGTCGTGCCTTGATCGAACGCTTGATGAAAGGCTGATCGCATGCGCATCGCCATGATCGGTTCCGGCTATGTCGGGCTCGTGTCCGGCGCCTGCTTTGCCCAGTTCGGCCACGATGTCGTGTGCATCGACAAGGACGCGGCCAAGATCGCCCTCCTGCGCAAGGGCGAGATGCCGATCTACGAGCCCGGGCTCGACAAGCTCGTCACCGACAATGTCCGTGCCGGCCGTCTTGATTTCGGGACCAATCTCGGCGACGCGGTGGGCAACGCCGACGCGGTGTTCATCGCCGTCGGCACGCCGACCCGGCGCGGCGACGGTCATGCTGACCTGAGCTACGTCTACGCCGCGGCCGCCGAAATCGCCGATGCGATCCGCGGCTACACCGTCGTCGTCACCAAGTCGACGGTGCCGGTTGGAACCGGTCGCGAGGTCGCCCGCGTCATCCGCGAGACCCGGCCGGCGACGGATTTCGACGTCGCTTCTAATCCGGAGTTCCTGCGCGAGGGCGCGGCGATCGAGGATTTCATGAAGCCGGACCGCGTCGTGATCGGCGTCGAGAGCCAGCGCGCGCGCGACGTGATGGCTGCGATCTACCGGCCGCTCAACCTGATCCAGACACCGATGGTGTTCACCAACATCGAGACGGCGGAAGTGACCAAGTACGCGGGCAACGCTTTCCTCGCGACCAAGATCACCTTCATCAACGAGATAGCCGATCTCTGCGAGAAGGTCGGCGCCGACGTCCACGACGTGGCGCGCGGGATCGGGCTCGATGGCCGCATCGGCCGCAAGTTCCTCCATCCCGGCCCGGGCTTCGGCGGATCGTGCTTTCCCAAGGACACGCTGGCGCTGGCCTACACTGCGCGCGAGGCCAACGCCCCTCAGACGATCGTCGAGCAGGTGATCGAGGTCAACAATGCGCGCAAGAAGCGGATGGCCCGGAAGGTCATCGACTTCTGCGGCGGCTCGGTGTCGGGACTGACGATCGGCGTGCTCGGCGTCACCTTCAAGGCCAACACCGATGACATGCGCGACGCGCCCTCGCTCGACATCGTGCCGGCCCTGCTCGCTGCTGGTGCCAAGATCGTCGTATTCGACCCCGAGGGAATGAAGGAGGCCGCCCGCATGCTGCCGGGTGTTGCCTTCGCGAGGACCGCCTACGAGGCGGCCAGCGGCGCCGACGTGCTGGTCGTCATCACCGAATGGCATGAGTTCCGCGGCCTCGACCCCAGGCGACTCAAGGAGGCGATGCGCCAACCCCGCATCGTTGATCTGCGGAACATCTTTAATCCCGACGAGATGCGCGGGCTGGGCTTCGCCTACGAGGGCATTGGCCGTCCCCAGCCGCGCGCCTAGACATCAACGCTTCTTGGGAGTCCTTTCATGAGCCAGATGGCACACAAGTTCGATACCAGCATCCTTCGCGAGTACGACATTCGCGGCATCGTGGGCGACACCGTGCACGCCGCCGACGCCCGCGCCATCGGCCGGACGCTGGGAACGCTGGTCCGCCGCAAGGGCGGCAAGCACGTGGCCGTGGGATATGACGGGCGGCTGAGTTCCCCCGAACTCGCCGCGGCCTGCATCGAGGGGCTGACCTCGGCCGGTATCGACGTGACCAGCATCGGCCTGGCCGCGACGCCGATGCTCTACTTCGCCGTCTATCACCTCGACGCCGACGGCGGCATCATGATCACGGGGTCGCACAATCCGCCGGACTACAACGGCTTCAAGATGATGATGGGTAAGAAGTCGTTCTTCGGGGCCGACATCCAGACGCTGGGCGTGATGGCGGGCAAGGGCGACTGGGAAAGCGGGCAGGGCAAGGCCGGGAAGCAGGACATCCTGGCCGACTATGCGGCGCGGCTCCTGAAGGACGTGAAGCCGGGCAAGAAGCTCAAGGTGGCGTGGGACACCGGCAATGGCGCCGTCGGCGTCTCGATCCGCGCCGTTGTCGACAAGCTGCCGGGTGAGCATTTCGTGCTGAACGAGAAGGTCGACGGCACCTTTCCCTCGCACCATCCCGATCCGACGGTGCCGAAAAACCTCGAGCAGCTCATCGCCGAGGTGAAGAAGCGCGGCTGCGATCTCGGCATCGCCTTCGACGGCGACGGTGACCGCATCGGTGCCGTTGACGGCCAAGGCCGCATCCTGTGGGGCGACCAGCTCCTCGTGCTGTGGTCGCGCGATGTGCTGAAGACCCATCCCGGCGCCACTATCATCGCCGACGTCAAGGCGAGCCAGGTCCTGTTCGACGAGATCGCCAAGGCCGGCGGCAAGCCGATGATGTTCAAGACCGGCCATTCGCTGATCAAGAGCAAGATGGCCGAGATCGGCTCGCCGCTGGCCGGAGAGATGAGCGGCCATGTCTTCTTCGCCGACACCTTCTATGGCTTTGACGATGCGCTCTATTGCGGACTGCGCCTGCTCAACATCGTGGCCAACAGCCGCGAAAGCCTGGCCGACATGCGCGATGCGCTGCCGCAGCCGGTGAACACGCCGGAGCTGCGCTTCGACTGCGCCGACGACCGCAAGTTCGGTGTCGTCGAGGAGGTCAAGGCGCGGCTCCTGAAGGCCGGCGCCAAGCTCTCCGACATCGACGGCGTGCGCGTGAGCACCAAGGACGGCTGGTGGCTGCTGCGTGCATCGAACACCCAGCCTGTGCTGGTGGCGCGCTGCGAGGCCGCCGACGAGGCGGGCCTGCAGCGGTTGATGGTCGACCTCAAGGCGGCGTTGGCGGCGAGCGGCGTCAACCTGCCGGACGATGCAGCGGACGGCCATCATTGATGCGATTCTTCTTCTACGGAACGCTTCTCGATCGTGACGTCACCGCGCTCGTTCTCGGGCGGCGGCTACCGCCGACTGCTTATGCGCCGGCCAGCCTGCTGGGGCATTCGAGGTTTCGCGCCAAGGGCGCCAGCTATCCCGTGGTCGTCGAGGATCCCCGCGGTCAGGTAGTTGGCGTGATCGTCGGTGGCCTTAGCGCCCGCGACGTGGGCTATCTCTCGGCTTATGAGGGGCCGGGTTATCGGGTCGTTCCGCTAAAAGTCCGATCGCTGGGAAGGCTCGTCACCGTGTCGGTGTTCGAACCGATCGTCGAGAGCGGCAAGGGCTATCGCGATAGCCGCCTGCAGCCCAGCCGCGAACTATGGAATCTGGCGCTCTGGCAGCGCCGTCACAAGCGGCCCTTCGCGGCGCGCCTGCGCCGCGCCTTCAGCGCGCGCCCGGTGTATTCCAGGCAGTGATCTGCAGCGGCGAGCAGTAAATCTTCTGCTTCTCGAGGCGCTTGCAGCCGTCGACCGCCTGCTCCTGCGAGAGGTTGGTCAGTCGCGCCCGGTGGAAGACTTTGGTTGCCATCTGGATCTCGTCGATGGCCGCGCTGGCATTCGAACGCATGGCGCTGGGCAGTGCGGAGGTCGCGCGCTCGAGGGCGAGCTGGGCGGCCTGCGGTTCGTTGAACGAACCAACCTGGATCACCCAGCTTCCGAGCGACGGATTCTCCGGTGCGGCCGGCGTGGGAACGGCCGGGCCGGCGACGCGGGCGGCCGTGGGGGCCTGGGGTGTCGCTGCGGGAGGGGGAGACGGCTCGGCCTTGGCCACGACGGCGCGCGTGCTCTCCTGGATGGGGGCACCCGGCACGAACTGGGCGGCGCTGTAGCGGGCCGACGGTGGCTTGCGGATCGAGGTCCAAGGCGAGAGGCCCATTGACTGGGCGCTGGCAAAGCCGCGGTCCATCAGGTCGGCCATCTGGCGGTCTCGGCGGCTGGCGCTCTCGCCGCCCATCACGACGCCGATCAGCCGGCGGTTGTCGCGCATCGCCGACATCACGAGATTGAAGCCGGAGGCGGCGGTGTAGCCGGTCTTCAGGCCGTCGGCACCTTCGTAGCTGCCGAGCATGCGATTGTGATTGTCGAGCGGTCGGCCGCGGTAGGTGTAGCTCTGAATGGCGAACACCGCATAGTAGTGTGGATATTCGCGCATCAGGGCGTTGGCGAGCCGGGCCTGATCGCGCGCCGTCGTGACCTGTTCGCGGTGGGGCAGGCCCGAAGCGTTGCGGAACACGGTCGACGTCATGCCGAGCTGGCGCGCCCGCTGGGTCATCAGGCGGGCGAAGTTCTGCTCGTCGCCGCCCAGCGCCTCGGCCAGGACGACGGCGGCGTCGTTCGCCGAGCGAGTGACGAGGGCCATGGTGGCGTCGCGCACGCTGACCGATCCACCGGGCGTCAGGCCCATCTTGGTCGGCGGCGCGTTGAGGGCGTTGGACGACACCGGCAGTGAATCGCCCAATGCCAGCCGGCCGGAATCGAGCGCCGAGAAGGTGAGGTAGATCGTCATAAGCTTCGTGAGCGATGCCGGATGGCGAAGCTCGTCGGCCTGGTCGGAGGAGATTTCACGGCCGCTGGTCGCGTCGACGATCAGATAGGCGCTCTTGCCGGAAACCGAGGGATTGGGCACCCAGGGCGAGGGGTTGTGGGCGAAATTCTTGGGCGCGGTGCGCGACTTGGACGGCGGCGCCGCGCGCTTGGTCGAGGCCGACTGGGCATCGGCGTCCGACGGAACCATGGTCGCGCCAACAAAAAGAAGGCCGACGGCAAGCCAGGAGAGGCTGACCGCGATGCGCTTGAGGGGAAAAGTCATCGTCAGTTATGCCATTATATTTATGTCAATATTCTTGTGGCCCAACAACGTGTTAGGGCCAATTCCTCGGAGGTTACTAAAGTTTGTGGGGTTATGCAACTTTCTCCGCCGTGCTCCCGCCCAAGTTGGTTCGGAAACTGCATTGAACGCTGTAGGATGGGCTCCGATGAAGTGGATAGTCACGGCAACGGTCGGTGTGGCGCTTATTGTCGCCGGCAGCGCTTCGGCTCAGCGGGCCGACCGCAACGTCGAGCAGCCGGTCGCGCGCAGCTGGAACTGGTTCGCCTATGTCGGCGCCAGCGATATCCGGGAAGCCTGCAAGCCGGGCGGCCGGAACCGCCTCCGCCTGATCTACAATGCCCTCTACGAGGAGCAGGTCCGGACCTATGAGATCTTCCTGCAGCCGGACGGCTTCGCCGGCATGAACATCGGCGTGCTGGCTGACCAGGGCAGCGTCAGCAGTCTGACGATCGGCAAAGCCGGCGACGTGCTGAGCCCGTGGACCATGAAGCGCGGCGAGCGCCTCCTAAATGTCGACGAAACCCGGGAATTGCTGGGGTTGTTGGAGGCAAGTGCGGCCTTCGGCCCGCCGCGCGACGGGCTGAAGTTGCCCGACAACGATTTCTGGTGGACCGTCGCCTCGTGCCGCAACGGCGTCTGGGGATTCCAAGCCTATCACTACCCGACCGACGGATTCGCCAACGTGAAGTTCGCGGAACGGCTTTTTGCCTGGGATGCCGTGCCGGTGCCGGTCAACCGGCCGCGCAAGCTGGAACCCTCGGAACTCCGCCGCGACTGGAACGCGCCGATGTATCACGCCGGCAGCGCCAACCGCTGGATCCTGGTGGTGGGGAAGGATGGGCTGAGGCCGAGGTAGCGAAAGCGTTTGCGCTCCCTATATAATTGGAAGGCGTCTTCACCAGGAGTTCGAACCCGACGATGGTCTCTGCGCGTACCGCATGCGAATGGCGCCTCGAGGACGACCGGCTGGGCGGTCCCAAGGAACCGCCGGGCGGGGATCCGCCGGGTGGCCCGCCGCGGCGCGACGACGGGAACGGCGACAATGACGGACGCACCGGGGACGGGCGAACCGGCGCGCTCACGCTCACCCGGACGCGGACCAAGAAGCCGTCGATGTACAAGGTGCTGATGCTGAACGACGACTACACCCCGATGGAATTCGTTGTCGACGTGCTGCAGCACATCTTTCAGAAGACGCGCGACGAGGCGACCCAGGTCATGCTGCACGTCCATCAGAAGGGCGTCGGCATCTGCGGCGTCTACACCTACGAGATCGCCGAGACGAAGGTGACGCAAACGGTGGATTACGCCCGCAAAAACCAGCACCCTCTCCAGTGCACCTTGGAGAAAGAGTAGTTCGAAGAAGAGTAGTTCGTTTTTCCGTCGAGGTGGTCCGATGTCCATGCTGTCCAAGAACCTCGAGAAGTCACTCCATCGCGCGTTCGGCCTCGCCGGCGAGCGCAGGCACGAATACGCGACGCTGGAGCACTTGCTCCTGTCGATGACGGAGGATGAGGACGCGATGCCCGTCCTCAAGTCGTGCGGCGTCGACATCGACCGCCTGCGGCACGATCTCGAGACCTTCGTCGACAACCGCCTCAAGGGCATCGTCACCCAGTCGCCGAGCGAGCCGCTGCCGACCGCCGGCTTCCAGCGCGTGGTTCAGCGCGCCGCCGTCCACGTCCAGTCGTCGGGCCGCAACGAGGTGACGGGCGCCAACGTCCTGGTCGCGCTGTTCTCGGAGCGTGACAGCCACGCCGTGTCGTTCCTCGAGAACCAGGGCATGACCCGGCTCGACGCGGTTGACTACATCAGCCATGGCAAGGCCAAGGTTCCGGGCCGCGCCCGCACCCGCCGCGTCAGCGGCTCCGAGGAGGAGGGCGGCGGCGAGGCCGCCGCCAAGCAGGGCAACGAGGCCCTGGCCGCCTATTGCGTCGATCTCAATCAGAAGGCGCGCGACGGCCGCGTCGATCCGCTGATCGGGCGCGAGTACGAGGTCGAGCGCACCATCCAGGTGCTGTGCCGCCGCACCAAGAACAATCCGCTCTATGTCGGCGAGCCCGGCGTCGGCAAGACCGCCATCGCCGAAGGGCTGGCGCGCAAGATCGTCGACGGCGAAGTGCCGGAAGTTCTGCGCGAGTCGGTCATCTATTCGCTCGACATGGGCGCCTTGCTGGCCGGCACGCGCTATCGCGGTGACTTCGAGGAGCGGCTGAAGGCGGTGCTGGGCGAGCTCAAGAAGAAGCCCAACTCGGTGCTGTTTATCGACGAGATCCATACCATTATCGGCGCCGGCGCCACGTCGGGCGGCTCGATGGATGCCTCGAACCTGCTGAAGCCGTCGCTGCAGTCGGGTGAACTGCGCTGCATCGGCTCGACGACCTACAAGGAATACCGCAACCACTTCGAGAAGGACCGCGCCCTGGTCCGCCGCTTTCAGAAGATCGACGTTGCCGAACCTTCTGTCTCGGATGCCATCGATATCATGCGGGGGCTGAAGCCGGTCTACGAGAAGCATCACAACGTTGCCTACACCGACGACGCCATCAAGGCGTCTGTCGAGCTGTCGGCACGCTACATCCACGACCGCAAGCTGCCTGACAAGGCGATCGACGTGATCGACGAGGTCGGCGCCGCCCAGATGCTGGTTGCGCCCGATAAGCGCAAGAAGACGATCGAGGTGACGGATATTGAGGAGATCGTCGCCAAGATCGCGCGCATCCCGCCCAAGAGCGTCTCCAAGAACGATGCCGAGCTGCTGCGCAACATCGACCGCGACCTCAAGACCGTCGTGTTCGGCCAGGATCGGGCGATCGAGCATCTTGCCGCTTCGATCAAGCTGGCGCGCGCCGGCCTCAGGGCACCGGAGAAGCCGATCGGCAGCTATCTGCTGGCCGGTCCGACCGGCGTCGGCAAGACCGAAGTCACCCGCCAGCTCGCGCGACTGCTCGGCCTCGAGCTGATCCGCTTCGACATGTCGGAGTACATGGAGCGCCACAGCGTCTCCCGCCTGATCGGTGCGCCGCCGGGCTATGTCGGCTTCGACCAGGGCGGCTTGCTGACCGACAAGGTCAACCAGCATCCGCACTGCGTCGTGTTGTTCGACGAGATCGAGAAGGCGCATCCTGATGTGTTCAACGTCCTGCTGCAGGTGATGGACTACGGCAAGCTCACCGACCATAACGGCCGGACGGTGGATTTCCGCAACGTCATCCTGTGCATGACGACCAATGCCGGCGCCGCCGACATCGCCAAGCCGGCGTTGGGCTTCGGTCGCGAGCAGCGGCACGACGAGGACGACGAAGCCATCAACCGGATGTTCGCGCCGGAGTTCCGCAACCGGCTCGACGCCATCATCAAGTTCGCGAGCCTTGGTCCCGAATCGATGGGCCGTGTCGTCGACAAGTTCGTGGCCGAGCTCGAGGTCCAGCTTGCCGATCGCAAGGTCTTCATCGAACTGAGCGACGGTGCCCGCCGCTGGCTGGCCGAGAAGGGCTACGACCGGACGTTCGGCGCCCGGCCGCTCGGCCGCTTCATCCAGGAGCACATCAAGAAGCCGCTGGCCGAGGAGGTTCTGTTCGGCAAGCTGTCGAAGGGCGGCACCGTGCTGGTCGACATCGAAGGCGAGGGCGATGCCGCCAAGCTTGCCTTCGAGTTCCTGCCGCCAGAGCGTGGGGAGTTGCCGCCGGCCAGCCAAGAGCCGGTGCTGGCTGAGTGAGCGCTTTCCGGCCGCTCTGGGTGGCCCTTCGCGCCGCGGTGCTCGCCACCGCGGTATTCTGGGTCGCCCTCTTTATCGTCGACAAGATCGGTTGGCAGGCGCCGTTGGGGATGACGGAGCAGTTGATCTTCTTCGTGATCTTTTTCCTCGGCGTCCTCATGGTCGACAAGAAGTGACGGCTAATCGTTCTCTTTCTTGAACGGCGAGAACTGCATCAAGCCTTCGATCTCCTGCTCGACCGCCGGCCGCTCGCGGCTGAGGTAGTCGTCGACCGCACGACGGAAGGCGGCGTCGGGAATCCAGTGCGCCGAGTAGGTCGGCACCGGCAGATAGCCGCGCTGGATCTTGTGGTCGCCCTGCGCGCCGGCTTCGACCCGCTGCATCCCGTGTGCGATGGCATAATCGATCGCCTGGTAGTAGCAGGCCTCGAAATGCAGGAAGGCGTGGCTTTCCAGGCAGCCCCAGTAGCGACCGTAGAGCGTGTCATCGCCCTTGAGATTGAGCGCGCCGCCGACCGGCCGGCCGTCGGCCTCGGCCATGACCAGCACCACCTTGTCGGCCATGGTGCTTCCCAGGATGTCGAAGAAGGCGCGCGTCAGGTAGGGCGTGCCCCACTTGCGTCCACCGGTGTCCATGTAGAAGGCGAAGAAGGCGTCCCAGTGCTCGGGTTTGATGTCGTCGCCGCTCAAGGCCCGGATGGTGAGGCTCTCGCGGCGCACCGCTTCGCGTTCCTTGCGGATCGACTTGCGCTTGCGTGAGGAGAGGGCGCCGAGGAAATCGTCGAAGCTCTTGTAGCCTTCGTTGCGCCAATGGAACTGCTGCCCCAGCCGCAGTAGCCAGCCGTACTCGCCGAAGCGCTTCCACTCGTCTTCGGTGCAGAAGGTGACGTGGACCGAGCTGATGCCGTTGTCGCCGGCGATCTTGGCCAGCATCTCGATCATCGCATCGCGCACACCCTCGGCGAGGGGCCCCGGCCGGGCAAACAGGCGCGGCCCGGGCACCGGGGTGAAGGGGATCGCGGCCTGGAGCTTGGGGTAATAGCGGCCGCCGGCGCGTTCGAAAGCCTGTGCCCATCCGTGATCGAAGATGTACTCGCCCTGCGAGTGGCTCTTGACGTAGAGCGGCACCGCGCCCAGCAGCCCGCCGCCGCCATCCTCCGCCAGCAGATACTGCGGCTGCCAGCCGGTGCGCCGGCCGACCGATTTCGAATCCTCCAACGCCTTCAGGAAACGGTAGCTCAGGAACGGATTGCCGCCCGAGCCTGGCGCCAGCGCGCAGGCGTCCCATTGCAGGGGATCGACCGCGCCAAGCGTGTCGACGACACGCAGGCCGATCGTGGGGGAGTCATCGGGCATGACCCGAGCATAGCGCGATTCGTGCCAGGACGGACCGAAAACCGCCCCACGCGTTTACTCGGCGGGTTTGTGTGTGCGAGCGACGTCGTCGGCGGAGCGGCTGAAATGCTTTTTAGTCCAGGCGCCGACCCGCTCGATATAGATGAGCATGACCGGCACCACGACCAGGGTGAGGAGGGTCGAGCTGATCAGGCCGCCGATCACCGCGTGGGCCATCGGCGCGCGCTGGCTGGCGCCTTCGCCGAGGCCAAGCGCCAGCGGCATCATGCCGAACACCATGGCGAGCGTGGTCATCAGGATGGGCCTGAGCCGGATCGTGCCCGCCTCGAGCAGGGCCTCGTTGACCGGGGTGCCGCGGGCCCGCGCCTGGTTGAAGAAATCGACCAACAGGATGGCGTTCTTGGTGACCAGGCCCATCAGCATGATGAAGCCGATCGCGCTGAAGATGTTGAGCGTCGTGCCGGCGATCAGCAGTCCCAGGAAAACGCCGATCAGCGACATCGGCAGCGACATCATGATGGCCACGGGCTGCAGGAAGCTGCCGAACTGCGAGGCCAAGATCAGGTAGATCAGGATGACCGCGAGCAGCAACGCCTGGCCGGCATAGGCCGCGCTTTCGGCCATGTCCTTGGTCGAGCCGCCGAAGACGAAGCGGTAACCGGGCGGCAGCTTGGTCTCGGCCAGGATTTTCTGCAGGTCGCTGCTGACCTCGCCCGAGGACCGTCCCGAGACGTTGGCAGTGATCTGGACCTCGCGGTTGAGGTCACGGCGATTGATCTGCGAGGCGCCGACGTCGTCGATGATGTCGGCGATCTGGGCGATGTGCACCATGCGCGGCAGGCCGTTCGGCTCGATGCCGGCCGTGAACCAGATGCGCTGCAAATCGGCCACGCCGGTGCGCTCGTCGACCGGCAGGCGAACCATGACGAGGTAGTTCTCGCCGTCCGGCGCCCGCCACAGGCTGGTCTCGTCGCCGGCGAACAGCGGCCGCAGCGACTGCGCGACCTGGGCGGAGCCGAGGCCAAGATCGGAGGCGGCGTCGCGGCGGAGCCGCACCGACAAGACCGGCTTGGCGCCCTTCAGGTTGCGGTCGAGATCGACCATGCCGGGAATGGCCGCGGCGCGGCGCATGACTTCCTGCGACAGCGTGTCGAGGACGGCGGTGTCGGGCCCCTGCAGCGAGAGCTGGAGCTGCTTCTGCACGCCGCCGCCAGGCCCGCCGGGAATGTTGATCGACACCAGGACGCCGGGAATGCCGGCCAGCCGTTCGCGGATCGGCTGGGCGAGCTGCTCGGGCGAGCGCTTGCGCTCCTTGATGGGTTTCAGGCGGAGATAGAGGCTCGCCTGGTTCTTGCCGTTGGCGTAGCCGGTGTTGACCGTGCCGTAGGTGTAGGCGACCTCGGGAAACTCCCGCACCGCGGCGTCGACCTGGTTGAGCTTGGCCGTCGTATATTCGAGCGACGAGCCGATCGGGGTTTCTATGCTCACGACCTGCTCGCCGAGGTCTGCCTGGGGCACGAACTCGAAGCCGATGTATTTCGGCAGGGCGAAGCTGCCGAGGAAGGTGCCGAGCGCGATCAGCAGGGTGAGCTTGGGCCAGTGCAGCGACCATCCAAGAACTGCCCTGTAGACGCCGTTGGCGCGGTCCTGGGCCCCGTTCACGATGCGGGCGAAGCGGCCGTTGCCGTGCGCCTGCGGGTCGTACCAGATGGCCGACAGCATCGGGTCGAGCGTGAAGGACACGAACAGCGAGATCAGCACCGCTGCCGAGACCATGACGCCGAACTGGAAGAAGAAGCGGCCGATGATGCCACCCATGAAGGCCACGGGCAGGAACACGGCTACGATGCAGAAGGTGGTCGCCAGCACTGCCAGCCCGATTTCGTTGGTGCCGTCGATGGCAGCCTGGCGATGTGTCTTGCCGAAGCCGATATGGCGCATGATGTTCTCGCGCACCACGATGGCGTCGTCGATCAGGATGCCGATGGCGAGGCTGAGCGCCATCAGGGTGAGCACGTTCAGCGTGAAGCCGAACGCCGCCATCACCATGAAGGCGCCGAACACCGAAATGGGCAGCGCCAGGCCGGTGATCACCGTGCTGCGCCAGGAATGCAGGAACAGGAACACGATGGCGATGGTGAGCAAGCCGCCCTCCACCATAGTCTGCTGGACGTTGCTGACGGAATTCTGAATGCCGCGCGAGCTGTCGCGCACGATCTCGAGCTTCACGTCGGGCGGAACGGCGGCCTGAAGCTCGGCCACGGCATGGCGCACGCCGCGAGCGACCTCGATGGTGTTCGCCCCCTGCGTCTTGACCACGTCGATGGCCAACGCCCGCTCGCCATTCTGGGTGGCGATGCTCTCCAGCTCCTGCTGGCCGTCGACCACGGTCGCGACCTGGCGCAGGTAGACGGGGGCGAGGCCGCGGCGAGCCACGATCAGGTCGGCGAAGTTGCCGGGCTCTGTGACACGGCCGGTGACCTCGATGATGCGGTCGTCGTTGCCGCGGGCGACGTTGCCGGCCGGGAAGTTCTGATTTTCGTCGCGGATCGCCCGCATGATGTCGTTGACGCCGACCCGCAGCGAATGCATGCGGCCGGGATCGAGCTGGATGTTGATCTGGCGCTTGACGCCGCCGGCGATGGTGGCGCGGCCGACGTCGCGCACGGTCTGCAGGCGCTTGACGATGAGCTGGTCGGCGAGCGTCGTCAGGTCGCGCACCGAGCGGATGTCGGAGCGCACGGCGATCGATACGATCGGCTGGTCGTCGGGATTGAAGCGCTGGATCAGCGGCTCCTTGATCTCCGGCCGGAAGGCGGCGCGGACCTGCTGGACCTTCTCACGCACGTCCTGCAGGGCGTACGACGACTGCACCGAGAGATCGAACTCGGCGACGACGATCGAGCGGCCTTCCAGCGAGCGCGAGGTCAGCGTCTTGAGGCCGGCGATGGCGTTGACCGATTCCTCGATCTTGCGGCTGATCTCGGTCTCGACGGTCTCGGGCGAAGCGCCGGGATATTCCGTGGTGACCACGACGATCGGGAAGTCGACGTTGGGGAACTGGTCGACGCCGAGCTGGCGGTAGGAGAACAGGCCCATCACCAGCAACGCCACCATCATCATGGTGGCGAAGACCGGATTGTCGACGGCGATCTGGGTGAGCTTCATCGCCGGGCGCCTACTTGGTCTCGATGACCTTGACCCTCTGTCCCGCCTTGAGGCCGGGCAGGGGAGCGGAGACGATCTGCATGCCCGTTTCGAGGCCCTTCACCTCGACCAGCTCGCCGCGCGACCAGGTGCGCACCGCGCCCACGGGCTTGCGCACCAGGACGCCGTTCTCGATGGTAAGGACGAAGTCGCCCTGGTCGTCCTTGCGCATCGCCGATGCCGGCACCGCCAGCGCATGGCTCTTTTCCTGGACGTTGACGATGCCCATGGCAAACAGGCCGCCACGCAGCGCCTCGTGCCGGTCGACGATCACGACATAGACCGGGATCGAACGCGAGCCTGCCTGGGTCGTCGGGCTGATGCGTGTGATGCGTCCATTGAAGGAGCGGTCACCGAAACCTTCGAGCGTGACGGTGGCGGGCTGGTCGACGCGCAGGCGCACGACATCGGCTGCGGGCATCTGGGCCGCGATCTCGACGTGGCTGGTGTCGAGCAGCGCCAGGATCTTGCCGTCGACCGGCAGCGACTCGCCCTGGTTGGCCAGGCGTTCGCCGACTACGCCGTCGAACGGCGCCACCACCTGGGCGTCGCCCAGGTTCCTCATGGCGACTTCGAGCTGAGCCTCGGCGACGGCGACCATGGAAGACCTGTTCTCGGCCGTCGCGCGCGCCAGATCGGCGGCGGACTGCGAGACGATGTTGCGCGAGGCGAGCGACTCCTTGTCCGAGCGGTCGCGCGAGGTCCAGCGGGCGTCGGCGCGGGCGGCATCGAGGGCCGAGCGGCGCTCGTTGACCTTGGACTGAAGCTCGGCCTCTTCAAAACGGGCCAGCACCTGCCCCTTGGTCACCTTGTCGCCTTCGCGGACCAGGACTTCGGCGAGGCGGCCGGGGACGCGAGCCTTCACGATCGTCTGGTCGACCGGCTGCGTCGTGCCGGTGAAACGCACGGTATCGACGAGGCCCCGCGGGCTGATCGTATGAAGCTCGACCGGGATCAGCTCAATGACTTGCCCGGCCGGCTTGCCGGTTTGAGTGGCTCCTGCGACTTGGGCCGACACGCCGCGGCCGCTCTTCCAGGCAATGCCGCCGGCCGCCAGGGCGACGGTCGCGACGGCGGCGACGATAATGATGGTGCGGCGAGTTGTCATGGCCGAAGCCCTTTGAAAATGAAGTCGAGGTAGGCTGCGTAGAACTGGTCGCTGCTCAGCCGGTTGGTCGTGTCGAACGGCGCGAGCGAGCGTTTCCAGACGGAGAACATGGCGAGCGGCTGCACGAGGATGACCGCGGTGGTCTCGATATCTGCGATCGGCCCGAACTCCTTGCGTTGCACGCCGCGTCGGAGCGCATGGGCGAAGAGTTCGCGGCCCCGGAGGTCGAAGTGCGTGCAGAAGAAGCGTGCGACGTCGGGGAAGTTGCCGGCCTCGGCCAGGATCAGTTTGATGACGCCACCGGCGGGACTTTCCTCGAAGGCGCGGAAGCCGGCGACGAGTTCACGCAACAAGTCCTCGCTCGTTCCGTCGAAGCGGCCGATCATATCGGTAGCTTCGGCGAGCGGGCCGCCGATCGCCTCGGTGATCACCGCTTTGAAGAGCTCTTCCTTGTTCTTGAAGTAAAGGTAGGGGAGGCCTTTGCTGACCGACGCCGCCTTGGCCACATCCTCGAGCTTGGTGGCGGCAAAGCCCCGGGTAACGAACAGTTCCAGCGCTGCCCGGGCGATTTCGGGCGCGCGATCCTCCGGCCGGCGGGTCCGGAGCGTCGTCTCGTTGGTATTGACTGACTGGTCAGTATCCATATTCCGCTATGTAGAGGGGAATATGGCCGCCTTCAAGGCGGACAAAAAAAGAGTCCGGCAGACCGAGGTCGCCGGACGCTATTCAGTTTCGCCTTTCCATCCCCGCAAGCGGAGATGTCGCGTTGGCAATTGATGCTCGTCTTCTGAAGGTGGCTTCCGGTGGGGCCCGTGAGGGCGCCCACGCGGAAGCCGAAAGGCGTTTGGTTAGAGGGGCCAAAGTAAACTTTGGCCTACGCCCTTTCCTGTCTACTGCTTCTTCTTCTTAGCAGCCTTCTTCTTAGCAGCCTTTTTCTTAGCAGCCATAACTGTCTCCTATGGTTAGCTTTGAGGTTCCCAACCGCGGGTTCCTCGCCTTACGCGGGGTACGCTTCGTCACACGCGTCAACTGCAGCCAGTGGTGCCGCCGCAGGTCGTGCATTTCAGGCACGTCCCGTTGCGGACCATGGTGAAGTTGCCGCACTCCGGACAGGCATCCCCTTCAAATCCCTTGAGCTTCGCCTCGAGGGTGAAGCCAAGGGCAGAAGAAGCTGCCTCTCCGATCGCGACGCCAACGGCGGCCACCTGGGCGTTTGACGCCAAAGCGACGGCTGAGCCGTCCGTCAGTCCTGTGGGCACGGGGCCGGCGGCGATCAGCTCGGAAGCGATCGCGACATTGCCGGCCGTTCGGCCATTCAACACGTAAAGATTGCTGCGCACGTAGCCGACGCTGGCGATGCGGCTCACGGCGGCGGCAGCCGCATTGGCGGCATCCGTCCCGGAGCCCGGCAGCTCGCCTTGCACTTCGCCGCGGCCGAGACCGTCGGGCCTGAGGTCGGCCTGCTCGACGTGGGCCAGGTCGTTGCGTCCGAGATAGGAGATCGCCAGCTCGCGGAAGATATAGTCGAGCACCGACGTCGACATCTTGATGGCGTCGTTGCCCTCGACCAGGCCGGACGGCTCGAAGCGCGTGAAGGTATAGGCCTCGACGAACTCCTCGAGCGGCACGCCGTACTGCAGGCCGATCGAGATCGCGATGGCAAAGTTATTCATCAGGCTGCGGAAGGCAGCACCTTCCTTGTGCATGTCGACGAAGATCTCGCCGACCCGGCCATCCTCGTACTCGCCGGTGCGAAGATAGACTTTGTGCCCGCCGACATTGGCTTTTTGCGTATAGCCCTTGCGGCGCTGCGGCAGCCGTTCGCGGCCAGCGCGCACTTCGCGCTCGACGATCCGTTCGACAATGCGCTCTGCGATGATCGGCGCGCGCGCGGCGGGCGACCGTTCGGCGAGGTCGTCGTTGGCGGCCCTGTCATCGCCGAGCGCCATCGCCGAGAGCGGCTGCGAAAGCTTCGAGCCGTCGCGATAGAGCGCATTAGCCTTCAAGCCAAGCCTCCACGACATTTCATAGGCCTTGCGGCAATCCTCGACCGTAGCTTCATTGGGCATGTTGATGGTCTTGGAGATGGCGCCCGATACGAACGGCTGGGCTGCAGACATCATGCGTATATGACTCTCCGCAGACAAGCAGCGCGTGCCATCTCGTCCACAGGGATTCGCACAATCGAACACCGGAAGATGTTCGTGCTTGAGACCGGGTGCGCCCTCGAGAGTCATCGTCCCGCAGGCGTGGATGTTTGCTTCGGCGATGTCGCTCCTCGAGAAGCCGAGGCAGGCCAGGACGTCGAGCTTGGAGTCGGAGAGCGCGGCATCGTCGAGGCCGAGGATGTTCCGGCAGAACGAGTCACCAAGTGTGTAGCGCGAGAAGGCGAAGCGGATGTCGAAGGCGGTGACGATCGCCTTTTCCACCCGCGCCAGCGTCTCGGCATCGAAGCCGCGGGCGGCCAGCGTCTCATGGTTGATGGCCGGCGCGCCCTTGAGCGAGCCGCGCCCGACGGCATGGGCCACGATCCGGTCGATGGTGCCGGCGTCGTAGCCCAGGGTCTGCAGCGCCAGCGTGACTGTCTGGTTGATGATCTTGAAATAGCCGCCGCCCGCCAGTTTCTTGAACTTGACCAGCGAGAAGTCGGGCTCGATGCCGGTGGTATCGCAATCCATCACCAGGCCGATGGTGCCGGTGGGCGCGATGACGGAAACCTGGGCATTGCGGAAGCCGTGGCGTTGCCCAAGTTCCAGGGCGCGATCCCAGACCCGCCGGGCTGCCGCGACGAGGGGGGCGCCGGGGCAATTGCCGGCATCCAGCGCGACCGGCGCGATCGCCAGCCCTTCATAGCCGTCGGTCTCGCCATGGGCGGCGCGGCGATGGTTGCGGACGACACGGAGCATGGCCTCGCGATTGGCGGCGAAGCCGGGGAAGGCACCCATCAGGCCGGCCATCTCGGCCGAAGCCGCGTAAGCGGCACCGGTCATGATCGCGGTCACGGCGCCGGCGATGGCGCGGCCGCGGGCACTGTCGTAGCCGAGGCCGGACGCCATCAAGAGGGCGCCCAGGTTGGCGTAGCCCAGACCCAGGGTGCGGTACTGGTAGGAGAGTTCGGCGATCCGGCGCGACGGGTACTGCGCCATCATCACGGAGATCTCGAGGACGACGGTCCACAGCCGGGCGGCATGCTCGAGGGCGGCGACATCGAGCGCACCGTCGGTCTGGCGGAACCGCATCAGGTTCAGCGAGGCCAGATTGCAGGCCGTATCGTCGAGGAACATGTACTCCGAGCACGGGTTGGAGGCGTTGATGCGCCCCGACTCCGGGCAGGTGTGCCAGTCGTTGATTGTGGTGTCGTATTGCACGCCGGGATCGGCCGAATGCCAGGCCGCTTCGGCGATGCGATCCCATAGGTCGCGCGCTGCCACGGTCTTGACCGTCTTGCCGGTCGTGCGTGCGGTGAGCGCCCAGTCGCGGTCGGCCTCGACCGCCCGCAGGAAGTCATCGGTGACGCGGACGGAGTTGTTGGCGTTCTGGCCCGACACCGAAATATAGGCTTCCGACTGCCAGTCGGTGTCGAAGGCCGGGAATTCGATGTGGCGGTAGCCCTGGCGGGCGAACTGGATGACGCGCTGGATGTAGTTCTCGGAGATCTCGGCCTGCCGCGCCGCCACGATCTCGCTGCGCAGTTTCGGGTTCTGCCTGGGATCGAACGCCGCCTTGCCCTCGATCTCGGTGTCGAGACAGGCGCGCATCACGGCGTTGAGGTGCCGGTTGGCGAGACGGGAGCCTGCGACGAGTGCCGCGACCTTCTGCTCCTCCAGCATCTTCCAGGCGATGAAGTCCTCGATATCGGGATGGTCGATGTCGACGGTGACCATCTTGGCGGCGCGCCGCGTCGTGCCGCCGGACTTGATGGCGCCCGCCGCCCGGTCGCCAATCTTGAGGAAGGACATCAGGCCGGAGGACTGGCCGCCGCCCGACAGGCGCTCGCCTTCGCCTCGCAGCGCCGAGAAGTTCGAGCCCGTGCCGGAGCCATACTTGAAGAGACGCGCCTCGCGGACCCACAGGTCCATGATGCCGCCCTCGCTCACCAGATCGTCGGAGACGCCCTGGATGAAGCAGGCGTGCGGCTGCGGCCGCTCGTAGGCCGAGTCGGACAGGTGAGAGACGCCGTCGCGGTGGTCGACATACCAGTGACCCTGGCCCGGCCCGTCGATGCCGTAGGCCCAGTGCAGGCCGGTGTTGAACCACTGCGGCGAATTCGGTGCGCAAATCTGCGCCGCCAGCATGTAACAATGTTCGTCGTGGAAGGCGCGGGCGTCGTCTTCGCTGTCGAAGTAGCCGCCCTTCCAGCCCCAGTAGGTCCAGGCGCCGGCCATGCGCTCGAAGACCTGGCGGGAGCTTCGCTCGCTGCCATAGCGCTCGGCCTCGGGCAGCAGCGCGACCGCGACCTCGTCGGCCTGCGAGCGCCACATCCATTCCGGCACGTCGGTCTCGGCAACCTTGACGAGGCGGGCGGGGATGCCGGCGCGGCGGAAATACTTCTGCGCGAGAACGTCGGCGGCGACCTGCGACCAGTCGGCCGGCACATCGACACCCTTTAGCTGGAAGACGATCGAGCCGTCAGGGTTGCGAATTTCGGAGTCGGCAGCACGAAACGCCATTCCCTCGAATGGCGATTTTCCTGCTTGCGTATACCGACGCTCGAAGCGCATCGACGATCCCCCGTGCCCCGTTCCCGTCATTTGTTCCCTTGCGGGGTGTGCTCGAATTGGAATCGAGCACGCACTAATAGGCACAGGAGGATACTAAATTACAAAATCTTGTGTGCGCAACTACATTTTGTAGACCATGGTGTTGATGGTACTAGATGATGCAATCGCGCCACAGGTCATCGGAACGAGCGAATCGCATGTCATCGAACGAGTTGAACGGGGTGCTCGACGGCGTCGCGTTGCGCGCCAACGACCGCGCGCGTACAAGCGGCGCGGTC
Source organism: Reyranella massiliensis 521 (assembly GCA_945860205.1). GTDB lineage: Bacteria > Pseudomonadota > Alphaproteobacteria > Reyranellales > Reyranellaceae > Reyranella > Reyranella massiliensis_B. The sequence continues at coordinate 49,919 of CAMARK010000009.1, read as the reverse complement.
ACTCTTCGAGGCGTGGTTCGCTCATGACGATCGGCACTTGGCTCTTCACGAAAATGCATGGCGCACTCGTCGGCAGCGATGCCGAAGGCAACCGATACTTCCAGGACAAGCGCGTGATCGCCGGCCGCCGCCGCAAGCGCTGGGTCATCTATAACGGTGTCGCCGAAGCCTCGCGCGTGCCGCCCGATTGGCACGGCTGGCTGCACTACACGACCGATGCGACCCCGCCCGCAGGCGGCGTTCCGCGCAAAGCGTGGCAGAAGGATCACGAACCCAACCACACCGGCACCAGCCATGCCTATCGCCCGCCGGGCCATACGCTGAGCAGCGGCGACAAGCCCAAGCCCCATTACGAGGCGTGGCGCCCGGGCTGAGTGGCGCCGGCAGCAAGGGAGAAGTGGCGTGGGCCGTAATATCGTCGAGACCATCGTTGGCGCATTGGTCCTGCTGGTGGCGGGAGCCTTTGTCTTTTATGCCTTCGCCAAATCCGACCGTACCGGCCCTGACGGCTATGAAGTCGTCGCGCGCTTCGGCCGGATCGACGGGCTGAAGCGCGGCGCCGACGTGACGCTGAGCGGTGTGAAGGTCGGCACCGTTACCGGCGTCTCTCTCGACAGCAAGACCTATCAGGCCATCGTGCGCATGACGGTGTCGTCGAACGTCAACCTGCCGGCCGACACCAACGCCAAGATCGTGAGCGAATCGCTCCTGGGCGGCACGGTCGTTTCCCTGGAGCCCGGCAACGAGAAGAACTTGATCCGCGCCAGCGGCGAGATCCAGAACACGCAGGACTCCATCCCCCTCACCGAACTGATCGCCAAGTTCATGTTCGGCGGGACCGGGTCCAAGTGATGAGCGCGGAGGTGCCCAAGGGCCCGCCGGTGTGGCGGCAACCCGACGGCAAGCCGGTGTCGTGCCTCGAAAAGATCAAAGTCATGAATCAGAATGTGCAGGAAATCGAAACCCTCTGCGCCGATGCGCTGGAGGACGGAGTCCTGATGGGATGCGACGTCGATCAGATCAAGGCGGCCCTGCATGCGCTGATCGATGGGCTGAAGCTGCCCGGCGCCAAGGACTGAGCATGCGCGGCCTGGTCGTCATCGCGGTGCTGGCCGCCGGCGTGGGCGTGGCCGCCGCACAAACGCCGCGACCGCCGGCCAACGTCAACCCCGGCATCAATCTTCGGCCGATCCCCGATGCGCCCGGCAAGCGCGTGGCCGAACTGCAGGGGCTCGACAAGGTGACGGCGCGCACCCAGCGCTTCTATGCCCCGGTCGGCCAGTCGACGCGCTTCGGCACACTGGAAATCGCGGTCGCCGATTGCCTGGTGAACGTGCCCGAGGCGCCGCCTGAATCGGTGGCCTATCTCACCATCGTCGACAACAAGCCGGGCCAAGCGCCGGAGAAATTGTTCGCCGGCTGGATGTTCGCTTCGACGCCGTCGCTCTCGGCGCTCGACCACGGCGTCTACGACGTGCGCGTGCTCGCCTGCACGATGGCGCAGGGATCGGCGCCGCCCAGTTCGCGCTGAAACACCGCGGGCCGGTCGATCGCATCGGCCAACAAGACGTGAAATGTCTCGCGAGGCACTTCGATGGCGCCGAAACTCCTGAGATGCTCGGTCATGAACTGGCAGTCGAGCAGGCGGAAGCCTCCCTGGATGAGGCGGGCCACGAGATGGACCAGCGCCACCTTCGAGGCGTCGCGCTCACGGCTGAACATGCTCTCGCCGAAGAAGACCGCGCCCACCGAGACGCCGTAGAGTCCACCCACGAGCTGGTCGTCGACCCGGCATTCGATGCTGTGGGCGTGGCCTCGGTCGTGCAGCTCCGAATAAAGGTCGATGATCGGGTCGTTGATCCAGCTTTCCGGATGGCCCGGACGCGGTTCGGCACAGGCACGCATGACCTCGACGAAAGAGGTATCGGCGCTGACGGTGAATCGTTCCGAGCGGACGGTGCGGGCGAGGCGGTTGGGGAGGTGGAAGCCGTCGAGCGGCAACACCGCGCGCAGCCTGGGATCGAGCCAATGGAGCTTGGGGTCGTCGCGGCGCTCGCCCATGGGAAAGACGCCGATGCGGTAGGCCTTCAGGAGGACGTCGGGCGTGATCTCCAGCATCGTCACGATTACTTCTTGAGGCCGACCAGCTTCTCCAACCAGTGAATGTCGTAGTCGCCGTCGATGAACGCCTGCTCGCCGATGATCCGCCGATGCAGGGGGATGGTCGTGTCTATGCCGCCGATCACGAATTCTTCCAGCGAGCGGCGGAGGCGCATCAGGCACTCGTTGCGGCTGCCGCCGTTCACGATCAGCTTGGCCACCATCGAATCGTAGTAGGGCGGGATGGAGTAGCCGGCGTAGAGCCCGGAGTCGACGCGCACGCCCAGCCCGCCCGGCGCGTGATAGTCGGTGACGAGGCCGGGGCAGGGCACGAAAGTCTCGGAGTTCTCGGCATTGATCCGGCATTCGATCGCATGGCCCTGGATCACGATGTCTTTCTGCGTGAGCGTGAGTGGGGCGCCGGAGGCGATGCGGATCTGCTCGCGGACCAGGTCGATGCCGGTCACCGCCTCGGTGATCGGGTGCTCGACCTGGAGGCGGGTGTTCATCTCGATGAAGTAGAATTCACCGTCCTGGAACAGGAATTCCATCGTGCCGGCGCCGCGGTACTTGAGCTTACGCACGGCGTCGGCGGCCAATTCGCCGATGCGGTTGCGCTGCTCGGCGTTGAGGGCGGGCGAGGGTGCTTCTTCCAGCACCTTCTGATGGCGGCGCTGCAGCGAGCAGTCGCGCTCGCCGAGATGCACGCCGGCGCCCAGCCCATCGCCCAGCACCTGGATCTCGATGTGGCGTGGCCGCGGCAGGTACTTCTCGAGGTAGACCGAGTCGTTGCTGAAGGCGGCCTTGGCCTCGGTGCGGGCGAGCGAAAACGCTTCGGCCGCACCCTCGGCATCTTCGACCACCTTCATGCCGCGTCCACCGCCGCCGGCCACCGCCTTGATCAGGATCGGCCAGCCGATCTTGGTGCCGAGCGCCACGATCTCCTCGATCGTGTCGACCGGCCCGGGCGAGCCCGGCACCAGCGGCAGGCCAAGCTCCTTGGCCGTCTGCTTGGCCACGATCTTGTCGCCCATCATCGAGATATGCTGCGGCGTCGGGCCGATGAAGGTGAAGCCATGCGCCTCGACCGCTTCGGCAAAGCGCGCGTTCTCCGACAGGAAGCCGTAGCCGGGATGGATGGCGTCGACGCCGGCGATGGTCGCCGCTGAAAGAATTGCCGGGATGTTGAGGTAGCTGTCGCGCGCTGGCGGCGGGCCGATGCAGACCGACTCGTCGGCCAGGCGGACATGCATGGCGTCGCTGTCGGCCGTCGAATGGACTGCCACCGTCTGGATCCCCATCTCGCGGCAGGCGCGATGGATGCGGAGCGCGATCTCGCCCCGGTTGGCGATCAGGACCTTGTCGAACATTGTGCCGGACCGCCCCTATTCGACGATCATCAGCGCTTCACCGAACTCCACCGGTTGGGCGTTCTCGATGAGGATCTGCATCAGCAAGCCGGACTTCGGCGCCTTGATGGGATTGAAGGTCTTCATCGCCTCGATGATGAGCAGCGTCTGGCCGGCCGTCACCTTGTCGCCGATGCTGACGAAGTTGGGCTTGCCGGGTTCGGGCGCGAGATAGGCGGTGCCCACCATGGGCGACTTCACCGCGCCGGGGTGCTTGGCGAGATCGGCGGCGCCAGCCGGTGCCGCGGCTGCGACTATTCCGGCGCCGGGCGCGGAAGCCGAGGGAGCGGCCATCGGTGCCGCGGCATAGGTCACCGTTGGTCGGGCGATCCGGATCTTGCGGTCGCCATCGGCCAGCTCGATTTCACCGAGATCTTTCTCCTCCAGTATCTCCGCCAGCTTGCGGACGAACTCGGTATCCATCTCGAATTTTGCCATGGAGAAACGCTCCGGATGAAAGTCAGCGACCCAGCAGGCGGGCCAGCGCCTGGAGGGCCAGAAGGTAGCCTTGGGTGCCGAGGCCCGCGATCACGCCGATCGCCGCCGGGCTGATATAGGAATGATGCCGGAACCGCTCGCGCTTATAAATGTTGGACAGGTGAACCTCGACCGCCGGCAGTTCGGCGGCATTCAGCGCATCGAGCAGGGCGACCGAGGTGTGGGTGTAGGCGCCGGCGTTGATGACGATGCCGGCATTCTTCTCGCGTGCCGCCTGAATAAGGTCGACCAGCACGCCCTCATGGTTGCTCTGGGCGAATTCGACCGGGAGGCCCAGGCGCAAAGCCTCGGCGCGGCACGCCTTTTCGACGTCCGCCAGGGTTTCGCGGCCGTAGATCTCCGGCTGCCGCTTGCCCAGCATATTGAGATTGGGCCCGTTGAGCACCAGCACCGGCTTACTTGCCGATGGGCGCCGGGCGGCCTTAGCGGCCAAGCCTGCCTCCCTGAGATTAGGTGCGCAATTCACACGTCGCGGGCGTTATAGCATGGCGAGTCGGGGTCACAAGGCAGGGACAAGCCAGCCGCTAAGGGGCTTCCCGGAGTGCTTGGGCGTGCGCAAACAGCCTGTCGGACAGCGCATCGAAGCTGCGTCTTTCATCGGGACTGAGTGCCTTATAGAGGCGTGCCTCGTAGTCGAGGGCCAGGGGCACGATGCGCGCGTGCATGGCGCGGCCGCGGGCGCTCAGCTTCAGCGAGGCGCGGCGGCGGTCGCTGCGGTCGGTAGCGCGCTCGACCAGGCCGCGTTTCATCAGGCCAGCGACGGCCCGGCTGACGGCCACCTTGTCCATCACGATGCGCTGCCCCACATCCGAGGCGGTAAGCGGCGCGAACCGCCCCAGAGCGGCCATCACCCGCCATTGCGTCACGGAAAGGCCATGCGGCTGGGCGTAGAGATCGTGCAGCGATTCGCTCACGCGCTGGGCCAGGACCGAGAGCCGGTAGGGGAGGAATTTCTCCAGTTCGAGGGCTTGCAAAGCGTTCGGCATAATAGTTACATATGAAACTAATTCAGCCGGGAGGTCAAATATGGCCAGCATCAGCGAGCGTACGGTCCTCGAGGTCGATGCGGTGAACCCGATGGGCACCGACGGTTTCGAGTTCGTCGAATACACCGCGCCCGACCCGGCGGCGCTGGGCGCCCTGTTCGAGAGCATGGGCTTCGTGCGCGTTGCCCGGCATCGATCCAAGGATGTCTCGCTCTATCGTCAGGGCGACGTGAATTTCATCGTGAACGGCGAGGCGGAGAGCTTCGCCCAGGGCTTCGCCCGCGTGCACGGGCCCAGCGTCTGTGCCATCGCCTTCCGGGTGAGGAACGCGGCGCGTGCCTACAAGCGGGCGCTCTCGCTTGGCGCCTGGGGCGTCGAGAACAAGGTCGGGCCGATGGAGCTCAACATCCCGGCGATCAAGGGCATTGGCGATTCGCTGATCTACCTGGTCGACCGTTACGGCGAGCGCGGCAGCATCTACGACGTCGATTTCGAGTTCCTGTCCGGGGTGGAGCACAATCCGAAGGGCGTGGGCCTCACCTATATCGACCATCTGACCCACAACGTGCATCGCGGGCGGATGGACGAATGGTCGTCGTTCTACGAGCGTCTCTTCAATTTCCGCGAGATCCGCTACTTCGACATCGAAGGCAAGTTGACCGGGTTGAAGTCGAAGGCGATGACCAGCCCGTGCGGCAAGATCCGTATCCCGATCAACGAGAGCACCGACGACAAGTCGCAGATCCAGGAATATCTCGCCGCCTATCACGGCGAGGGCATCCAACACATCGCGCTCGGCACCGGCGACATCTACGAGACGGTGGAAACGCTCAGGACGAGGGGTGTGCCGTTCCAGACCGTGCCCGACACCTATTATGAGCAGATCGACAAGCGCCTGCCGGGCCATGGCGAGGACCTGGCGCGGCTGGCGGCCGACCGCATCCTGATCGACGGCGCGCCCACCGAAGGCGGCGGGCTGCTACTGCAGATCTTCACCCAGACGGTGATCGGCCCCATCTTTTTCGAGATCATCCAGCGCCGCGGCAACGAAGGCTTCGGCGAGGGCAACTTCCGCGCTCTGTTCGAGTCGATCGAACTCGACCAGATCCGTCGCGGCGTACTGAAAGCATAGGAGGGCACCATGGCCAGGAACTGGATCCCGTTGCGCCAGGTCGAAGGCAATGCTTCGCGCCAGGCCCATGTCCGTCTGCCCGAGGGTACGTTCGAGCGCGAGATCAGCAAGGAGGGCTTCTTCGGCCCATCCGCGCAATTCCACCACAAGCACAAGCCGACCGACTGGGTCGAGTTCGACGGGCCGATCCGCCCGCGCGCGCTCGACCTCAACAAGTTGGTCACGGCCAAGGCCAATCCGTGGATGGCCGAGAAGGTGATGGGCAATGCCCACGTGCAGATGCGGATCTGGCGCCTCGACAAGGCGATGCCCGACCTGGCGCGCAACAGCGACGGCGACCAACTCTTGTTCATCCACGAGGGCAGCGGTGCGCTCTTCTGCGACTACGGCCATCTCGATTATGTCGACGGCGACTATCTGGTGATCCCGCGGGGCACGATGTGGCGGCTGGAACCCAAGACTCCCACCGTGTCGCTGATGGTCGAGGCGACCAACGACCACTTCACCCTGCCGGAGAAGGGGCTGGTCGGCCGTCACGCGATCTTCGATCCGGCGATCCTCGACACGCCCAGGATCGACGAGGCCTTCAAGGCACAGCAGGACGAGCGCACCTGGAAGGTGTCGGTGAAGCGACGCAACCAGCTCTCGACGGTGACCTTCCCATTCAACCCGCTGGATGCGGTGGGTTGGCATGGCGATCTCAGCGTCGTGCGCATCAATTGGCGCGATCTGCGGCCGTTGATGAGCCATCGCGCTCATCTGCCGCCGTCGGCGCACACGACCTGGGTGGCCGGCCGCTTCGTGGTCTGCACCTTCGTGCCACGGCCGCTGGAAAGCGATCCGGAGGCGCTGCGCCTGCCGTTCTTCCACAACAACGACGATTTTGAGGAAGTGATCTTCTATCACAAGGGCAGCTTCTTCAGCCGCGACAACATCCATCCCGGCATGATGACGGTGCATCCGACCGGCTTCACCCATGGACCGCATCCAAAGGCTTTCGAGGCGGCGACAAAAGGCGGCAAAACCGAGACCGACGAGGTCGCGGTGATGATCGACACGCGCGACGCGATCGACGTCGCCGACATGCCGGCCGGCGTGGAGTTCGAGGGCTATGTGAAGTCGTGGCGGCCGCCCGCCCTGAAGCAGGCGGCAGAGTAGGGAAGACGGTAATGAAACTGGGAACGCTGAAGGAAGGCGGCCGCGACGGCACGCTGATCGTGGTCAACCGCGAGCTGACGCGGGCGGTGCGGGCCACCAACGTGGTGCCGACACTGCAACGGGCGCTCGACGATTGGGCGGAAATCGTGCCGCGCCTGCGCGCGCTGGCCGAGCAGCTTGCCGACGACAAGGCGCCGGGATCGTTCGAACTCGACAGCACGGCGCTCGCCGCCCCGCTGCCGCGCGCCTACCAATGGGCCGACGGCTCGGCGTACGTCGTTCACGTCGAGCTGGTGCGCAAGGCCCGCGGCGTCGAGATGCCACCGTCCTTCTGGACCGACCCGCTGATGTATCAGGGCGGCTCCGACTCCTTCATCGGCTCGACCGACGAGATCGAAGCCATAGACGAGGCCTGGGGCATCGACTTCGAGGGCGAGATTGCCGTGTTCGTCGACGACGTGCCGATGGGAACCCCGGCCGCCGCCGCACGAAAGCATATCAAGCTGGTCACGATCCTGAACGACGTGTCGCTGCGCAACCTGATCCCGGCCGAGCTCAACAAGGGCTTCGGCTTCCTCCATGGCAAGCCCGCCACGGCCTTCGCCCCTGTGGCCGTGACGCCGGACGAGCTGGGCGATGCCTGGGAAGGCGCCAAGCTCAACCTGCCGCTGATCTCGACACTAAACGGCAAGGAGTTTGGCCATCCCAACGCCGCCACCGATCTCACCTTCGACTTCGGCCAGCTCATCGCCCATGCTGCCAAGACCCGCCATCTCGAGGCCGGCACCGTCATCGGCTCGGGGACGGTCGCCAATCGAGATGCCGCGGCCGGGTGCTCCTGCATCGCCGAGCGCCGCGTGCGCGAGACGCTGGACGGGGGCAAGCCCGTGACCCCCTTCATGAAGTTCGGTGACCGCATCCGCATCGAAATGTTCGACCGCGGTGGGCGGACGATCTTCGGCGCCATCGACCAGAAGGTCGTGCGTTACACGCCACCGGCCTGAGCCGTGCTAGGGTGAAGCCGGAGGCGGTCATGAAGCTCATCGGCTATTTTCGTTCGTCAGCGGCGTATCGCGTGCGGATCGCGCTCAACCTCAAGGGCATCACGGTCGAGCATGCCTCGCGCCATCTGCGCAAGGGCGAGCAGCGGGCGCCCGACTATGCTGCGATCAACCCGCAGAAGCTGGTGCCGGCGCTGGTGCTCGATACGGGCGAGGTGCTGACCCAGTCGCTGGCTATCCTCGAATACCTGGAGGAAACCCATCCCCACCCGCCGTTGCTGCCCAAGGATCCGGTCGGGCGCGCCCGCGTCCGGGCACTGGCGCTGATCCCGACGGCCGACATTCATCCCATCCAGAACCTGCGCGTGATGGGCTATCTGCGCGAGAAATTCGGCCAGACCGAGGAGAGCGCCTTCGGCTGGTCGCGCCACTGGATCGAAACGGGCTTTGATGCCTACGAGGCGTCGATCGCGAACGATCCCACGACCGGCACCTTCAGCCACGGCAACTCGCCCACCATGGCCGATCTCTGTCTTATTCCGCAGGTCTTCAATGCGGCGCGCTTCAAGGTCGAGATGAAGAGATATCCGACCATTCAGCGCATCTACGATTCCTGCATGCGGCTTCCGGCCTTCGATGCCGCCCAGCCGTCCAAGCAACCGGACGCCGAGGCGTGAACAAGGGCGTCATTGCCGGTACCGTGGCCATCGGCCTGATTGCCACCGGTGCTATGGCAGTGCCGGTCGTCGAGCGCTATGCGGCAGGACGGATCAAGGCGGAAATCGAGCGCGACGGCGCTAGCACGGTAGGTGGGGTCGAGGTCGGGCTCCTCAAGCGCAGCATTACACTCACCGATCTCAAATCCAGCCGTGAGGCCGACGTATCCGTCGGCCGTTGGCAAGCCTTGGGCCTGGGCTGGCCGCTGGCCGAACTGATGCAGGGGCGCACGCCGCTGGCGGGCCTCAAATGGGGCGACCCGCTGCAGGCCGACCGACTCGAATTGCGCGATCTCAGCATCGGCAACCGCGAAGCCGGCGGCACCTGGAAGATTGAGTCACTCGTCCTCGAAGGGCTCGACCTTGCGCGTTTCGATGCCGGCGACGTTGGTCCCTACGGTCCCCTGGTTCTTGTTGCCCGGGCGCTGGGCGCGCTCCAGGTGCGCCGCCTGGAGCAGCGCGGCATGGTCTTTGTCATGCCCGGCAGCGGCGACACTTTCAGCGTGGCGACGATCGTCGTCGAACGTTACGGGGGTGGGTACATGGCCGCGATTGTCGTCGGCGACATCGAGGCCACGCCGCGCGAGGGCCGGACACCGCTGTTCAAGGTGGCGGACATCACGATCAAAGGCCTCGATGTCGGTCGCAGCATCGAGGCCTTTTCGTCGGCGGACTGGCGTCCCGGCATCTCGATCGGGCAGGTCAGAGTCGAACACGCCAGCGCCACCGGTTTCAGTGGCGATACGCTGGCTCGCTATGGCGTGTCGCTCGGATCACTCACCCTCGAGACGATGCGCGAAAGCGACACGGTCAGCCGCTCCAGGGCCCGCATCGATGGCTTCGTCCTGGCGCCGCCGCTCCGCAGCATGGAAGGCCTGAAGTTGCGCCTGGCTCTTCAGGCGATGGGGCTGCGCGAAGTCAAATTGAGCTTCGATTGCACGGGCGTGGAGGATCGGGCGCGCGGCGAGATCACGGTCGATCGATGCGCCCTCTCGGGCCCCAGTCTTGCGGAGATCAATTTCACCGGCCGGATCGTCGGCGCCGACGAGGCGTTCTGGCAGGCCATCGACGACGGCGATGTGGCGGCTTTCTACGATTCGAAGGCAGTCCTCGCTTCGGCACGTCTGGTGCTGGCCGATGCGAGCCTATTGGAACGCGGGCTAAAAGCGCTGTCGGCGACGACGGGACAGCCGGTGTCGACCACCAGGGCTAATCTGGCGCGCGACATCAGGCGCTTCCAGCCGGCGGGCGTGCTGATCACCCCGACGCTGACGCAGCTTCTCGACACCGTCGCGCGGTTCGTCGAGCAGGGGGGTACGCTGACTCTCGATGCGCGGCCCGAGCCGCCGCTGGCGATCGACAGGATCGACTATCTGATGAGCCCGGGTGCCGATCTCGTGGAGGCGCTTGGGTTGAAGGCCACCCTGTCGCGCTAAAGTTGATAGAGCCAGAAGCCGCCCAGGCCGATGAGCATCATGGTGACGCCGAGGTACCGGACATAGCGCGTCGATCGCGCCTCCCGCTCATGCTGGTCACGGAGTGACTGCCGGTGGGCGTCCGACAATTCCTGCCTGGTCCTGTGCTGCTGGGCAAGGAAGCCTGGTGTGATGCCCGCACCCACGGCACCGTCGCGTTCCCGGTCCAGGGTCACGCTGACAGCCAAGATGAAGACGCCGATCACGGCGATGCCGAAGAAGCTCGTGTAGGCCAAGATCAGGGCCGCCAGCACCGCGGCGATGAGCCAGCCGCTGAGAACGAACGCCATGACGATGGATTTGGCAGGCATGATGCCCTCCCGTTCGGCGAGCAGCGATCATGATCTTCCCGCCGGCCGCGGGCAACCATGCCTGCGGGTCGGCCTTCAGCGCCTGCGGGCGTCGGCGATCAGCTGTTTTAGCGCAGCAGCGTCGACCGCGCCTGGAACGAATTGGTCGCCGATCACGAAGGCGGGTGTCCCGCGAACGCCCAGCGCGCCGGCCAGCGCCATGTTGCGGTCGATGAGCTGCTTGAACTTGGGATCTTCCATGTCCTTTTCGAGCAGGGCCATGTCGAGGCCGACCGAGGCCGCAAGCTCGAGGATGCGGGCGCGATCGAGCTTGCCGCCGAACTCCATCAGGGCGTCATGCATCGCCGCATGCTTGCCCTGCTTGCCCGCAGCCAGGGCGGCGAGGGCTGCAATGCGCGACGGCTCGCCCAGGATCGGCAGGTCCTTGTAGACCACCTTGACCTTGCTGTCGGCGCCAACGACCTGCTTCACGGCCTGGTGCGCGCGCTTGCAGTAGGGGCACTGGTAGTCGTTGAAATCGACGATGACGACGTCGCCGTTGGCGTTACCACTGAACGGGGCGTCGGGATCGGACAGCAGCTCGGCCTTGTGCTGACCGATCGCCTTCTGGGCGACCGCGTCGCGCTGGGTGTCCTGCTTGCGCTCCAGTTCCTGCATGGCCTCGACCAGCACTTCCGGGTTGGCGATCAGGTATTCCCGGATCTGCTTGCCCACGATCCTTTGGTCGCCGGTCGCCGTGGCAGTGCCTGGTGCCGCGATGCGCGACGGCGAGGTGGCGGCTGCGGCGAGAAGTGCGCCCCCGCCGATCAGGGCAGCACAGAGAGCGAGAAGGACTGAACGCATTGTCGTGAACTCCGGAGGGCGAATTGTAGGACCGGCGGCGTAACCGGAGCGATCGTCAGCGGCGCGGACGCGCGCTGATATAGGCTTTGATGTCCTGGGCGCGTTGCCAGGCCGGCGTTCCGGGTTGGAGGCTGCGTTCGGCGGTCGCCGCGTGCGACTGCGCCTCGGCACGCTGACCGCGCAGGATCGCCATCTCGGCACGGGCGAGCGACGTCATGCCGGCGTTGTTCTGCTTGGAATAGGCGGAGGCCAGCAGCCGCCACAGTTCGAACGAGCCGGATTCCTGTTGTGCCGCGAGTTCGAGGTTGCGGATGGCCTCGCGATCGTTCTCGGCATTGTTGGTGTCGAGAAGCGCGCGCCCCAGGTCGATCTTCAGGATGGCGGCCGCCGGCAACAACTGGACGGCGCGGCGGTAGAAGGCGACGGATTCGGCGGCGCGGCCGTTCTCGTAGAGCATCTGCCCTTTCACTTCGTTGAAGTAGGGGTCGTTGGGATACTCCTTCAGCAGGCCGTCGATGGTGAGCAGGGCCGAGCCGAGGTTGCCCTTGCGATAGAGCGCGATGGCGCGGGCATAGCGCGCCGGTATCGAGCGATCGGCCTCGCTGAAGCGCTGCAGGGCGACATCGGGCATGATGAAGCCGTAGAGCTTGGCGACCATGCGGTGATGCATGCTGAGGAATTGCGGCGAGTCGGGCGTGTTGGCGTAGGGCGAGCGCGCCGCTGCTTCCTCGAACGCGGCGATACGGTCGGGCGTGAGAGGATGGGTGGACAGATAAGGGTCGCGCTGGTTGATCGCCAGGCGCTCTTCCTTCTGCAGGACGCGGAGAAATTCGATCGTGCCCTTGGGCGACTGGCCGGTCTTCTGAAGATAGCCGATGGCGGCCTGGTCGGCGGCGAACTCCTGCGTCTGCGAGTATTTGAGGAAAGACATGATCGATCCCGGTGCCTTGGTGACGCCGCCGGTCGGGCCACCCCGACCGGCGCCGGCACCCGACGCAGCGCCGCCCGCGACCGCGCCGCCGGCCAGGAGCGTCTCCAGAATCTGCATCGTCGACAGCGCCCGCAACTCTTCGTGCATGCGGGCCAGATGTCCGCCGGCGATATGGCCGCTTTCGTGCGCCAGGACGCCGATGAGCTGATTGGGCGTCTCGGTCCGCATGATCAGGCCGGTGTTGATGAATATCCGCTGTCCACCCGCCACGAAGGCGTTGAGGGAATTGTCCTGAACGATCATGATCTCGACCGCATTGGGGTCCAGGCCAGCCGCCTTCCAGATCGGAATGGTGAAGGTTCGGATGGTGTTTTCGATCTCGGCGTCGCGTATGAGGTTGAGCCGTTGGGCGTAGGCGGCATGAACCGGCGCCAGCGCGAGCAGCGAGAAGCAAATGAGGATGGTGATGCGTCTGAACACGGGCGGCACGGGTTGCGAGCAGGCTAGGAACGCGCGGCGGCCACGTCAATCGCGCAGCTTGGCGTTGGTGGGCGTTCTTTTGCTGTCGGCTTGTGGCAGAAGTGAGACGGAAGTGTCCTCCGAGCGAGCCGCGAACGCCGCCAACCCGGCCGGCAAGGCAGCCGGGCAGAGCGGCCTGTCAGGCATTTTGCGCGGGGCTTCGTTCGCTGCCGTTTCGGCCGACGAGAGCCGCGCGGCCGAGGTCGGCCGCGACGTCCTGTTGAATGGCGGCAACGCCGTAGACGCTGCAGTCGCCATGTATTTCGCGATGGCGGTCACCTTGCCGTCGGCGGGCGGGCTCGGCGCCTCGGGCGTCTGCATTGTGCACAACAGCAAGACCATGGCGGCCGAAGCGTTCGTATTCGCGCCGGTCGCCGCGCCCGGCGCGGTCAAAGGCGTGTCGTTCTCGATACCGACCGGCGTTCGGGCCATGACGCTGATGCACGTTCGCCACGGCGAGGGCCGCTGGGAGCAATCCGTGTCGGCCGCCGAGCGGATGGCCCGGTTTGGCGTCCCGGTGTCACGGGCCCTGGCGCGGGATCTCCAGGCCGGCGGGGCGCTCCTCGGGAGCGATCGCGAGGCCCAGCGCATCTTTGGCTCAGGATTGTCGGAGGGCAGCAATCTGGTGCAACCCGAACTTGCCGGGACTTTGGCAGTGATCCGCTCGCGTGGCGGCGTCGACTTCTTCCAGGGAACCTTCGCCCGCACCCTGTCCGATCAGATCTCGCAGATGGGCGGCAGCATGCCTCTCGAGGCACTGCGCAACGCGGCACCGCAGGCGGGTCCGCCGGCCGGCGAGAACTACGGAACCTTCGGGCGCCAGCGCATTTATGTGGCGCCGTCGCCGATGGCGGGCGCCGCCGCCTTGGCAGGTTGGCGTGGCCAGGCGCCCGGCGGCGGGGCGCCGGCCGACTCGGGCGGCTTTTCCAGTCTGGTGGCGGTCGACAGCAGGGGCGGCGCCGCTGCCTGCAGCCTGTCGATGGGGCAATTGTTCGGAGCCCGCATGGTCGTGCCGGGTACCGGCATCCTGCTCGGCGCGCCGACGCCTGAGGCCACGTCCGTCAGCCCGATGATCATCGCCTACCCCAGCAGTGGCGAATTCATTTTCGCCGGTGCCGGCGGTGGTGCGCCGACAGCGGCGCAAGCGACCGGTGCGGTGGCGCGTACGACGATCGAGGCCGGACAAAACATTGCCCAGGTGCTGGCTGCGCGGCGCGGACAGGGCGGTTACGTCAATGCCATTGCCTGTCCGAGCGGGTTGCGTGGCAGTGCGGGCACGTGCCAAGGCGCCATCGATCCCGCCGGTGCGGGGCTCGCGCTGATCGCCGTTCCCCGCTAGGACCGGCATCATGTCGGGAAAGCTGTCGCGGCGCTCCGGCGCCGTCGATCCGTTCATCGTGATGGACGTCATGGCGTCGGCGGCGGAAAAGGAAGCTGCCGGCGAGACGGTCGTCCATCTTGAAGTGGGCCAACCCAGCACACCTGCGCCCAAGGGTGCATTGCAGGCCGCACGCGCCGCGCTGGACTCGGATCGCATCGGCTATGTCGCGGCACTTGGGATACCGGCGTTGCGCGAACGCATCGCGCGTCATTATCGCGAGGTCTATGGCGTCGACGTACCAGCGGAGCGGGTGATCGTGACGACCGGATCGTCGGGTGGCTTCCCCCTGGTCTTTCTGGCGAGCTTCGATCCGGGCGACCGGGTGGCGCTGGCGGCGCCGGGCTATCCCGCCTACCGCAACATCCTGGCGGCGCTCAATCTCGAGGCCGTCGACCTGCCGACGTCGGCCGCCGACCGCTTCCAGCCGACGGTGGCGGCGCTGGAGAAGGCCGGAAAGATCGATGGCCTGATCCTGGCCAGCCCGTCCAATCCCACGGGCACGATGGTCAATCGCGCTGAACTGAAAGCACTGGCGGACTGGTGTACCGGGAACGGCGTGCGGTTGATCTCCGACGAGATCTATCACGGCATCGTATACGAAGGCGAAACGCACTCGGCGGTCGAGGTGTCGGACAGCGCGATCGTGGTCAACAGCTTCTCGAAATACTTCTCGATGACCGGCTGGCGGGTCGGCTGGCTCGTCGTGCCGCTCGACCTGGTGCGGCCTATCGAGCGGCTGACGCAGAATTTCTTCATCTCGGTGCCGACGCTTTCCCAGCATGCCGCACTTGCCGCCTTCGAGTGCCGCGACGAGCTCGACGGCCACGTCAGGCGCTATCGCACCAACCGTGACCTGTTGATGGCCGGCCTGCCGACGGCTGGCTTCGATCGCCTGACACCGGCGCAGGGTGCCTTCTACATCTATGCCGACGTCTCGCATCTGACCAACGACAGCCGTGAATTCTGCAGCCGCATGCTGCGCGAGACGGGTGTTGCGACGACGCCGGGCGTGGACTTCGACCGGGCGCGCGGCACCGGCACCTTGCGCATCTCCTTCGCGGGATCGACCGCGGAGATGGAGGAGGCGGTGCGTCGTCTCAAGGCATGGCGCCGGACATGAACAGGCTGCTGGCAACGACCGCGCTTCCTACCTGATGGCCGCGGCGCCGGCGGTGGCGCAGGACGGGCCGAGCGTCGACTGCGCCAAGGCATCGAACGCCGTCGAGCGGACGATCTGCAAGACTTCCGAATTCGCCAAGGACGACCGCGAGATGACGGCGGTCTATTCCGCGCTGGCGGCCAAGCTCAATGGCCCGGCGAAGGATCATATGGCCAAGGATCAGGTGCGCTGGTTCGGCAATCGCAATCGTGCCTGCGTTGCTGATGCCGATGCCGATGTGATCGGCTGCGGGATCCGAGCCATTACCGCTGGGCACCGACCGGTTTGAGCTGAACAGCCGCCTGCGACCGCTTTTCCGCGCTGACGGACCGCTCGGCCGTTAGTGCAGCCGGCGCCGGTCGCGCGTCGGCGTGGATGAGGTGGTGGACGTCGTCTGCTGCGTCTCGACCGAGGGCACCGGGCCGGCATGGTGGCCGATGATGTGCCAGCCGTCGTTCAGCCGGATAAAACTGTTGGTCGCCATGAGCTGCACGTCGGCCAGGATCTCGCGACAGACGACGACGGCGAGGCCGGGGCGTCCCACCACCCATTCCTCGGCGCAGCGTACGCGCGGCGCTTCGGGGTGGCGCATGATGGCCCGCCAGCTCGCCATGATCTCCGATCGCTCGTGCAGGGCGGCCTGGCCGGGATGGAGACAGACGAGCGATCCGGTCGGCGCCCAGAGCACGTCCATCGCGGTGGCGTCACGATCGTTGAAGGCGCGATAGAACGCACGGTTGGCCGCCAGCACGGACTCGCGTTCCTCATCGTCGAATTCCGCCAGGAGTGGCGGCAGGCGGGGTGGACGGCGCGGCATTCGACCCTCGAAACTCCCTGGTTGCGCAGCCTAGGATTAGCCGACACAGAAGAGGCATCCAACAGCAGAGAACGACGATGTCCATTCCCAAGCTCGAATTTCCGCCGTTCCACCTGCCACCCGAAGCCGAGGCATTGCGCGTCGAGGTGCGGCAGTTCTTGAAGGAGACGTTGCCCTCGCTCAAGACCGAGGATCGCTTCTCGAGCTGGAACACGCGGTCGTCGGAGTTCAGCAAGGCGCTGGGCAAGCGCGGCTGGATCGGCATCACCTGGCCCAAGCAATATGGCGGCAGCGAGCGCAGCTTCCTCGATCGTTACGTCGTCACCGAGGAATTGCTGGGCAACGGCGCGCCCGCCGGCGCACATTGGGTGGCCGACCGCCAGTCCGGCCCATTGCTGCTGCGCTTTGGCAGCGAGGAGCAACGCCAGGCGATCCTTCCGAAGATCACCGCCGGCGAATGCTATTTCTCGATCGGCATGAGCGAGCCCGATTCCGGTTCCGACCTCGCCTCGGTGCGCACCCGCGCCGAACCGGTACAGGGCGGTTTCCGTGTCAACGGCACCAAGGTCTGGACCTCGGGCGCGCATCACAATCACTACTGCATCACGCTCGTGCGCACGTCCGGCCAGCATGGCGATCGTCACAAGGGCCTGAGCCAGCTCCTGGTCGATCTCAAGACTCCGGGTGTCACCATCCGGCCGATCATCAATCTCGCTGGCCGGCACGACTGGAACGAGGTGACCTTCAACGACTGCTTCATCCCCGAGGAGTGTCTGATCGGCAACGAGGGCGATGGCTGGCTGCAGGTGACCAGCGAGCTCGCTTTCGAGCGCAGCGGTCCCGAACGCTTCATGCAGAACTTCCATGTCCTGCGCGAGCTGGTGCGCGTGCTGGGCCGGCAACCGGCCAAGCGGGCAGGGGCCATCCTCGGTCGCATCGTCGCCCGGCTATGGACGCTACGCCAGATGTCGGTCGCGGTGGCCGGCATGATGCAGGGCGGCAAGTCGCCCGCCATCGAGGCGGCGCTGGTGAAGGACCTCGGCACGATCTACCAGCAGGACCTGCCGGAAATCGCCCGCGTGCTGGCCGAATCCGATGCGACCACCGAAGACGACATGGCTGATTTCCTCGACGTCGCCCAGTACGCCACCATGATGGCGCCCTCGTACACGATCCAGGGCGGCACCACCCAGGTCCTGCGCGGCATCGTCGCCCGCGGCCTCGGCCTGCGTTGAGGAGACCGACGATGGATCACGACACGCGCGAGATGCTGCTCGACACCGCCGGCCGCTTTTTCGCCGAGCGCTGCGGCAAGGACATCGTGAACGGAGTAGAGAAGGGCGTTTGGCCCGCCGACTTCTGGAAGGAAATCGAAGAGATGGGCCTGCCGCTCACGGCCGTGCCCGAGGACAAGGGCGGTGTCGGCGGCAATCTGGCCGATCTGATGGCCGTGCTGCGGCTCGCTGGCGAGAACGCCGTGCCCGTGCCGCTCGCCGAGACCGCGCTTGCGCATCTGCTGGTGTCCGCCGCCGGCGGCACGCCGGTGCCGGGTCCGGCCACAGTCGTGCTGGGCGGTTTGGCATTCAATAACGGGCGCGTCACCGGCAGGGTCGATCGCGTGCCCTTCGCCGGCGTCGCCGAGCGTTTCGTCGGCGTGGCCAATGCCGGCGGCAAGCCCGTCGTGGTTGTGGTCGCCAAGGGCAACGCCAAGGTGACGGCGGCGCCCAGCCACGCCGGTGAGCCCTATGGATCAGTGGTCTTCGACAAGGCTGCTTGCGAATTCTCCGGCGACTCGGCCGTGAGCGCCGATCGCGCTCTCGAACTGGCGGCCCTCGCGCGGGCAATGCAGATGGCAGGAGCGGCCGACAAGGTGCTGGCCACGACCGTCGAATATTCCAAGCAGCGTGTGCAGTTCGGCCGCTCGATCTCGACCTTCCAGGCGATCCAGCACATGCTGGCCGAGTTGGCGAGCTGCGTGGCCGCCACCATCGCGTCGGCCGAAGCGGCGTCGCGCGATGCCGACGAGGGCGGATTGGCCGATGGCGGCAGCTTCTCGATTGCCGCGGCCAAAACGCAAGCCTCCGACTTCGCCCAGCGCATCGCCGCGATCTCCCACCAGTCGATGGGCGCGATGGGCTTCACCCACGAGCACATCCTGCATCACTACACACGCAGGCTCTGGGTGTGGCGGCGCGATTTCGGCAGCGAGAGCTTCTGGGGCGAGAAGATCGGCGCCGCTGTCGCCAAAGCCGGTCCTCAGGCCCTGTGGCCGTCGCTGACGTCGAGTAAGTACGCGACCTAGCGGCGCCCGCCTTCACGGTTGCGGCAAAACCGGCTAGAGACGCCTTGGCAGGTAATGCCTTGCCGTGGGGGAAAAGCCGATGTTTGCACTGCGCTCGATCGTCCTGGCGGTTGGCCTTGTGTGTGCGGCGATGGCCACGGCAGGCGCCCAGGCGCCGGTCACGCTGCCTCCGGGCATGACGCAGGAGCAGTTCAACTCCCTGGTCGACGCCATCAGCAACTCGGTCACTGAGAAACTCAGGGCCGAGGGAGCCACCTCAGCACCGGCGCCCGCCGCCGCCGCTCCCGCGAGTTCCAAGGCCAAGGCGCCCGCGCCTGCCATCGTGCGCACGCCGATCGCCGAAGGGCCGGGGCCCTTCGCCGTCTTCTTCGAGCGCGCCGGCAAGGTCGTGCGCGCCATTCCCGTGCTCGGCACCCATCTCGCCTCCATTCCCCGGTTGCTCGACCAGAGTGCCCCAGGACATCCGGGGGGCGGCCGCGGCACATCTGGCTTCCTTCTCCTGCTGGGCCTCGTCGCCGTGGCGGCGGTCGCGGCCGAAGCGGTCCTGCGCGCCCTCATGACCGGCCTGCGCCATCGCCTCGCCGGTGGCGCCCGCCCCGAGCAGGGCCTGCGCTCGCTCACGCATCTCGGCCTGCTGGCGCTGCTCGACGGGTTGGGCGTCTTCGCCGTCTGGGTGATCTGCAATGCCGCGATCGGCGCCTGGTTTACCGGTCCGATCGGCCAGGACAAGCTTGCCGCCGCGGTCCTCGACGGCATCTTCCATTGGCGTCTCTATGTCTTCCTGTTCCTGATCGTGCTGCGGCCCGCGCTGCCGCAGGCCAGGCTCTGCGACGCCACCGACCGCGATGCGCGCGCCATGTATGTGCGCATCGAGGCGGTGATGCTGCTGATCATCCTCGCCCGCATCCTGGGCCAGGTGTTGATGGCCATCGGCACGCCGAAGACCGCCATCGCTGCCTACCAGGTGATCGGCGCCGTGATCTACGTCGCGGCCTTCATCTGGCTGGTGCGTGGCTCGCGCGACGCCGCCGCCCAGTGGTTCGGCGGTCTCGGCAAGGCGGCGCCCCTGGTCGGCGCGTTGGGCCGCAATTGGGTGCCGGTCGGCGTCACCTTCTTTGCGGCGCTCGGCCTCACCCTGATCTACGGCGCGGTCTCGGGCCTCACCCATGTCGGCAACGCCATGCTGCTGACCGTGGTGCTCGTGGTCGGCGTTCTGCTGTTCGAGACCTTCATGCAGGCCTTCGTGCGACGGCTCGACTCCCAGCTCGAGGGCGGCACCCCGGCCAGCGACAGGCCCAAGCTGCCCGACGTGGTGGCGCGCTGTATCCGAGTGGCCGTGCTGATCGGCGTCGCCGTCACCATCGCCGAGAGCTGGGTCGTCCAGGTCCTGGCGCTGGCCGACGAGGACCAGTGGGACACGATCACGCGCTCCTCGCGCACCGCGGGCTTCACCCTGTTCCTGGCCTTCGTGCTGTGGGAGCTCTTCAAGTACTCGACGGACCCGTACATGGCGCGCAAGAACAAGGACGCGGCGGCCTCGATCGCCGACGGCGACGCCGCCGGCCCCCCGGCCTCGCGCATCAGCACCATGATGCCGCTGATGCGCATGACCGCCGCCGTCCTGATCGGCGTTGTGGCCGTCATGGTGGCGCTGGAATCCTTCGGCGTGAACATCACGCCACTGATCGCCGGCGCCTCGGTCTTCGGCATCGCCATCTCGTTCGGCAGCCAGACCCTGGTGAAGGACATCGTCTCGGGCATCTTCTACCTGTCCGACGACGCCTTCCGCGTCGGCGAGTACATCGACTGCGGCAAGGCCAAGGGCACGGTCGAGGGCTTCACGCTGCGGTCGATCAAGCTGCGCCACCAGAACGGCCAGGTGCACACCATCCCGTTCGGGCAGCTTGGCCAGATCACCAACTTCAGCCGCGACTGGATCACGGTGAAGTTCAACATGCGCTTCGCCGGCGGCACCGACATCGAGAAGCTGCGCAAGGCCGCCAAGAAGATCGGCACCGACATTGCCGAGATGCCGGCCTTCAAGGCCGACCTCCTGGCGCCCTTCAAGATGCAGGGTGTGGCCGACGTCGCCGAGAACGCGCTGCTCGTTCGCTTCAAGTTCACCGCCCGGCCTGGCAACCCCGCCGCCATCCAGCGCGAGGCGGTGAAGCGCATGTTCAATACCTTCCCCGGCCTCGGCATCGAGTTCGCAAAGGAGGGCGCGGCCGTGGTGGTGCATACCGGCGGAACGACGATGGAACCGGCCTCCGCAGCCGCCGCCCAGACCGAACCCGCGCCGCCGCCGGCCGCACCGGCCAAGGCGGCTGCGGAGTAGGGAGGGCCCCTTTTTCGGACACGAGTTGTCCAGAATGTGTCTGTCTGAAAATTCGCAAAGCGCTGGCCGACTTGAACCGGACGATTCTTCTCAACGCCGCTCGATTTGTCAGGCTTGTCTGAAAATTCGGGCGGCCATCGGCCACGAAAAAGGCCGCTCCGGGCAAGTGACCGGGCGACCCGCGCAGTAGACGCACATCGTAGCGACGATATCAGGAATATAGCCTTAAACCTGCTGAACTTGCACGTCTTTGTGCCCGGCAATGGCGCGGGCCATTAGGGAAACTGCCGGTGCGCCCGACATGGGGTAGGGGGTCGTCGCCGGTTCTCGCCCGCCGCCGACATGCTAGTGTGCGCGCCAACAATTTCGGAGGGCAGTGGCAGATGAGCGTGCGTGCGGGACGTGAGTTCCTGGCAATTCCGGGGCCGACGACAGTGCCGGACGAAGTGCTGCGGGCGATGCATCGCCCGGCGGTGGATATCTATTCCGGCCCGCTGCTGGCGCTGACCGACAGTCTGCTGCGCGACGTCGCCCGCGTGTTCAACACCAAGGGCCACGCCTACATCTACATCGCCAACGGCCACGGCGCCTGGGAGGCCACGCTCACCAACGTGCTCAGCAAGGGCGACAAGGTACTCGTGCTGGAGAGCGGCCGCTTCGCGATCGGCTGGGGCGACAATGCCCGCCGCATGGGCGTCGAGGTCGAAGTGCTGAAGGGCGACATGCGCCGCGCTGTGCGGCCGTCCGAGGTCGAGGCGCGCCTCAAGGCCGACAAGGAAGGCACCATCAAGGCCGTGCTGGTGGCCCAGATAGACACCGCCTCGGGCGTGGTGAACGACATCGCCGCCATCGGCAAGGCGATGCGCGGGGCCAAGCACGACGCGCTGCTGATGGTCGACGCGGTGGCTTCGCTCGGCTGCGTGCCGTTCGAGATGGATGCCTGGGGCGTCGACGTGGCGATGTCGGGCTCGCAGAAGGGCATGATGACCCCGCCGGGACTTGGTTTCGTCGTGGCCAACGACCGCGCGCGCGAAGTGCACAAGAAGGCGGAGCTGCGCACGCCCTACTGGGACTGGACCGAGCGGGAAGGCGCGCAGCACTACCAGAAATATGCCGGCACGCCGCCCGAGCACCTGCTGTTCGGCCTGCGCCAGGCGCTCGACATGCTGTTCGAGGAGGGTCTCGACAATGTGCACCGCCGCCACCGGCTGCTGGCCGAGGCGGTGCGCCGCGCCGTCGGCGTCTGGTCGGAAGGCCAGGCGATCGGCTTCAACATCATCGAGCCCGAGGAGCGTTCCGACTCGGTGACCTGTGTGTTGACCAACGGCCACGACCCCGAGGCGCTGCGCGCCTATTGCAACAAGCAGTGCGGCGTGATCCTGGGCCACGGTATCGGCGATCTTGCCGGCAAGGCCTTCCGGGTGGCGCACATGGGCCACGTCAACGCACCGATGGTGCTGGGCACTTTGAGCGTGATCGAGATGAGCCTCAATGCGCTCGGCGTGCCGCACGGCAAGGGCGGCGCGCAGGCCGCGATCGACTGGCTGGGCGAGCAGGTGAAGGCATAGAGTCTTTAATCTCCTCCTCTTCGCGGATCCCGCGAAGTCGGTGCTAGGTCGCTAGCGACCTAGCACCTGAGGTGTCGGCGTCTTACGCCGACGGAGGGGTCATCGGCCAAGGCACTACTATGGCTTATGACCCCTCCGCCCCCGATTACGGGGGCACCTCCCCAGCGCTGAGTCCGCGCTGGGGAGGAGAAGCGGGCACTGAAACGAAAAGAGCGCCTCCGCGGAGGCGCTCTTTCCAATTCAAGGGCTCAAGTCCCTAGTCAGCGGCGCCACCAGCCACGCTTGGGCTTCTCCGGCGGAACGTCGGCCACCGGGATCACCGGAATGGCGGGAGCCGGCGGGGGCTCGGGCGCTTGCGTCACGACTGGCTCGGGAGCCGGCACCGGGACGTAGGCCGGGGCAGGCGGAGGCGGGGCCGCTTCCACGTTCACCGGTGGGCCGGGATCGTAGGGCGCATGCTCGCGGGGTGTGTGCTCGCGGGGCGCGGCCATTGCGTCGGGCATGGAAGCGGTCGCGGTATAGCGCTCTTCCGAACCCGTGGGCTCCTGCCGTGCCGGCGCATCGGAGGCGAACTCCTCCGACGTGTAGTCGCGTTCGCGCGGCGCGTGCTCGCCGTTGGGCTCGCCCTCGCCAGGCTCACGACGCCGGCGGCGGCCGCCGCGGCGTCCACGGCGGCGGCGTCGATCGCCGTCGGCTTCACCACCACGATCGCCGGCGGGACGGTCTCCGGCAGGGCGCCGCTCGCCATCGGCTTGCACGCCTTCGCCTTCGACAGATTCGCCGTCTTGTTCATCGCCCACCTGTCGATCACGGGGCGCATGGTCGTGGCCGTTTTCGGCCGAACCATTCGGAGCCCGCTCATCGGCCGGATATTCCTCGCCGGCAGCCCGGGGAGGCCGGTCAGCACCTTCGCCTTCGGGGCGGTCGCCCCGACGGCGTCGCCGGCGCCGACGACGGCCACGGCCATCACCTTCTTCGCCCTCCGGACGGCGTTCGCCACGCTCGGCCGGTTCGCCGGCTTCGCCGACTTCACGATCCTCGACATCGTCGGGTTCGTCGCCGAGGGGCAGCTCGCGCGCGACTTCATCGTAGTTGGCGCGGGCCAGTTCCTGGGCGGGCCGATCGCGATCCTCGCGGCGCGTGCGGACGCGCTCGATCTCGCAGTCGGCCGCGTTCAGCTCGTCGTCGGACTCGACTGACACCATGAAGCTGTAGCGCTTCTCGATCTCGGAGAGGGTGTGGCGCTTCTGGTTGAGCAGGTAGGAGGCCACCTTCGGCGGCACGCTGACCAGGATCTCGGTCGCCCGGCGGCGGACGCCTTCCTCCTCGATGGCCCGCAGCGCATGCAACGCCGCCGATTCGATGGAGCGGATGCGGCCGATGCCGGCGCAATGCGGGCAGAGCTCGGTCGAGTGCTCGAGCAGGCTGGGCCGCAGGCGCTGGCGCGACATTTCCAGAAGACCGAATGCGCTGATGCGGCCGATCTGGATGCGGGCGCGATCGGTGCGCATTGCATCCTTGACCTTGTGCTCGACCTGACGCTGGTGCCGCGTCTCCTCCATGTCGATGAAGTCGATCACGATCAGGCCGGCGAGGTCGCGCAGGCGGACCTGGCGCGCGATCTCCTCGGCCGCCTCGATGTTGGTCCTGACCGCCGTCTCCTCGATGTTACGCTCCTTGGTCGAGCGGCCCGAGTTGACGTCGATGGCGACCAGCGCCTCGGTCGGATTGATGACGATGTAGCCGCCGCTGCGGAGCTGAACGGTCGGCGAGTGCATGGCATCGAACTGCGCTTCCACCTGGTAACGGTGGAAGAGTGGGATCTGCTCCTTGTAGAGCTCGACCTTGCTGGCCTGGTGCGGCACGAGCTGGCGCATGAAGCCGCTGGCGGCCTCGAAGCCGGCTTCGCCCTCGACCAGGACCTGGGCGATGTCGGTGTCGTAGACATCGCGCAGCGAGCGCTTGATGAGGTCGCCTTCCTCGTAGATCAGCGCCGGCGCCGTCGACCGCATCGTGAGTTCACGGATGCTGTCCCACAGGCGCGACAGGTATTCGTAGTCGCGCTTGATATCGATGTTGCTGCGTTCGAGCCCTGCGGTGCGCAGAATTACGCCCATGCCTTGCGGCACGTCGAGTTCGCCCAGCATCTCCTTCATCCGCTTGCGGTCGGCGGGATTGGAGATCTTGCGCGAAATGCCGCCGCCACGACCGGCGTTGGGCATCAGCACGCAATAGCGGCCGGCGAGCGACAAATAGGTCGTGAGGGCGGCGCCCTTGTTGCCGCGCTCTTCCTTGACGACCTGGACCAGCAGGATCTGCCGGCGCTTGATCACTTCCTGGATCTTGTAGTGGCGGATCGGGTTGCGGCGGCGGCGCTCGCGCGTCTCGCGCTCCTCGACGGCATCGTCGCCGCCCAGGATTTCCACGGTGACCTCGGGTTGCGGCACTTCCGACGGATCGCCGGACGGCAGCTCGCCCTCGGACACTTCGCCCGAGATGTCGGTGACGACAGGTGCCTCGCCACTTTCGGCGGCGTCGAGGACGGGACCGTCGAGGCGTTCGCTGGGAATTTCTGCGGCCTGCGCCTGCGGCTCGGGGGCAGGGGCCTCTGCGATCGGCTCGCTCGCCGCTTCAACCGGGGTTGCTTCGGCGGCGATGGCTTCGGGCGGGTGGGCGTCAGGGGCGTGGGCTTCCGCGGTGACTTCCGGGCTGGTCTCCGAGAGGACGTCGCTCGTCGCCTGGGCGACGTGGCCGTTCTCTTCGGGCGCGGCGGCTTCGTCGGCGCCAATCTCGGCGGCCGGTTCCTCGCGACGCGCTGCGCGGGCGTCTTCGATGTCGGAGCGGTCGACGCGACGGCGGCGGCGCGGCTCGTGATCGTCGTCGGCCTCGGCGTGAAGCCGCTGCTGTTCGGCGATCAGCCGTTCGCGGTCGGCGACCGGGATTTGATAGTAATCGGGGTGGATTTCGGAGAAGGCCAGGAAGCCATGGCGGTTGCCGCCATACTCCACGAACGCCGCCTGCAGCGACGGTTCGATGCGAATGACCTTCGCAAGGTAGATGTTGCCCTTGAGGGGCTTGCGTGACGCGGTTTCGAAATCGAACTCTTCAAGTCGTGTTCCATCGACGACGACCACCCGAGTTTCTTCGGGGTGGCTCGCATCAATGAGCATGCGCCTAGCCATGGGCTCGCTCCCGAGGCGTTCGGTCCCAGCCGGCGCGAGCGACCAGCGGCCAAGCCGCCTCTCTGGCGCGAGGGGGACGGAGCGCCATCGACCCGTCGAACGGCCAAACAGGGCCAAGACGGGGAAGCATCGCGCCGCCGGACCACAACTGGGTCCTGCCAACCTCGGTGTTCCTGATAGTCACCGCCTGTCTAACAATCCTTTGGCGAACCCGCCGCGCCCGTTCTTGCACTGCAAAAAGGGGCGCCAGCGCTGGTCCGGCTGGGGATTGCCGTCGGAGCGCTGTCCCACAGGGGGCGCTTCGAACGACGGCGACTGCTCGCGAGACGCAACATACGGGGTTCCCCAGGGGCCGACAATCAAAAGATTGAGAGAGATGAATAATGTTCTTTAACTTGTTGATAAGACTTGAAATTATCCATGAACTTCTGTATTCCGATTAAGATATCGTAAAAATAATAAACTCCCTCTGACATTAAAGTGGCGTTCGCCATGTCTGCCCTTCATCGCCGCCATCTGCTTGCCGCGCTGTCCGGTCTGACCACCCTTGGCCTGGCTGGCGTCGACGCGTGGGCCAATGCGCCGGCCCCCAAATCGGTCAAGAAGCCTACGCCGCTGCCGCGACCGAAGCTGATCTTCCTCGATCCCGGCCACGGCGGCAGGGACCCCGGGGCTCAGGGCATTCGTGGCACGCAGGAGAAGGCCGTCGTCATGGCCATCGCCCGCGAGCTCCAGCGTGAATTGCTGGCGGGCGGCCGCTATCGCGTGCTGCTGACGCGCAGCACCGACAACTATGTGGCCCTGCGCGAGCGGGTGGCACGGGCCCAGGAAGCCAAGGCCGACCTGTTTCTCTCCCTGCACGCTGATTCCTGCGACAACTCCGATGTCCGCGGCGCTTCGGTCTACACCCTGTCGGAGCAGGCGACCGACCGTGAGACGGCGGCGCTGGCTGCGCGCGAGAACCGCGCCGACACCGTGGTCGCGGGCATGAAGCTCTCGGACAAGGACGACAATGTCGCGCGCACCCTTGTCGCCATGAGCCAGCGTGGGACGGTGAATGATTCTCGCCGGCTCGCCGACACCATCGTGCAGAGTTTCAGGGGCAACGGCGTCCGCCTGCTGCCGCGCACCCACCGGCAGGCGGGTTTTGCCGTGCTGACCTCGCCTGACATCCCGGCGGCGCTGGTCGAACTGGGCTATCTCTCCAATCCCCAGGACGAGAAGCTCCTGACCGTTCGGCAGCACCAGATCGCGCTGGCACGGGCGCTCCGGGGCTCGGTTGATGCCCATTTTGCGGCGGCCGGCGCCACAAGAAAGGCATAAGTCGCGGCCATTCTCGCCGTTGCTGCCGTGAAAGGCGCCGCGTAGAAGATGACCGTGCTCAATCTGTTCAAAATCTTGTTGGCCTTCACCACGGCCGCCCTGATCGTGGGGACGGGAACCGTGGCGGGCCTGTTCTGGCATTTCAGCCACGGGCTGCCCGACCATAAGCAGCTGGCCGATTACCAGCCGGCGACCGTGTCGCGCCTCTATGCCGCCGATGGCCGGCTGCTGGCGGAGTATGCTCGCGAGAAGCGGGTGTTCGTGCCAGTCGCGGCCATGCCCAAGCGCGTGGTCGAGGCCTTCGTCGCGGCCGAGGACCAGCGCTTCTTCACGCACCCCGGCATCGATTTCATCGGTGTCGTGCGCGCCATGATTTCCAACATCACCAATCCCGGCAAGCGGCCGGAGGGCGCCTCGGGCCTGACCCAGCAGGTCGCCAAGAACTTCCTGCTGACCAACCAGGCGACGCTGGCGCGCAAGATCCGCGAGGCGATCCTCGCCTTCCGCATCGAGGAGACCTACTCCAAGGAGCGCATCCTCGAGCTCTATCTCAACGAGATCTACCTCGGCTCGGGCAACTACGGCGTGGCCCAGGCGGCGATCAACTACTTCGACAAATCGTTGGATGAACTCACCCTGTCCGAGATCGCCTATCTGGCGGCGCTGCCCAAGGCGCCCAACCGCTATCACATCGTGCGCAACGAAAAAGAAGCCTACGCAAGGCGCGAGTATGTGCTGACCCGCATGCAGGAGGACGGCTACATCACCGCCGCCGAAGCCCAGAAGGCGCGCGGCGAGAAGCTGCAGCTCCGACGTCGCAGCGCCACTGAGACGACGACGGCCGACTTCTTCGCCGAGGAAGTGCGGCGCAACCTGATGGCGGCCTATGGCGAAAAGGGCCTCTACGAGGGCGGTCTTACCGTCAGCACGACGCTCGATCCGGCCTATCAGTTGGCCGCCGATACGGCTTTGCGCGACGGGCTGATCGCCTATGACCGCCGCCACGGCTGGCGCGGGCCCTATGCCAAGATCCCCGACATGAGCGTGTGGGAGGAGGAGTTCGCCCGCATCGCCCAGCGCCGTCCGCTGTTCGGGCCGCCGGCGTGGCAGCTCGCGGTCGTCAACAAGGTCGACGCCCAGTCGGTGCAGATCGTCGGACTGCCCGGCGGCGAAGGCAACAACGAGGGCACGATCCCGTTCGCCGAGATGAGCTGGGCCCGGCCGACGCTGGCCGACCAGCGCGTTGGCAATCCGCCGCGCGCTCCCAAGGACGTGGTGAGCGTGGGCGACGTCATCGTGGTCGAGAAGATCGAGAAGCCAGCCGGTGCGCCGGGCGCGCCGGCCAACACCAAGCCCTACCCGCCGAGGACCTACGCGCTGCGCCAGGTGCCCAACGTCGAGGGCGGCGTGGTGATCATGGACACCCAGACCGGGCGCGTGCTCGCCATGTCGGGCGGCTGGGCCTACGGCCGCAGCCAGTTCAACCGCGCCGTCCAGGCCGCGCGCCAGCCGGGCTCAGCCTTCAAGCCGTTCGTCTATCTGGCGGCAATGGACGCGGGTTTTAGCCCGGCCAGCGTCGTGCTCGACGCGCCGTTCAGCTACGACCCCGGCCACGGCCAGCCGATCTGGACGCCGAAGAACTACGGCGGCGACTTCCTCGGGCCGACCACCGTCCGCCGCGGCCTGGAGATGTCGCGCAACCTGATGACGGTGCGCATGGCGCAGCAGATCGGCATGAAGCGCGTCGTCGACGTCGCCAAGGAGTTCGGTGTCACCGACGGCATGGGCGCCTACCTGCCGATGTCGCTGGGTGCTGGCGAGACGACTCTGCTGCGCATGACCATGGCCTACGCCATGCTGGCCAATGGCGCCCTCGAGATCACGCCGAGCCTCGTCGACCGCGTGCAGGACCGCAACGGCAAGACCGTCTATCGCCACGAACCGCGCGCCTGCAAGGGCTGCGGAGAGGCAGCCGCCGGGGCTAAGCCGGCGCCACCCGAGCTGATCGATTCGCGCAAGCCCTTCCACGATCCGGCGGCGGTCTACCAGGTCGTGAGCATGATGCAGGGCGTGACAGTGCGTGGCACCGCCGGCCGGCTCGCATCACTCGGCCGGCCGATTGCCGGCAAGACCGGCACGACCAACGATGCGCGCGACAACTGGTTCCTGGGCTCGACGCCGGACATCACCATCGGCGTCTTCATCGGCTTCGACGAACCGCGGAACCTGGGCGCCCAGGAGACCGGTGGCGGCAACGCCGCGCCCATCTTCGAGCAGATCGCCAAGGAGATCTTCAAGGGCAAGGCGCCGACGCCGTTCCGCATTCCCCCGGGCCTGCGCATGGTGCGCTTCACCTATGAGGGCGGCACGATCGATGAGGTCTTCAAGCCCGGCACCGAGCCCGGCTCCGACGGCTTCATGGTGACTCCGCTTGACGGCTCCGCCCCATATTCCGGTATAGACCCCGCCGGCGGCCCGCTTCAGGCGGGCGGCACCCGCCGCCCCGGCCTCTCGGGGACCGGCGAGACGTATTGAAGGTTGTCACCCCGAGCGTAGCGAGGGGCCTTTAGGGCCACAGGAAGGATCCCTCGCTTCGCTCGGGATGACACACGAAAACATGGAACAGAGTGATGCGCGCTGAAGCCCAGTCGATGGTTAAGGAGATCGAGGAGTCGCTCGAGCTCCTGAGGAGGCGTCTTTGACTACGGCCAGGCGGTCGTACGTCTAGACGAGCTGAACGCGCGCGCCGAGGATCCGGCGCTGTGGAACGATCCCAAGCAGGCCCAGGCCGTGATGAAGGAGCGCACGCGGCTCGAAACCGCGATCGCCACCATCAAGCGCCTGCGGGCCGCCATCGACGACAATGTCGGGCTGATCGAGATGGCCGAGTCCGAGAAGGACGAGGCCATGATCGCCGATGCCGAGCGGGCGCTGGGCGAAGCACGCAACGAGGCCGCCAAGGCCCGGCTCGAAACGCTGCTGTCGGGCGAGGCCGACGGCAACAACGCCTATATCGAGATCAATGCCGGCGCCGGCGGCACCGAAGCCCAGGATTGGGCCGAGATGCTGGCGCGCATGTACACGCGTTGGGCCGAGCGCCGCGGCTTCAAGGTGAGCTGGCTCGAAGAGAGCGCCGGTGAAGAGGCCGGCATCAAGTCATGCGCCTACAAGGTCGAGGGGCCGAACGCCTACGGCTGGCTGAAAACCGAGTCGGGCGTGCATCGTCTCGTGCGCATCTCGCCGTTCGACGGCAATGCGCGCCGCCAGACCAGCTTCGCCTCGGTCTGGGTCTATCCCGAGGTCGACGACGACATCGAGATCGAGCTTTTGGACAAGGACCTGCGCGTCGACACCTACCGCGCCTCGGGTTCGGGCGGCCAGCACGTCAACAAGACCGATTCGGCCGTCCGCATCACGCACCTTCCCTCGGGCATCGCGGTTGCCGTGCAGCAGGAACGCTCGCAGCACCAGAACCGCGCCAAGGCGCTGCAGATGCTGAAGGCGCGCCTCTACGAGGTCGAGTTGCAGAAGCGCGAGGCCGAGCGGATGGAGATCGAGGCCAACAAGACCGACATCGGCTGGGGCCACCAGATCCGCTCCTACGTGCTGCAGCCCTACCAGATGGTGAAGGACCTGCGGACCAACGTGGAGCGTTCCGACCCGCAGAAGGTGCTGGACGGCGACCTCGACGAGTTCATGGCGGCGTCGCTGGCGGCGCGCGTGGGAGAAGGCAACGACAAGGAAGCGGCCTGATGCTCCGGCTCTTTGTCAGATCATTCGCTTTCGGATTGGCCGGCATGATCGTGGTGCCGGTGGCGATGTTCTTCATCGTCCTGACCGCCGCCCATCTGCTCGATCCCCGTTGCGGCACGCCGGGCGATTCGGGCGGGTGCGAGATGGGAGCGGCGGGTATCGCCATTTTCTCGATGCTCCCGGGACTGGCCATCGGCGTCGCGTTCGCCCTCATCCAGGGTTACAGGAACCGGGTCAAGTGACTGCCGACGCGTTCGACAAGCTTCGGACGCGCATCCAGGGTCTTCGCGCCAAGACCATCGACAATGGCTGCACCGAAGGCGAGGCGCTGGCGGCGGCCGAGAAGGTCGCGGAGCTGCTCGATCGCCACGACCTGTCACTGACCGACATCGAGATCCGCGAGGCGCCCTGCGAGCGGCGCGAATACGAGACCCATCGCAAGAAGCGCATCCCGCTCGACGATTGCGTGGGCGCCATCGCCGAGTTCTGCGATTGCCGCGTCTGGCGCGAGAAGGATGCCGCAGGCGAGGGGCGCTACGTCTTCTTCGGCCTGCGCGCCGACGTCGAAGTGGCCCACTATCTGACCGAGGTGATCGACGCCGCCGTCCGCTCCGAACTCGGCCGCTACAAGACCAGCGCGGACTATCAGCGCTTCCGGCACCAGGAGCGGCACCTGGCCAATGCTTCCTTCGCCTTGGGCATGGTCGCCTCCATCGCGGACAAGCTCATGGCGATGAAGGCGGGGCGCGACCAGGTGAACAACAGCACCGGCCGCGGCCTCGTCGTCCTCAAGGCGGCAGTCGTCGACACCGAACTCGAGAAACTCGACCTCAAGCTCCGGACCGTGTCCCGCGCCAGCCGGATGGTGTCGCCGATGGCCTACGACGCCGGCGGCGAAGCAGGCGAGTCGTTCGCGATCAAACCCGCCATTCGGGGGAACTGACCGCCGCTGTACAGCCTTGGAACGAAGGGCTCCGACCGGCGTTGCGTGGCCGTCAGGAGCACTTCAATGGTCAAACAGTCAGTCTACGCATCAATCGTCGTCGGATTGGGAATTGCGCTCGCTGGCTGCGCCGTTCGGCCACCCGCGACCAGCGTCCCAGCCCCGAATTATCAGGCCGCCACGCCCGCGGCCGCAGCGCCGGCCAACCTCCGGGCCGTCTGCTACGACGCCGCCGATCTCGGCACCTATCGCGTCCGCAGCGTTCAGCAGCAGCTGGCCGTCGGGGTCCTTTCCTGCAAGTCGGCCGATGGCTCCCGTCGCCTCACCGAGCAGTACCAGGCCTTCATCACCAAGTTCACGCCGGACCTCACCACCAACGCTGCCGAACTGAAGAGCCTGGCCGGCCGCAAGCGCCTCAACATCGACGTCCTGGTGACCGAAATCGCCAACCGGACGGCGGGCCGTCCCACCCAGGATGCCGAGTTCTGTTCCCGACACGAGCGCGCCTTTGCCTGGTCGTTGACGACCCAGGTCACGTCACTCGCGCAGGTGCCGTCGCCCTACGACTTCGGTCCCGAGATGAAGGTGTTTCCCTGCCAGTAAGGCTGAGGCCTATACTTCCGGCATGGTCGCAAAGCCGCTTAACGCCGCCCAGTTCATGTCCGCCCTGTTGACCGCCGTGCACGAACTCACGGGCAAGAGACCGCCGCCCACCTGGACGCACGTGGAAAAGCTTCAGCGCAAGCTGGCGACTGCGAACACCGATGCCGTCGATGCCGCGATCCGGCTTGCGGTCGGCAAGGGCTGGTTGCGCTCCGATGGCGATCCGGCCACCTCGGTCACGCTCACCGTCGAAGGCCTCAAGCTGCTGGGGCCTCGCTCGTGATTTAGGAGCAGCATGAAGGGGGAGATCAAATGATGTTCACGAAATTCGGATGTGCGCTCGTTCTGGCGGCAGGCTTCGGCCTTGCGGCGGCTCAGGCCCAGCAGGGCAATTCCATCTCCGTTCAGGTGAGCGGCCTTCGCAACAACAACGGCGACGTGCGCTGCGGCCTCTACAACTCGGCCGCGACCTTCCCCAAGAGCGGCCAGGAATTCAAGGGCGTGGTGGCGCCGATCTCCGGCCAGCATGCCACCTGCACCTTCACCGACGTGGCCCCCGGCGTTTACGCCGTGGCCTTCTTCCATGCCGAGAAGGGCGAGACCAAGCTACGGACCGGCTTCTTCGGCCAGCCCGAGGAAGGCTACGGCTTCTCGCGCGACGCCAAGGGCAGCATGGGCCCGCCGGCCTTCAACGCCGCCGCCTACACCTATGCGGGCGGCACCACCAGCTGGCCGGTGACGATCACCTATCCCTAGGCTGCCCGCTTCCTAACCAGGCTGTGCGGCCGCCGCGCGCACCATGTCGGCGCACTTCTCGCCGATCATGATCGAGGGCGCGTTGGTGTTGCCGGCGACGATGGATGGCATGATCGAGGCATCGGCAACGCGGAGGCCAGCGATGCCATTGACCCGGAGCTGCGGGTCGACCACGGCGTCGGGCTCGTGGCCCATGCGGCAAGTCCCTACCGGATGCAGGTTGGAGACGCCGGTGGCGCGCAGGTAGTCGCGCAGCGCGCTTTCCTCGGTCACCGAGGCGCCGGGCATGATTTCCTCGACCACGAACGGCTTCAGGGCCGGTTGCCTGCCGATTTCGCGGCAGATCGCCATGCCTTTCAGCATGGCGTCCCAGTCGTTGGCGGTTTTCAGGAAGTTGAAGCGGATCTCGGGCGCCGCCAGAGGATCGGCCGACTTCAGCCGCACCGTGCCACGGCCGTCGGGGCGGAGATGCACCGGCGAGAGGCCGAAGGCCGAGAAGGGCTGGGCGACCACGCCGTGGCGGTTACGTTCCTTGATCGCCCAGGCGAACATGTTGATCTGCAGGTCGGGCCGCTCGAAGCGTTTGTCGCTGCGCACCATGGCGCCGACGAAGAGGCCCATCGAGGCGAGGGGTCCGGTGCGGCCGAAGGCGTACATCATGCCGGCCAGGATGCGCCGCGGCAGGCTGTTCGCCAGGTCGTTCATGGTCACGGGCTGGCTGCATTTGTAGGCGATGTAGGTGTTGAAGTGATCGTGCAGGTGGCTGCCGACGCCCGGCATGTCCTTCACGACCGCGATGCCGTGCTGCTGCAGGTGTGCCGCCGGGCCAAGGCCGGACAGCATCAGGAGCTGCGGCGAGCCGTAGACGCCGCCCGAGACGATGACCTCGCGCCTGGCCTTGGCGACCTGCAGGCCGGCCGGCGTGCGGTATTCGACACCGACGGCGCGGCCGTTCTCGATCAGCACGCGGGTGGCGTGCGCCGACGTGGCGATCGTGAGGTTCTTGCGCTGCTTGGCGTCCTTGAGATAGGCACGCGCGCTCGACCAGCGGCGCGAGTTGTTGATCGTGGTCTGGTAGTAGCCCACGCCTTCCTGGTTGGCGCCGTTGAAGTCGGGATTTTCCGGGATGCCGGCTTCGAGCGCGGCATCGTGCATTGCCTTGGCGAGCGTCGGCTTCCACGCATGGTCCTGCACTTTCAGCGGCCCGCCGGTGCCGTGGAAGTCGTTGCTGCCGCGCTGATTGTCTTCGGCGCGCCTGAAGTAGGGCAGCACCGATTCGTAGTCCCAGCCCTCGCAGCCGCGCTGGCGCCACTCGTCGTAATCGGCGGCATTGCCACGCATATAAACCATGCCGTTGATCGAGCTGGTGCCGCCCAGCACCTTGCCGCGCGGCTGATACATGATGCGGCCGTTGAGCTCCGGCTCGGGCTCCGAATCGAACATCCAGTTCACTTTCGGATTGTTGAACGTCTTGTGATAGCCGAGCGGCACGTGGATCCACGGATAGGAGTCCTTCGGCCCGGCCTCGAGCAGCAGCACGCGGAAGCGGCCGTCCTCGCTCAGGCGGCCCGCGACGGCGCAGCCGGCCGAGCCCGCGCCGGTGACGATGAAATCGTACGAACCCTCGTCCTGCATTCCGCCCTCGTTGCTTTTGCTATTTTCCCGAGCGTAGAGCGATTTGCCCTGGCGTGCTAGAAATCGCGCATGAAAACCAAGCTCCTCGGCCGCACCGGCGTTTCCGTCTCCGAACTCTGCTTCGGCACCATGTCCTTCGGCGGCGATGCCGACGAAGCCACCTCGGCCGCCATGTACAAGGCGGTCCGCAATGCCGGCATCAACTTCTTCGACTGCGCCGACGAGTACAACAAGGGCGTGTCGGAACAGATCCTCGGCCGCCTGGCGAAAGGCCATCGCGACGATCTCGTGCTGACCACCAAATGCTTCAGCCCGCACAGCGACGACATCAACGCGCGCGGCAGCTCGCGCCGCCACGTGGTGCGTGCCGTCGAGCGCAGCTTGCGCCACCTGCAGACCGACCGCATCGATGTGCTGTTCCTGCACAAGTTCGATCCTTTGACGCCGATCGAGGAGATGATGCGCGGGCTGGAGGACGTGGTGCGTTCGGGCAAGGTTCTCTATCCCGCCGTCAGCAACTGGGCGGCGTGGCAGACGCAGCGCGCCGTCGATCTCCAGGAGCGCCACAACTGGGCGCGGCTGCAGGTCATCCAGCCGATGTACAATCTGGTGAAGCGCCAGGCCGAGGTCGAGCTGCTGCCGATGGCCCAGGCCAACGGCATCGGCGTCATTCCCTACAGCCCCGGCGCGGCGGGTATCCTTTCGGGCAAGTATCTCGGCCAGGCAACTGGCCGTCTGAAGACGAACAAGATGTACGAAGTGCGCTACGGCGAAGCCTGGACCTTCGATGTCGCCGAGAAGTTCGTCGCCTTCTGCAAGCAGAAGGACATGCACCCGGTCAGCGCAGCCATCGCCTGGGTGGGGTCGCATCCAGCCATCACCGCGCCGATCATCGGTGCCCGCAATCTCGATCAGCTCAAGGATTCGCTCGCCTCAGTGAAGATCGACATGACGCCCGAACTGCGCGCCGAGATCTCCGCGCTGTCACCCACGCCGCCGCCCGCCACCGACCGGCTGGAAGAGCAGAAGGCCGCGAAGGGCTAGAGGGAGGGCCGCCGCAACGCGGCGGATTTGTAGCGCAGTCAAACGTCGGCGGTGGCGGGCTTGGTGCTGCCGCAGTGGCTGCAGCGCTCGCTCGCCGCCACGCGCAATCCCCGGCACCCCGGGCAGACGCCCATCTCGAACCGCGAAAGATCGCGCAGCGGCCGGTTGTTCGGCACAGAAGGGGCGGCAAACAGGGCATCGAGCCATTTGAAGCGCATGCGCATCAGCTTAGCGCCGTGCGCCGAATTCTGTCACTCTCGGTCGATACCCGCCGGAGCCTGAAAATCTTCAATCTCTACCTAGCGCTCGGCGCCATGACGGTGCAGCAGTCCTTCGCGACGCTGGGCCGCTCGACGGTGCCGTTGATCGCCGCCGCCATCGTGCTCGACCTCGGCGTCGATCCGGCGCTGGTCGGCGTCTATCTCGCCATCGGCGCGGTCGCGGGCTTCATCACGACCATGGGCTGCGGTGGGTTCATCGTCCGCTACGGCGCGCTCCGCATGACCCAGGTCGGCATGCTGGCGCTGGCCGTCGGCCTGGCTGTCACCACCGCGGGCTGGCTACCGCTGTTTGCGCTGGGCGCCTTCGTCGGTGGCCTCGGCCAGGCACTCTCGACGCCCTCCAGCTCGCACCTGCTCGGCCGGCTCTCGCCGCGGCACCTCGCGCCGCTAATCTTCTCGATCAAGCAGACCGGCGTGCCGGCGGGACTGATGCTGGCGGGCGTGGTGGCGCCGGTGCTGGCCGTCGAGTCCGGCTGGCGCACGGCGTTGCTCGTCGTGGCCGGCCTCTGCCTCGCCACGGTGGTGGCGCTGCAGCCGCTCCGCGCGCGCTTCGACACCGACCGCAACCCCGCCCAACCGCTGTCGCCCGCCGACATCCGCACCAATGTCGCGAGTGTCCTGCGCGACCCGGCGCTGCGTACGCTCTGCGTCGCCATGTTCAGTTTCGTCGGTCTGCAGTCGCTCTTCACCGGCTTCTTCGTGCTCTATCTCGTGCGTGGCCTGGGCTACGACCTCGAACGCGCCGGCATCGTGTTCGCCATCGCCGTCGCGGTCGCCGTGCCGGCCCGCATCGGATGGGGCTGGCTCGCCTCGCGCCTGGTGAAGCCCGCGACCCTGCTGGCGCTTCTCGGCATCGCCATGGCGGGTGCCGCGGTCCTCACGGCGCTGATCGATCCTGCCTGGCCGACCTGGGCGGCCACGGGGATCGCCATCGCCTTCAGCGTCACCGCCGTGAGCTGGCACGGCGTGCTGCTGGCCGAGGTGGCGCGGCTCTCGCCCTCGGGCCGCATCGGCGCCACGACCGGCGCGGTGCTGGCGTTCGGCGACGCGGGCTCGCTGGTCCTGCCGCTGCTGTTCAGCGCGGCGCTGTCGATCACCGGCGGCTACGGCAGTGGGTTTTTGATCGGCGGGGCGCTGGCCCTGGGAGTGGGGATCGCGGGCCTATGGCGCCGGATCAACCGTGAGACCTAGTCATTCGCAGATTTGAATAGCTCATAGTAGGTTCACGCAAATTCCGTGGGAGGCCGTTTCGCATGCCGACAATCGACGCGCAGGTTCATTGCTACGAGCGCAACCATCCCGGCCGCCCATGGGCCGCGGTGCTCGCCGGTCCGCCGGAAGTGACGGCCGCCGACATGATCAAGGCGATGGACTCCGTCGGCGTCGACGGCGCGCTGCTGGTCTCGGTTTATACGATGTACCGGTGGGACGAGAGCTATGCCGTTGGGGTCCAGAAGGCGCATCCCGGCCGCTTCGGCGTCATCAAGCCGGTCAACGCCAACGATCCCAAGGTCGAGGACACGATCGCGGCGTGGGCGGCGATGGATGGCACCGTCGCCATTCGCATCATGTTCACGCCTGAGATTTCGACCGATGCGGCCGATCCCGGCATCAACCGCGTGCTGGCCGCCGCCGCTAGGCACGGCCTGCCGGTCAACCTGATGGCGCGCGGCCGGCTGGAACAGGTGGGCCTGCTCGCCAAGCGCAACCCCAATACGACGTTGGTGATCGATCACCTCGGGCTGGAACAGCCGATGGCGCCGCCGGCGCCGAAAGAGCCGTGGCATGAGCTGCCCAAGCTGCTGGCGCTGGCCTCGAACCCCAACGTGGTGGTCAAGATCACCGGCGCCTGCACGCTCAGCCATGAGAAGTTTCCCTACAAGGACATCTGGGATCCGCTTGGCCGCATCTTCGATGCCTTCACGCTCAACCGCTGCATGTGGGGCACCGACTGGACCCGCGCCGTGGCGCTGCTGACCTACAAGGAGGGCGTCGATTCGTTCCGCGTCACCGATCGCCTTTCCGATGGCGACCGCGCGACGTTGATGGGGGGATCACTGCAGAAGATCTACGGCTGGTCGCCGAAGAAGTCCTAATGGATCGAGTCCAACGGTAGGCGCCGTGCACGACGAAGAGCGCGCAGGATCCTGAGCCGGCCGGCCTGATGGGTCGACGGCCAGTGTTCATGCAGCGGCGAGGGATATCGAAATGTCGAGGGGTTTGGCTTCGCCATGCTCGATGCGGTCGGCGATGGCACGTAGCGCAACGACTTCGGCGCGGCCCATGGCTTCATCGCGCGTGACGCCATAGGCCATCGCGCCGGGAATCTCGACGATCTCGGTGATCCAACGACCATCTGTTTCGCGCTCGCATTCGATCGAAAGTTTCATCTTTGCTTCTCCTCGACGCAGCTTGGCAGAAATCCAAAGCTCTTTCATTGCCGACGGCGACCTTACTCCGCTCATCAAACCGCCTCCCGGCGCACAATAACCGAGGCCGGGCGGTGACGAACGGCGATTTAGGCGGTACCTTCCTGCGGGGCTCGGAGGGCCGCAGGTGACCGAGGGGACGACCGAGAAATCCGCTGGCATCGACCGGGCCGAGTATCACTCGGCGCTGGCCAACGGGCTCGTGATCGGACGCTACAAGATCCTCGCGGTGCTGGGCGAGGGCGGCTTCGGCATCACCTATCGTTGCCACGACACCCAGCTTCATCGCGATGTCGCGATCAAGGAGTACCTGCCGAGCGGCCTCGCGATCCGCCAGGGCGACACCCAGGTGCTGCCGCGATCGACCGAAGTGTCGAAGGATTTCGTCTGGGGCCGCAGCCGCTTCCTCGACGAGGCGCGGACCATGGCGAAGCTGAGCGATGTTCCGGCAGTCGTCAGGGTTCACGATTTCCTCGAGGCGCACGGGACTGCCTATGTCGTCATGCAGCTTCTCGAGGGCGAGACGCTCGCCCAGCGCCTGTTGCGCGAGACGCGCCTGCCGCAAGCCTTGATCGATCAGATCCTGCCGCCGCTGCTCGACGGCCTCGAACAGATCCACGATGTCGGTTTCCTGCACCGCGACGTCAAGCCGGCCAACATCATGCTGGGGCCCGACGGCTGGCCAACGCTGATCGATTTCGGAGCGTCCCGGGCGGACATTGCCGGCCGCACACAGGCGATGACCGCCATCTTCACGCCGGGCTTCGCGGCCCCGGAGCAGTCGAGCGCCGGCAAGCAGGGACCGTGGACGGACATCTACGGGCTGGCGGCGACGCTCTATGCCTGTGTCGCCGGCAAGCCGCCGCCCAGTGCCCTGGAACGTCTGCTGGAAGGCGATTCGGCCGTTTCCGCCGAGACGATTGGCGCCGATTATTCGCCGATCCTCCTGACGGCGATCGATGTCGGCATGTTGCTGCAAGCCAATGCGCGACCGCAGACGATCGACGAATGGCGGGACGTCCTGGCGACCGGCGTGTGGAAGGTGGCCGACAGCGCTTCCCGGCAGACCCAGCAGACAATCGTCATGCCTAGGCAGTCGGAGGCAAAGACGGAACCTGCCCAAGTGCCAGTCCAGGTACCCGTCCAGACGCAGACACCAATCCAGACGCAGACACCTGCCCAGACTCCGCCGGCGAATGTCAGGCAACACAAGCCGATGGTCCTGGCGGCGGCGGCCGTGGCTTTGCTCGTTCTGGGGGGCGGCGCCGGCTATGCGGTCTTCGCGCCGAAATCTCCCGATACAGCGGCCTCACCACCGGCGGTGGCACCGGCTGCGATTCAGGTGGCGGCGCGCGCCAATGAGGAGGCCAGCCGCCAGGCAGCCGAGGCGCGTCGCCTCGCCGAGGAACAGCGTCTCGCCGACGAGGCGGCCACCCGCGAGCGTGAGCGACTACAGGCCGAGCAGGCGGCGGCAAAGGCTGCTGAGGAAGAGGCGAGAGCCAACGCCGAACCGGGGGAAGTCGCGCTCAAGATGACGAACCGCGACCGTCAGAAACTCCAGGTGGCGTTGTTGTCGCTGGGCTTCGATGTCGGCGGTATCGACGGCACCTTCGGCCCGCGCTCGCGCCAGACGATCGCGGCCTGGCAGAGCAAAAACGGCGACGTCTCGACCGGCTTCTTTACGGCGGCACAGAAGGCGTCGCTGCTCACGGAAGGTGCGCCCGCCATTGCCAAGTGGGAAGACGCGCAGCGGCGTGCCTATGCCGAGGAGCAGCGGCGGCAGCAACAGCAGCAGCAAGCCCCGCCGCCACCTCCGCCGCCGGCGAAGCGCGGTTTCAAGTGGCCGTGGGAATAGGCTGCAGGAGAACTTGACGTCATGAAAATCGGCGCGGTGATGTTCTTCACGACGGACTCCATGCA
This sequence comes from Reyranella massiliensis 521, assembly GCA_945860205.1. GTDB lineage: Bacteria > Pseudomonadota > Alphaproteobacteria > Reyranellales > Reyranellaceae > Reyranella > Reyranella massiliensis_B. Next base: position 9,409 of record CAMARK010000009.1, on the reverse strand, counting down.
GCCGGCGCCGCTCGGCCGGGCGCTGGAGGACCGGGGCTTCGAATCGCTCTGGGTGCCGGAGCACACGCACATCCCGTCGGCCGGCAACTCGCGCTATCCGGCCACCGGCGGCCTGATCCGCGCCTACTACGAGATCATGGATCCTTTTCTGGCGCTCAACACCGCCGCCACGGCCACGACGAAGCTCAAGGTCGGCACCGGCATCGCGCTCGTCATCCAGCGCGACCCGATCGTCACGGCCAAGATGGTGTCCTCGATCGACCAACTCAGCAACGGCCGCTTCCTGTTCGGCGTCGGCAACGGCTGGAACCAGCCCGAGATCGAGAACCACGGCACGGCGTTCAAGACGCGCCACAAGCTGGCGCGCGAGCGCATCGAGGCGATGAAGGCGATCTGGGCGAACGAGGAGCCGGAGTATCACGGCGAGTTCGTGAACTTCGACAAGATGAAACAGTGGCCGAAGCCCCGACAGACGCCGCATCCGCCGATCATCGTCGGCGGCGGCTTCCCGCATGCCGCCCGGCGCGCCATCCGCTACGGCGACGGCTGGATTCCGCGCGACGACTGGCTGGAGAAGGACGGCATGGGCGTCATCGACCAGTTCCACCAGATGGCGACGGAGGCCGGCCGTGATCCCGCCAGCCTGCCGATCAGTGTCTTTCGCGTTCCCGACAATATCGAGCGTCTAAGGCTCTGCGAGAAGATCGGCATCGACCGTATCGTCTTCTCGCTGCCGGCCGAGAAGGAGGACAAGATCCTCCCCATCCTCGACCGCTGGTACGAACTGAAGAAGCAGTTAGTAAGCTGATACATTGATCAATCTGAAAGTTGACACTTCAGCAGGTTTCTGCCTAATATTTCGATAGGTTGGTGAGATTGCGCCAGCCTTTTTGTTTGTTTCCGGCACGACCTGTCCGCGACCATCCGCGGGCCCGCGCAAAGCGCTTGGTGCAGCCGCCCTGGGTCCTGACCCAGGGGTGACACACAATCCAATCGCCCAAAGGGCCAATCGCCTAAAAGGCCTCGTGCTGGCGATGCCAGCGCCAATCTTGGAAAAGAGCCACGCCTCGAATCGTGGACGTTATCGTGCGCCGGGTCGGAACGGACTCCGGGCACGCTTTCGGGCCCAACACACCGACGTTTCAGGTGGGCCCGCTGGGCTGGGAAAAATCCCGGATCTATTGGCTTTCAGGCGGTTTGAAAGCCAAATATCTGCACCTCGAGTTGGGCCAACTTTGAAAAATTGGGCCAACCGGGAGAGACGGTGGAAGAGGCCTAGTCGGCGGCCTTTGCCTGGGGCTCCAGCACGTCCAGCACCTTGGGCGGCGACATGGGCAGGCTGTAGAAGCGCTCGCCGAGTGCGCCGTGCAGCGCGTTGGCGACGGCGGCCATCACGGGGACCAGCGGCACCTCGCCGACGCCGCGCACGCCCTGCGGATGCTTCGGGTTCGGGATCTCGATCATGACGGCGTCGAGCATCGGCAGGTCCGAGGTGACGGGCATGCGATAGTCGAGGAAGCCGGCGTTATCGAGGCGGCCGTTCTTGTCGTAGATGTACTCTTCGCTCAGCGCCCAGCCGATGCCCTGGGCGACGCCGCCCTGGATCTGGCCCTCGCAATAGTCGGGATGGATCGCGCGGCCGACGTCCTGGAAGGCCGTGTAGCGCGTCACCCAGACGCGGCCGGTGTCGCGGTCGACTTCGACGTCGCAGATGTGCGTGCTGAAGCCACCCTCGGCACCAGTCGTGTTGGTTGAGGCGCCGGCGCCGATCGGGCCGCCGGTCTCGGTGGCGCGGGCGGCGAGCTGGGCCAGCGACAGGGGATCGAACTTGCCGGCATTGTCGCCGGCAGGCTTGGCCTCGCCGTTATCCCAGGTGACCGCCTCGGGGTCGATCTTCCAGATCTTGGCGGCGCGGCGCTTGAGGTCGGCGATGACTTTCCCCGCGGCATCGGTCACGACCATCGCCGAGGCGAAGGTGACGCGGCTGCCGCCGGTCAGGTTCGAGAAGCCGATGCTGCTGGTGTCGCCGATCAGCACCTGCACCTTGCTGTGTGCGATGCCGAGCAGCTCGGCCGCGATGTTGGCGGTGGAGGCGCGGCTGCCGCCGATGTCGGGATGGCCCGTCATGACCACGACGGTGCCGTCCTCGTTGATGCTCATCTGGGCGCTCGATTCGCCGCCGGCATTGAACCAGTAGCCCGAGGCCACGCCGCGGCCCTGGTTGGGTTTCAGCGGCGCCTTGTAGTGCGGATGGGCAAGCGCCTGCTTCAGCGACTCCTGGTAGCCCATGACCGGATAGACCGGACCGTGGACGGCCTTGGTGCCCTGCTTGGCCGAATTCTTCAGGCGGAGTTCGAGCGGATCCATCTTGAGCTTCTGGGCGAGCTCATCCAGCACGCACTCCACCGCATAGGCGCCGATCGGTGCGCCCGGGGCGCGGTAGGCCGCGACCTTCGAGCGATTGGAGACGACGTCGAAGCCCTGGGTGTAGGCATTCTCGATGTCGTAGGGGCCGAAGGCGCAGCCGGCGGCGCCGCGGATCGGCGAGCCGGGGAAGGCGCCGGCCTGCAGCCAGTAGGTACCCTGGGCGGCCGTGATGGTGCCGTCCTTCTTGGCGCCGATCTTGACCTTGCTCATCGAGCCCGAGGTCGGACCGGAGGCGCGGAACACTTCCTCGCGGCTCATCACCATCTTAACGGGCTTGCCCGACTTGCGCGCCAGCACCAGCGCCAGCGGCTCCAGATAGATGATGGTCTTGCCGCCGAAGCCGCCGCCGATCTCGGCCGGAATGGCGCGAATGTCGCTCTGCGTCACGCCGGTCAGCAGCGCGGTCATGGCGCGGACCATGAACTGGCCCTGGCTCGAACTCCAGATCGTGGCCTTGCCGTCGGTGACGCTGACGAGGCAGGCGTGCGGCTCGATGTAGCCCTGGTGCACCGCCTCGGTCTTGAAGCTGCGCTCGACGATCACGTCGGCTTGCTTGAAGCCGGCTTCGATATCGCCCTTCTTGTGCTCGAGCGTGCCCGCGATGTTGGAGGGTTTGCCTTCGAACTTGATGTGGTCATGCAGAGGGGTGGCACCCGGCTTCATCGCGTCCTCGACGTCGATGGCATGGGGCAGCACCTCGTAGTCGACCTTGATCAGCTTGAGGGCTTCGGCGGCGATCTCCTGCGAGGTCGCGGCGACGGCGGCGACGGGATGGCCATGGAACAGCGCCTTGTCGCGCGCCATCACGTTGCGGCACATCCAGCGGATGTCCTGGATGCCCAACATGACCGGGCCCTTGTCGATCGGGAAGTCGACGATGTCCTTCGAGGTCATGACCGCCTTGACCCCCGGGAAGGCTTCGGCCTTCGAGGTGTCGATCGACTTGATGCGGGCGTGGGCGTGCGGGCTGCGCAGCACCTTGCCCCAGATCATGCCGGGCATGTTGGTGTCGGCGGCGTAGGCGGCGCGTCCGGTGACCTTGTCCGCGCCGTCCGGCCGGGGGGTGCGCTTGCCGATCCACTTGTTGTCGGGATTGTCGTTGGTCATGGGGTGTTCCTGTCCGGGCGGGTGAAATTCAGATTGTAGCGTAGGGCAGGGCACGGGTCGGCGGCAAGGCGATCCAGGCCGGCCCGTTGCCAGGCTACAGGGCCTTCAGCGCCGCCTGCACGTCGTCGACATGGGCCGCGACCTTGACCTTGCGCCAGATTTTTCGGATCACGCCGTCCTTGTCGATCAGGAAGGTTGCGCGGTCGATGCCCATGTACTTGCGACCGTAAAGACTCTTCTCGATCCAGGTGCCGTACTTCTCGCAGATTTTGCCATCCTCGTCGGACACAAGCGGGAAGTTGAGTTCGTACTTGGCCTTGAACTTGTCGTGGCGGGCGACGCTGTCCTTGGAGACGCCGACGACCTGGGCCTTCAGTTTTTTGAAATCAGGTGCCGCGTCGCGGAAGCCGCAGGCCTCGGTGGTGCAGCCCGGTGTGTCGTCCTTGGGATAGAAGTAGAGCACGACAGGCTTGCCGCGCAGATCCGAGAGCTTGAGTTTCTTGGCTCCGTCGGTGGCGGCGGTGAAATCCGGCGCCTTCTTGCCTTCCTCGACACTCATTTGTCTCTCCTTGCCTGCCAGCCGGCGGCGCGCGCCGGCGCCTCGACGATGCGCTCGTATATAGCACGCGCGGCTGCTGCCTCGGTCGCAATCCGCGCTTTGAGGCTGGCGAGATCGGCCGCATCCTCGGTGGCCGCGATCAACCGGCGCTGGCCCTCAGGCGCGCTGGTCTCGTCGAAGGCCGCTTCGTCGCCGTTCAGGGTGAGGCGGAGCAGGCTCTGCACGTCGGAGAGCAGCGTGCGCGTGGCCTGCAGGCGCTCGGCATCGGCGCGCTCGATCAGGCCGGCCTCGGCCATCCGGCGCAACATTTCGGCGGGATGGGGGGCGAGCAGGTCGGGCCGAGCCGCAGCGTGGAAGAGCGCCAGATATTGCGCCACGAAGTCGATGTCGAACAGCCCGCCCGGCAAGTGCTTGAAGTCCCACGCGCTCTTGGCCGGTGCATGCTGGGCGATGCGGTCGCGCATGTCGGCCACATCGCGCACCAGCGCGCCGGCGTCGCGCGGCCGGCAGAGCGTCGTCTTCACGATATCTGCGAGCCGATCGATCAGCGCTGCCGGCCCGTGGATCACGCGGGCGCGGGTCAGTGCCATCTGTTCCCAGGTCCAGGCCGACTGCGCGTGATAGGCCTCGAAGCCTTCCAGCGAGTTGGCGAGCGGCCCGGCGCGGCCCGACGGGCGCAGCCGCATGTCGACTTCGTAGAGCGCACCTTCATTGGTATGGGCGGTGAGCGCCGTCACGATCTTCTGGCTGAGCCGCGTGTAATACTGGATCGGCGACAGCGGCTGCGCGCCGTCCGAGGTCTCGAGGTCCGAGGGGATGTCGTAGACGAAGATCAGGTCGAGGTCGGAAGTGGCCGACATCTCCCGGCTGCCGAGCTTGCCCAGCCCCAGCACGGCCAGGCGCTGGCCGCGGAAGCCGCCATGAACGTCGGCGAAGCGCTGCTCGACCCGGTCGCAGAGCGCCGAGATGGTGGCGGCGGCGACATCGGAATAGGCGAGGCCTGCCTCTGCCGGCCGCACGATATGCTTCAACTGCTGCACGCCGATCTGGAAGCGCCGGTCGTTGGCCCAGCGCCGCGCCAGGTCGAGGATGTCCTGCTCATGATCGACGTTTGCCAGCACGGCCGACAGTTCCGCCGTCATCTCCTCCGCCGAGGGCAGGGGGCGATAGAAGTCGGGCGACAACACTGAATCGAGGAGGAGCGTGCGGCGCGCGAGGTGAGCGGCAAGGCCCGGTGCGCTGCCCATGATGGTGGCGAGAAGTTCGAGCAGTGCCGGATTGGCCTTGAACAACGAGAAGAGCTGCACGCCCGCCGGCAGATTGGCGAGGAAGAGATCGAAGTTGAGCAGCGCCTGGTCGGGTGCGGCGGTCGAGCCCAGTGCCTTCAGGAGGCCAGGCATCAATTCGGTCAGCAGTTCGCGGGCCCGCGCGGTCGCGGTGGCGCGATAGCGGCCATGGTGCCAGCGCCGCACGATGCCGGCCGCTGCAGACGCATCGCGGAAGCCCATGGCACTGAGAGACTCCAAAGTGCCGGGATCGTCGTCGGTGCCCGTGAAGACCAGATTGCCGCCGGGGCCGGCCAGGCTCGGTGCCTCCTCGAACAGCCTGGCATAGTGACCTTCGACGCAGCGCAGCCGGTCGAGCAGGGCTTGCTGGAACGAAGCCGAATCAGGATAGCCCAGAAAAGTGGCAATCGCTGCCACCCCGGCCTCATCGGCCGGCAGACTGTGGGTCTGGCGATCGTCGACCATCTGCAGGCGATGCTCGACCCGGCGCAGGAAGCCGTAGGCCTCGATCAGCTCGTCCGCCGCCGCTGGTGTGACGTGTCCCGTCGCCGACAAGGCCCGGATGGTCTCGCAGGTGCCGCGCAGCCTGAGCGACGGATCGCGGCCGCCGAAGATGAGCTGCTGGGTCTGGGCGAAGAATTCGATCTCGCGAATGCCGCCGCGTCCCAGCTTCACGTTGTGGCCGAAGACCTTGACCGTGCCGCCGCCGCGATGGGCATCGATCTGCCGCTTGATCGAGTGAATGTCGTGGATCGCCGCGAAGTCGAGGTGCTTGCGCCAGATATAGGGCCGCATGTCAGCCAGGAAGGCCGCGCCCACGGCACGATTGCCGGCCACCGGATGGGCCTTGATCATCGCCGCCCGTTCCCAGTTCTGCCCGACGCTCTCGTAATAAAGTTCGGCTGCCTGGACCGACATGGCGAGCGGCGTCGAGCCGGGATCGGGGCGCAGCCGGAGATCGGTGCGGAAGATGTAGCCGTCGGCCGAGGTCTCCGACAGCAATTGCACCAGCAGTCGGGCGCAACGCACGAAGTGGCGTGGCATCTGGTCGTTGCCGGCGATTGCAGGCGCGTCGCGGTCGTAGAGCAGGATGAGGTCGATGTCGCTCGAGTAGTTGAGTTCGCCCGCCCCGAGCTTGCCCATGCCGAGGACGGTGAGGGCCGCCGCATCGGGATCGCCGCCGAGCTCGATTCGGGCGTCGCGCGCGAGTTGCAGGAAGATCGAGTCGGTGAGGGCGTCGAGCGAACCCGAGGCGAAGTCGCTGAGCGCCCCGGTGATCTTCTCGAGCGGCCAGACCTCGGCAATGTCGGCCACGGCGACTACCAACGCCACGCGACGCTTGAGCCGGCGCAGCGTGGTTGCAATGGCTTCGGGCAGCGCGCCGTCGCGGGCCGTCGCCCGCACGGCACGAAGTTCGCTTGCGAGGGAGGCCAGGATGGCCTCGGGTCCCTGCTGCCACAGATCGGTCATAAAAATCGGGTTCTGTAGCGCGGTTTCCGTCAGGTATGGGCTGTTGCCGAACAGTGCGTCCAGCAGCGCGACCTCCGTAGGGTCGCTTGGCCGGTGGGCCTTGTCGGCCCACCGGGCCCATGCCACGGCCTGCCGCTCTTGATCATGCGGGCGCGGCAGGCGAGCAGTCGAAAGCCAAGACATACGTTGCGGCGGTCGGGTAAGTTGTCGGTGTCCCAGGCACGCTTGCCTGCGGGCGCTGCTGTCGTCAAGAAGCTGGAAGTATCGACCTTTGGTCAGAAGAGCCTATCGCGTCGCTCTGCGTGTCACCGCCGGTTTCGTCATCGGCGTCGGGGTGCTTGTGGCCGTCGCGGCGCTTCGTCTGATGGCCGGACCGATCGATCTCGACTTTCTCAAGTCGCGGGTCACGGAGCACTTCGACGTACCCGACGCCAAGGTCAAGATCCACGCCGAGCGCATCTATGTCGAATGGAGTGGGCTCAACCAACCCGTTCGTCTCGTGCTGAGCGGCCTCAAGATCAGCAATACTGCAGGCGAGGCGATTGCCACGGCGCCCAGCGTGGCGCTCTCCTTCGAGCCTCGCAGCGTCATCCGCGGCAGGTTCCTGCCGACGTCGATCGTCGTCGACCAGCCCACCCTCGATGCCGATGTCGCACGCGAAGGCGGCATGCTGCGCCGTGTCCTTGCCAGTCCGGACACGAAATCCCAAGGCGAGATCGTCGACCTGCTGGTCGATCAGTTGATGGCCGAGCCCAACCAGACGTCGCTGCTCGGCCAGCTCGATACGGTGTTGGTCCAGCGCGCGCGCGTCACGCTGCGCGACGTGGAGAGCGGCGTGGCCTGGACGGCGCCGAACGCGACAGCCCGCCTCACGCGCGATGCCAGTGGTGTCGTCATCGTCGCCAGCGCCAAATTCAGCAGTGGCGGCGAGCCGATCGACGTTTCGCTGTCGGGTGTCTACGCGCGCGACCGCAGCAGGATTTTCGTCGAGGCCAATATCGACGGGCTGAAGCCGCTGATGTTCGCCGACCTGTCACCCGACGCCGCCCTGTTGCGTGGCATCGACATCTCCCTATCCGGCCGGTTGCGCGTTGAGGCGAGTGGTGGGGGCGACATCCGCAGCGTCGAGATCGACATCCATGGTGGCAACGGCAAGGTGACGCTTCCGGGTGTATTGCCGGCAACCCACCAGGTACGGACGGTCAATGCCCGGATCCTGGTGGACGCCGCGTCGCATACCGCCAAGGTCGAAAAGATCGAACTCGACATCGGTGCCACAACGGTGTCGATGACCGGCGTCGGCATCAGGAAGCCGGAAGGGCAGACCTTTACGGGACGAGTCGACGTCCGCAAGATTCCCGTCAGCCGTCTCGGTGACTATTGGCCGCTGGAATTTGCGCCGGGTGGGCGGCAGTGGGCGCTCGCCAACTTGAGCAAAGGTGAGGCCGATGCGGCTGCCGAGTTTGCGCTCAGTGCGCCGGGCAATGAGATTTCTCAGCTCAAGGTCGATCGCCTAGTCGGTCTTCTCGACTACCGCGGCATGATGGTCCGTTACATGCCGCACATGCCGGAATTGCAGGACGTGTCGGGTAAGGCCCGCTTCGAAGGCCAGACGCTGCATTTCGACGTGGCCAGCGGTAACACCGTGGGTTTGCGCCTGACCAAGGGGACCATCGACCTGACCGGTCTCGATCAGCCGGTGCCTCACGCCAGCATTCAGCTTCTCGTTGCCGGCCCCGCGCCCCGGGTCGCCCAGTTCCTGGCAAGACGCCAGCTCGGGCTGCCGAAGGATGTCGTCTACGACTACAGGCGGGTCGGTGGGGAAGTGGCCGTCGATATCGGTCTGGCCTTTCCTCTCATCGAAGCGCTGGCGGTGGCGGATATCGAGATCAGGGTCGACGCGGAGCTGCGGGGCTTCTCGCTCAGGGATGCGCTGGGCGATGTCGATCTCAGCGACGCTGTTGCACGCGTGAAATACGGCGGCTCGGAGTTGAGCATCTCGGGGACGGGCAAACTCGACGGTAATGCCGTCGAGATCGGATGGCGTGAACTGTATGGCACCAAGGCGCCGTTTCGCCGCCGCTACGAGTTGAAGGGCACGCTGCCCGCCGCTCTTGTCGCCAAGGCGGGCTTCCCCTCGCCGGAACCTTACGTGACGGGGCCGGTCGGCATCGCATTGCAGTATCAGGTGGCGACGAACGGCACCGGCGAGGTGACCGGCCGTTTCGACCTCAAGGCGGCCAAGCTCGCGGTCCAGCACCTGTTCTGGACGAAGGACGCGGGCGCCGACGGCCAGCTCACGATGGCGCTGAAGCTGGCGGCCGGAGGCAAGCTCACGACCGCCGACTTCGAGGGTCGCGGCAACGGCCTGCAGGCCAAGGGGCAGATGCGGTTCTCCGGCGACAACGCCGTGCAGCAGGTCACCTTGCAGCAGGTCAAGATCGGGCAGACCGACATCGCCGTCGACTGGAAGCGAGGTCCGGGCGGCGTCGAACTCAGTCTCCGGGGCAAGTCGCTGGAACTGCAGCGCGTGCGCAACATGCTGAAGGCACGCGAGGAA
>CAMARK010000008.1 GCA_945860205.1 Reyranella massiliensis 521 | reverse complement strand
TTGCCTACGCCCTCGATCGAGAGCTCGGCCGATCCCTCGCTCGAAGCCAAGTGATGTTACGCCTTCTTCAGCATCCAGGCGTTCCACAGCTCCGCGGCCTTGGTGCCGTTCTCGGCATACCACTCGTCACTGATCCAGAACTGCTTGTCGAGGTACGCGGTCGGCAGATAGGGCTTCACCTTGGCGTCGACGAAGTTCAGCGACTCCAGATTGAGCCCGGGATAGCCCAGCTCCGAGGCATAGACCGCCTGCTGCTGCGGGATCGCCAGCTCGGCCAGCATCTTGTTGGCCCAGTACGGATTCTTGGCGCCCCGTGGAATGGCGAAGCTGCCGAGCTTCAGCGCGCCTTCGCCCCATTCGATCTCGACCGGCGCGCCTTTCTTGATGATGTCGTAGAAACGGCCGTTCCAGCCCGTGGCCAGCACGACCTCCTTGTCGAGCAGAAGCTGCGCGGGTTGCTGGCCGGTCGACCACCACACGGTGACGGCGGGCTTGATCTGGTCGAGCTTCTTGAAGGCGCGGTCGAAGTCGATCGGATAGAGCTTGTCCTTGGGCACGCCGTCGGCGAGAAGCGCGAACTCGAGGTTGTCGGTCGGATGGTTGCGCATCGAGCGCGCGCCCGGGAACTTCTTGGTGTCCCACCACTCGGCCCAGCTCTTGGGATGGCTGCCGCCTTTGAAGACGTCGGTGCGGTAGCCGATGATCGTCGTGTACACCGACGAGGCGAAGACGCTGGGGTTCTGCGCGGTCGGCGGATACTTGGAGCGATCGACGACCTTGGTGTCGATCTTCTCGAGCAGGTTGGCCTTGCCGGCACGGATCGCGTCCTGGCCGCCGATCTCCGTCAGGTCCCATTCGACGTTGCCCGAGTCGACCATGGCGCGCAGCTTGCCGAAGTCGACCGGCGAGGTCTCGACGACCCGGATGCCGTACTTCTTCTCGAAGCCGTTGAAGAAGGCCTTGCGCATGGCAGTGCCCATCGAGCCGCCCGAATGGTTGACCACGATCTGCGCGGGCTTGGGCGGCTCGGCCTGGCCGAAGGCCGGCCCCGCCAACGAGGCGCCGGCACCGACGGCGGCAGCGCCACCGAGCAACGAGACCGCCTGACGGCGGTTCAATTTCTTCATGTCCATGGCACGTTCCCTCTTCAATCCCCGCCCGACTGTAAGAGTGCTGCCTGACGCGGGCAACAGTCCTGTCCTATAACCTCACGGAAAGAACAGGGGGGATCGTCTTTGCCCGCACAGGATTTCGCCGGCCGGCCCGTCGCCGGCCTCGTAAAAGCCTTCACCTCCGGCAAGGTCGCCGCCCGCGACATCGTCGAGGGCCTGCTCGAACGCTGCGTCAGGGCCGAGCCCTTCAATCCCATCGCCACGCTCGATGCCGACGGCGCACGCATGGCAGCCGATGCGCTCGATGCCCGCAGGAAGCAAGGCGGCAGGTTCGGAGCGCTGGCCGCCGTGCCGGTCTCGGCCAAGGACCTGATCCTGACCAAGGGCCTGCGTACGGCGTTTGCCTCGCTCACGATGAAAGACAACGTGCCCGCAATCGACGCCAGCGCCATCGGCCAGTGGAAGGCGGCCGACGCCGTGCTGTTCGCCAAGACCACGACGCCGGAGTTCGGCCACAAGGTGCTGACCGACAGCCGCCTGCACGGCATCACGCGCAATCCGTGGAACCGCGAACACACCAGCGGCGGCTCGAGCGGCGGCGCGGCCGTCTCGGTGGCGCTCGGACTCGGCCCCATCGCCATGTCGACCGACGGCGCCGGCTCCGGCCGCATTCCTGCCGCCTGCTGCGGCGTCTATGGGCTGAAGGCCACGCTCGGCCGCGTGCCGCACGAGGTGCCGCCCGACCAGTTCGGCCAGCTCACCTACCTGGGCGTGATGGCGCGCCATCCGGCCGATCTTGGTACCGGCCTCGCCTCGATGTCGCGCGGCCACCGTGACGATCCCTGGACGCTTGCCATCGGCCGCACGCCCTTCGCCTGGCCCCAGGATACCGGCGAGGACACCGGCCCGCATCCCATCGCCGGCAAGCGCATCACCGTCATCCGCCGCATGACCGGCGGCTATCTCGATCCCGATACCGAGGCCCGGCTCGATGCCGCCGTTGCCTTCCTCGACAAGCAAGGTGCGCGCATCACGGAAATAGATGGCCGCGAGATCGACTGGAAGCTCGACGTTGCCCGCATCATCCTGCGCGCCAACCAGATCGAGCGCTTCGGCGACATCCTGAAGAACCGCCGCGGCGATCTCGATCCGTCGTTCGCCAGGACGCTCGACGAAGGCGACGCCGTCGACGTCGTCATGCTGCGCCGGGCGCTGGTCGATCGCACCACCGCCTACAAGTCGGTGCAGAGGCTGTTCGACGACTGCGATCTCCTGCTGACGCCCACCGTCGCCACGCCGGCGCCGCCCGCCACCCAGGACCAGTTCGCGCCGCTGGTGGTCGACGGCAAGCCGATCGGCGACCTGCGCGCGGCCTGGTACACCTACACCATCCCCTTCAACATGACCGGCCATCCCGCGATCAGCATTCCCTACGGCCGATCGAAAGTCGGCCTGCCGATCGGCCTGCAGTTCGTGGCGCCGTGGTACGCCGAGGCGCACCTGATCAAGCTCGCCGAGGCTTTCGACGCCGAGACCCACGCCTCGGCCGAGTTCCCGCCCGGCTTCGCCCCCTGAGGACACGCCAGCCATGACGATCAGACTGTCCGAGAATTTCCGCGCCCTGTTCTATTCGCCCTTCTATGCCACGCAGGCGACCGGCGCCTTCGCCGCCGAGGGCGTCGAAGTGGCGATGATCCCCTCGCCCAGCCCGGGAGCTGCCGTAAAGGTTCTGCGCGCGGGTGACGTCGACGTGATGTGGGGCGGGCCGCTCCGCGTGATGATGCTGCACGACACCGAGCCCGGCTGCGACCTCGTCTGCTTCTGCGATGTCGTGGCGCGCGATCCGTTCTTCGTCATCGGCGCAAAACCAAAACCTGACTTCCGCTTCGCAGACTTGAAGGGCATTCGCTTCGCCACCGTCTCGGAAGTGCCGACGCCCTGGATCTGTCTGGCGAACGACCTTCGGCAGGCCGGCGTCGATCCGGCCGCGCTCGACCGCGTTGACGACAAGTCGATGGCCGAGAACGAGGCCGCGCTCGCCGCCGGCAAGCTCGACGCCATACAAGTGTTCCAGCCCTATGCCGAGCGGCTGATCGCCTCGGGCGCCGGCCACGTCTGGAACGCCGCCGCCATCCGCGGCCTCACGGCCTACACGACGCTGGTGACGCGCCGCGACGTTCTCGTCGACCGCGCCGACGAACTGCAGCGCATGACGCGCGCCATCCATCGCACCCAGCAGTGGTTCGCCAAAACACCCGCGCTCGAGATCGCCGCGCTGCTGAAGGACTACTTCCCCGACCTGCCGACGCCGCTTTACGCCGCCTGCATCGACCGCTACCGCGCGCTCGGACTCTGGGGGCCCGATCCCGTCATCCGCCGTGAAGGTTATAATCGTCTGCACGCCGCGATGCGGGCCTCGGGCGCGCTGTCGCGGGATATCGCCTTCGAGGCCTGCGTCGACACCGCGATGGCCGCAGGGGTCGTGCGCGCTACGAAGCCGTGAGCACTACTCGGGCTTGATGCCGAGATCCTTGATGATCTTGCCCCAGCGCTGCGACTCGGCCGTCACGAAAGCGGCGAACTCCGCCGGCGTGGTGCCGACCGGCACGGCGCCGAGCTTGGCCATCTGCTCCCTGACCTCGGGCGAGCGCAGGACCTTCACCAGTTCGGTGCTGAGCCGCGTCACGATCTCGGGCGGCGTGGCCCTCGGGACAAAGATGCCGTTCCAGCCGATCATCTCGTAGCCCTTCACGCCCGCCTCTTCCATCGTCGGCAGCTCGGGCACGAGGGCCAGGCGCTGCCGGCTGGTGATGGCGAGGGCGCGGAGCTTGCCGTCTTTCACGAACGGCAAGGTGCCCGGCACGTTCTCGATCATGAACGAGAGTTGGCCGGCCACCAGGTCGGCCAACGCCGGCGCGCCGCCCCTGTAGGGCACATGGACGACGTTGATCCCGGCCATCGACTTGAACAGCTCGGTTGCCAGGAAGGGCGTGGAGCCGACACCGCCGGAACCGTAGTTGAGCTGGCCCGGCCGCGCCTTGGCGTAGGCGATCAGCTCGGCCACCGAATTCACCGGCAGCGAGGGATGGACGATCAGCATCAGTGGCGCCGAATTGACCTGCGTCACCGGCACCAGGTCGCTGAGCGCATCGAACGGCAAATTGGCGTAGAGATAGGGGCTGACGACCACGGCGACGGCACCCATCAGCATGGTGTAGCCGTCAGGTGCGGCCTTGGCCGCCACCTCGGCGCCGACATTGCCGCCGGCGCCCGGACGGTTGTCGATCATCACCTGCTGGCCGACGTTCTGGCCGAGATGCTGGCCCACCAGGCGCGCCATGATGTCGAGCACGCCCGCACCCGCCGCGAAGGGGACGATGAAGCGGATCGGGCGCGATGGATAGGCCTGCGCAAAGGCGGCCGAAGTCGACGCCAGTGCCGCCGGCGGCACGCTGCAAAGAAGGTGTCGTCTGCTGAAGGAAGGCATGGAGAAATCCTCGGGGCGATGTCCGTCCCTGTCAAACCGCAAGAGCGTCAAACCGCAAGAGCCGTGCCACAACCAGCCGTGCCACACCGCTGGCCCCGACGACAAACCCTGTTGCACCTTCCCACGCTAGCGTAGGATGCGGCACCATGACTCTGCACCTGCCCACGCTCGACATCGTGGCCGTCTTCACCACCCTGGTCGCCGCCGGCGTGTCGCTGCTCGCCTGGTATCGCCACCGCGATGCCGTGGCACTCCGCAGCTGGGCCGCCGCCCTGGTGCTGGGCAGCGTCGGTGCGCTGCTGTTCAGCCTGCGCGAGCCCTCGACCTCGGCCGCCGTCTTCGTGGCCGCCGACGGCCTCTGCGTCGCGAGCTTCGCCACCATGTGGGTGAGCATGCGCCGCTTCAATTCCAGCATCGCCTCGCCGCTGCGCATGGCCATCGTGGTCGCCGCGATCACCGGCGCCTTCGTGCTGCTGGTTACGCTGAGCTGGCAGATGGGCGCGGCGCTGCGTGCCCAGTCCCTCGTGTTCTCGCTGTTCGTCGGCGGCCTGGCGCTCGCCACCGCCTGGGAGACCTGGCGCGGCGGCCGGGAGGACGGGCTGCAGAGCCGCCGCATCGCCGCCGTGGCGCTGGCCGGCATTGCCGCGGCCCGCCTGGTCCGGGTAGCGCTGCTGGCGCTCGACTGGTTCGACATCGTCGAGCCGCAGACCGCGGACATGGTCTGGGGCTACGGCATGTACGTCAGCACCGTCTGCGTGCTGGTGGTGACCTTCGGCCTGGTGCTGATGGCCAACGAACGGTCGGAACGGCAACTCGCCCGCCAACTCGACGGCCGTCACGCCTGATGGAAAATTGGGGACTGGCCCTCGGCATTGCCGTCGCCGCCGGCGTGGGCGCGTATTTCTACAGCAGGAAGCCGACCCTCAAGGGGCGCCTCGGGCAGGCGCTGGCAGCGGTCGTCGCGGCGGCGCTGGTCGCCGTCCTGGCCAGCGCCGGCATGAAATACTTCAGCGACTCCGAGAGCCTGGGGGTGGCTTCCGACCAGCCGGCGGCGATCGACCAGTCCATGCGGGCGATCCGGGAAACGCCCCTGGTCGGCCTGGTGCTGAGGGAGACTCCCGCGCTCGACCTCAGGTTCCGCGAGGCCATCGAGGCCGACATGAAGAACCCTCCCAAGGTCGCCCCGCCGCGCTCCTTCATCGTGGGCGCCGAGGTGCGCCGCGACATCATCGCGCCGACGCTGCGGCGCGCCGACGATGCCGCCGTGCTCGACGCCATCAATTCCATGCAGGCTTTCGTAAAGCACCTGCAGGCCACGAACGTGCCCCTGTGCCGGGAATTCGGCTTGATCGGGCTTCCGCAACCCGGCCGCCTGGATGCCACGGGCGCCGCCCTCTTCAAGCGCGCGCTCACGGCGCAGGAGGAGGCGTATGTGAACGGCAAGTCGCGGCCGGCAGCACCCCAGCAGATTACCAACCAGGAGGTCCACAAGCTGCTCGAGGAAGCGGGCTACACCGCCGCCGACTTCGAGAGCCTGGCCGCGCTCACCAAATCGTCGGACCAGGAGGGCTGCGCGGCCACCCTCAAACTCTACCAGGCGCCGACCCTTCTGCCGCCGGCGCGCGGCGGCGCGCTGGCGCGCCATCTGCTCACGATCTCCTCGTAGCACCGCGATAGTGGGGCGCCCGAGATGATGAAGAAGACCCCGCTGGCCGCCAGCCCCGACGCCTATGTGAGCGCGCTCCGCGGCTGGCGCCGCGATTGCGTAGAAACGCTGCGCGCCGCCGTCCAGTCGGCGGCGACCTTGGACGAGGTCATCAAGTGGGGCCATCTCGTCTATTTCGCGCGCGGCCCGGTGCTGCTGATCCGCGCCGAGGAAGAGCGCGTGCTGTTCGGCTTCTGGCGCGGACAGCGCCTGCGCCTGATCGAACCCCGGCTAAAACCCGGCGGGAAGTTCGAGATGGCCACGCTCGAGATCACCAAGGGTATGACCATCGACGCCTTCACCGCCCGCCGCCTCGCCGCGAAGGCCGTCGCGCTCAACAAGACTCTCGGCGATCCGACGAAGGTGGCGGCGCGGAATTAAGACAAGAGGCGTGCTGCCGTGAGCAGCCCAGGGCAACCTATTGACGGGCGAACCGTTAAGAGTATCCCATGCTCGAAATAGCCTTGAACCTTCTCTGGATGATCAGCCTAGGCGCCAGCTTCGTCGCCTGCACTGTCGCGGGCGTCGTCGTGTTCGTGACCCGCAAGCTGCACTAAGGCGGACGATTCGACTCTGCTATCGCAATCATCAGCGGGCGTTTTTCTTTGGCGCTCAAGCCACACTTCGAACGCGCGCGCCCTTCTTGGTTGATCCAACGCTCAACCCCCTGTTGCGGGCGCGAGCGATCTTCATAGGGCCGCCAGCGGCTGTCGACGGCAATGCCTTGAGGTCGAGCTTGAGCGTCCTGAGAACGCTCACAAATGTCGTGAGCTTTGGATCGCCACTTTTGGTGAGCGACTTGTAAAGGGCCTCTCTGGTGACACCGGCACCGCGCGCCACTTCCAACATGCCGTGGGCTCGGGCAATGGTTCCAAGAGCATTGGCGATGTACGCGACATCCCCGGTCGCAAAGGCATCAATGAGAAGTTCAACTTGATCCTCGGTGGAGCGAAGGTGTTCCGCCGGATCGAAGGGTACGGTTGTTGCCACCACACAGGAGGATGACGATGGTACGGCCCTGATGGGCGAAGTACACGCGATAGCCGGGGCCGTAACCGATCCAACCCGGCAAGAACAGCAAGCCGCTCCTCCTCCGAGTCGCCCGCGATGTTTTCCGCCAAGGCCGAAACGGTCGAAGTGTCGGCCGCCTGTTCGATTTCCTGGGCGAGCAGATCCTCAAGCGACGCAGGCGCTGAAGGCTGTCCGAATGATCGACCGCTGCCGGGCGGTCACGCGCTACTTGTCGCCGATCGCGGCCTTGGCGGCATCCTTCAGGACTCCGCCGATCTCCTTGCCGTGATCCTTCGCCAGATTGGCGAAGAACGTCAGGATGGCCGGCGGATCTCCGGCCTCGCCCAGCGCTACGGAAAGGACGCCGGTGCCGGCCGGTCCCGTCGCACCAAGCGACCACGGCACAAGCGGAACCTGCTGTACGGTCTTTTCACCTTCGTAATAGAAGACGCGAGGCCTGTTCGGTTCGTTGATCGCGATCTTTTCCTTCAGCAGCGTCGCCTCGAACACCTTCGCCACCTTGCCCTCGCCGGTCGGGGCAGCCTGCCAGAGGGCCTCGAACGAGACGGCCAGCGCCACGCCGAAGCTGCTGTTCTTGCCATCCGCCGTGAGTGCGACAGGCTTGTCGAAGTACAGGCGGAGCGGCTGTATCAGCAGGGAATCCTTGTCCGGTGCCACCGCGATCCTGACGATGGCCTCGGATGCCAGCGTCTTGCCGGTCTTGTCCGCCGGATCGAGGCTCCAGAACCGCACGCACGTCCAGGCCAGGGTTGGACGAGGCACCGATTCGTAGAAGTAGTCGGTCGTTGTCTTCTCCCTTGTCCTTTCGATGATCCCCTTCCTGCCGAATCGCAGCGCGCCGATCGAAACCGCCGAATATTCGGCGATGCGCCGTTGCGCCGCCGCCGACGCCTCGGAGATGGCGTAGTCGATCACCCAGCCGATGGCGAGAACGGCCACGGCGGGAAGGATCGCAAAGGACTTGATCTGGGGCGGAGGGGAAGGCGCGCACGCCCCCGCGAGCGCCTGATCCTTCAAGGGGTCGCGGCCGAGCAGACCGGCGTCCGCGGGCGGCGCGACGCTCGCCAGACCGCCGCCGATCCGAGAGACCGCAGTGGCACCCTTTGCGTCGAGGATTTCGAGCTGGGCGTCGGCTGAGCGCATCTTCGCTTCCTTGCTGTCGCTCGAATGCAGACAGCCAGCGACCGCCAGCGCAGCGATGGCACAGGCCGAGAATGATTTGATCATGTGTCCCCCGGAGCAACCCTAGGACATGTCGCACGCCCCGGGCAACAACTGTTGCGGGTATTGGTCACCCGGCGCTCGTGCCGGGGATCGGCCTATTGACTATTTTATCCTATTCCTATACTCCTATCATCGGTTTCGAAAGGAGTTTCCGGATGAGTCCCGCCTCGCCCTTCCGCCCCGCCAACGACGACAAGCGCGTGGCCTTCCTGCGCGAGTTGCTGCGCGGCGCCAACGCCAGCCTGGCGGCCGCCTGCGCCAACTTGAACCGCGGCACGGTCTATCGCTGGAAGCTCGAGGACCCCGAGTTCGCCAACCTGTGGGCGGAGATCGCGGCATCGAGCCGCCGCCGCCGTACCCTGCGCCGCCGCGTCCTGGGAGCGGAAGAACGACGTGAAACGAGTCAGTTGGCGTCCCATGGGACGCTGGCCGGCACCTCGCCGGAAGCCTTGTGGGACGCGGTCTTGGGGCCCGTCCCGGGTGCGCGCTGGTGACGGCAGGCACTGTCCCACTGACTCGCCGCCGTATCACGCCGATGTTAGGGTCCGCGCTCAACGAACGGGGGAATTTCATGCGGGCGATTTTTGCCGGACTCGGCTCGGCGCTGCTGGTGGTCGGGCTGGCAGCAGGCGCCTGGGCGCAGGACGGTCTGCAGCGCTTCGAGAAGGAACTGAAGCCGCAGCTCGAGCTGAAGAGCTTCACCTACAAGACCGGCACTGCCGTCGGCACCTCGGGCTTCGTGCTGACCGACGTGGTCGCCGTCGTGCCGGCCGACGCCGCGAGCGGCGACAAGGAGCGCACGGTCAAGATCGACAGGATCGCGGTCGACGAGCTCGACTTCGACCGGCTGAAGAAGGACGCCAAGGACGACGAGGCGCCGCGCTTCGCCAAGCTCAAGTTCGAGGGCATGACGGGCGACGACGAGGTCTTCGCGGCGCTGGCGCCCTACGGCGTGCCGAAGGTGCCGGTCGACATCGCGCTCGACTACAACATCGACGGCAAGGAAAAAGTGCTGACGCTCAGGACGCTGGAGGTGAGCCTGCGCGGCCAGGGCAAGCTCACGCTGACGCTGGTGATCGACGGCATCAGCGACAAGTCGAGCGCCATGGACGACGGCAAGCTTCGCACCGCCTCGCTCACGCTCGACGATACGGGGCTGCTCGCCAAGGTGCTGCCGGCGATGGCCAAGGAAGAGAAGACCGAGGCCAGGGAGATCGTCGACACCGCGCTGGCCATGATCGCGGGCTTCGCGGCCCTCCAGGGACCGCCGACGCTGAAGGCGCTCGATGCCGTGGCCTCTTTCATCGGCGACTGGAAGGCGCCCAAGGGGCCGCTGGCACTGGGGCTGAAGCCGACCTCGAAGGCCGGACTGGAAGACCTCGACAAGATCATGAAGCCCAACGCGCTGGTCGATCTGTTCGGTTTCAGCGCCACCTATTCAGGGACAAGGCCCGGCGCCGCCAAAGCCGGGCCAGGGAAGTAAGGGGGCAAAGTAACATGCGCAGGCGCACTCTCCTCATTGGCGCGGCATCGCTGCCAGCCCTCTTGAATGAAAGTGGGCCGGCAGCGGCACAGGACGCCTATCCGTCGCGGCCGATCCAGATGATCGTGCCGTTCCCGCCGGGCGGCGTGGCCGATATCACCGGCCGGCCGGTGGCGCATGTCATGGGCAAGCTGCTGAAGCAATCGGTGGTGGTGCAGAACAAGCCCGGCGCCGGTGGCTCGGTGGGTGCGGCACTCGCGGCCCGCGCGGCGCCCGACGGCTATACGATCCTGATGGCGCTGTCGTCGATCTCGGTGCTGCCGGTGGCCGATCGCCTACAAGGCCGGCCGCCCGCCTACGAGCTCGACCAGTTTGCGCCCATCGCCCTGATCAGCGCCGATCCCACGGTGCTCGTGGTGAGCGGCGACGGGCCTTATAAAACGCTGAAGGATTTTGTCGACGCCGCGAAGGCGACGCCGGACAAGATCAACTACGGATCGTCGGGCGTGTACGGCACGCTGCATGTGGCGATGGAGATCTTCGCGTCGGCCGCCGACATCAAGCTGTTCCACATTCCCTACCAGGGCGGCGGACCGGCGGTGGCGGCATTGCTGAGCGGCCAGATCGATGCGCTGGCCTCGGGTCCGTCGGCGGCGATGGGCCAGATCAAGGCGGGCAAGATGCGGGCGCTGGCGGTGTGGGGCGACAAGCGGCTCGCGTCGCTGCCTGACGTGCCCAGCATGAAGGAGCTGGGCTACGACGCCACCTTCTACATCTGGTCCGGACTCTTTGCGCCAGTCGCTACTCCAGCGCCGATCATGACGACGCTCCGCGACGCGGTGAAGCGCACGGTAGAAGATCCGGAATTCAAGGAGGCGATGGCCAAGGTCGAGACGCCGATTGCCTATCTCGACGCACCGGCCTTTGCCGCCTTCGTCGCCGCGGACGCCAAGCGGCTGGCGACCGCGGTCGAACGCATCGGCAAGGTGCCGGAGAAGTAAGTCAGGGGGTCGGTGCCCCTCTATTCGACGACGACGTTGCCCTTGAAATCGACCGCCACCTTGACGCCGACGTCGCCCCTCTTGGCGGTGCCGCGCCAGATACCGTCGGGGTCCTTGGCCAGGGTCGTGACCTGGGTCAGGCCCGCGGCAATGACGCGATCGCGGGCCTGGGTTTGGGTGAAGCTGTTTTCGCCCTTCAGTGGCGCACCGGCTTCCGGCGCCTTGGCGATGAAGGTGTCGCCCTGGCAGGCCTGCATGAAACTGTCCTGGGTGATGCGGCCGTCGGCCGGCGGCGTCACCTGGGCGCGGATGCGGATATAGGCGAGGTAGCGGTCGGCCTCGGTGCCGGCGATCACGCCGTCATGGTTGGTGTCGGCCTGGGTCCATTGGGAGGCGCAGTCGGCTTCGTTCGCGGCGGTGGCGATGCCGGGCACGGCGACGATGCTACCGGCGGTCAGCAGGGCGAGTGCAAATTTCCTGGTCATCCGAGATCCTCCTAAAATGGCGTGGCCGCGGATTAACGGAGGGTCCTGCAACCCGTTCCCCTGCAACCCGTCCCAAGAGGGGACGTTGTATAGGCAGCGGCGCCAGAACTTTCGCAGGCTTTTGAAATGCGCACTCAACTCAAGAGGTAGCGATGATGTCCGACATTCCCGTCGTGCCACCCGAACCGTTGAAGCCGCAGCCGATCCCGCCCGAGCTGCCGCAGCCCGGCGGGCCGGAGGACGTGCCGCCGCCACCGCAGCATCCGCCAGGGCCGCCACAGCCGGTCGCCCGCACGCACCAAACGGTGACACGGTAACCAACGCGTCCCTACTTGTCCTTGGGACAAGCCGCCCGCAAGGTGACCGCACCAACAAGTCATTCGACGGGAGCCACTCGATGAATCTGGAAGCTATCGCGACCGCGTGGGCGCCGCGCCTGCTCAGTATCATGCGCGTCATGGCCGGCCTGCTGTTCCTGCAGCACGGCACCGCCAAGCTGCTGAAGATTCCGGTGATGCCGAATTTCGCCAATCTCAACATCATGTCGCTGCCTGGAATCGCCGGCATCCTTGAGCTGGTGGGCGGTGTACTGCTGATCGTAGGCCTGTTCACGCGCACGACGGCGTTCGTGCTCTCGGGCCTGATGGCCGTGGCTTACTTCATCGCCCACGCGCCGCGCGGCTTCTATCCGATCCTCAATGCCGGCGAACTGGCGGCGCTCTACTGCTTCGTCTTCCTCTACATCGCCGCGGCGGGCCCCGGCCCGTGGAGCTACGACGCCATGCGGAAGAAGTAGCACTCGGCAAGTAGCACTGGGCGCGCTTTCGCCTACACTGGCGTCGTACAAGAAACGTCCAGGAGGGAAGCCGTGCCGAAGTCGTTTGCCGTCCGCCGTCGTCAGTTCACCATCCTTGCGGGTGCGGCGGCCGTGGCCGCCCCGCTGTCGGCCCCCACGGTCGCGCACGGCCAGGCCCGCTGGAAGCCCGAGAAGCCGATCACGATCTACAATCCCTTTGCCGCGGGCGGTGTCACCGACGTCCACATGCGCCTGCTCGGCGAGGCCGTGACCAAGATCCTGGGCCAGCAGATCATCATCGACATCAAGCCCGGTGCGGCCGGCACGCTGGCGCCTGCGATGCTGCTCAACGCCAAGCCCGACGGCCAGACGCTGGCGGTCATGAGCATCAACACGCTGCGCTATCCGCACTACCAGCAGACCACCTGGAATCCGCTGACCGACTTCACCTACATCACCGGCCTCTCGAGCTACACGATGGGCATCGTCGTGCGCTCCGACTCTCCCTGGAAGACGTTCCAGGACATGATCGACGCCGGCAAGAAGGACCCGGACAAGTACAATTACGGCACCTCGGGCGTGGGCGGCACCGGCCAGCTCATGATGATCGAGGTCGAGCAGGCCACGGGCGCCAAGTTCACCCACGTGCCCTACAAGGGTGGCGCGGAATGGATGCAGGCGCTGATGGGCGGCGAGATCCAGTTCATCGCCGACGCCGCCCAATGGGCGCCCTTCGTCGACGACGGCAAATGCCGCATCCTGGCCTTCGCGACCGAGCAGCGCATCCCGCGCTACAAGGACATCCCGACCATGACCGAGCTTGGCGTCAAGGTCGTGGGCCAAAGTCCCTACGGCCTGCTCGGACCCAAGGGCATGCCGCCCGAGATCGTCGAGTCGATCTACCAGGCTTTTAAGCAGGCCTCGACCGAACCCAAGGTCACGGAATACCTGGCGAAGTTCATCCAGGTGCCGTGGGACAAGAACCCCGCCGAGTTCCGCGCCTTCGCCGAGAAATACTATGTCGATGTGAAGCCGCTGCTCATCAAGGCTGGCCTCGCCAAGTCTTAAAGCGACGAAGCCCTAGGAGAAAGCCATGGTGCTGAAAAAGGTCGCCCTCGAAATCGGCATGGGCACCGACATCCGCGGCGGCGACTACACCAAGGCCGCTGTCCGCGCGCTGAAAGACGCGCTGTGGCATAACTCGCTCACCGTCGCCACGGCGCTGGGCAAGTCGAGCGACGACATGCAGGTCGAGGTGCTGATCGGCGTGCCCAAGCCCGATCAGGTCGACACCAAGCAGGTGCTGGCGGTGCTGCCGCACGGCACCGGCACGGTGAAGGTCGTCGAGGGCGGCCTGGAGATTCCCAACGAAGCCGGCACGGACAAGACGGTGATCGCGCAGGCGGCCGCCATCGTCCGGCTCGACTTGTAGGCGGGAGCGAGATCATGGCCGCCAGACGCGTCATTCTCGAACTCGGCACCGGCAACGACCTGCACGGTGGCGACTACACCAAGGCAGCGCTCCGCGCCGTGCAGGACGCGCTCCATCATTCCTCGCTGGCGATGATCCGCACGCTGAAAATCAACCCGAAGACGGACATGTTCGTCGACGTGACGATCGGCGTGCAGCAACCCGACAAAGTCGATGTCGAGAAAGTGCGCGCCTCGCTGCCGCACGGCATCGTCACGGTGAAGGTGGTGAAGGGCGGCCTCGACGTCGCCGATCCCGACAACAACGACCCGGCCGTGATCGCCAGCGCCGCCGTCGCCGTAAGACTGGAGCTACCCTGATGCTGCTCTACGAACATCCGCTTTCATCCTACGCGCAGAAGGTCAAGATCGCGCTGCGGGAGAAGGGCCTGAAATTCGACGTCGAGCTGCCGGCGGCTCTGGGCTCCGGCAAAGCCGAAGGTCTGTTCGCTGCCGCCAGCCCGCGCAACGAGGTGCCGGCGCTGATCGATGGCGAAGCGCGCATCTTCGACTCGACCATCATCCTCGAATATCTCGAGGACAAATATCCCACGCCGCCTCTGCTGCCCCGCGACGCCGCGGCGCGGGCCGATGCGCGCATGATCGAGGATATCTGCGACACACTCTATGAAGCCGTGAACTGGGGTCTGAGCGAGATCCGCTGGTTCAAGCGCGCCGAAGGCGAACAGGCGGAGAAGCTCAAAGCCACCGCCGCGCGTCAAACCGCCGAGCTGCAGAAGTGGCTGGCCGAGAAACTGGGCGACAAGCCCTGGTTCAACGGTGACAGTTTCGGCTGGGCAGACCTCAGCGTCGCGCCCTACCTCAACCGTTCCTTCCACTATGGGCTGGGCACGCCAGCCGGCTCGTCACTGGCGCGCTGGCGCGACCGCCTGCGCGAGCGCCCGTCGGTGGCCGCCACCTTCAAGGAGTTTGAGGCCGTGGCCGAAGGCATGGCGAATGCCGCCGACCGACTCGCCTCGGGACAGATCCGGCGCGAGTATCGCGATCATCGCCTGGAATGGATGATGAAATCGGGCGGCGTGCAGATCGTTCTCGACGGCATCGCCAAGAACAACATCCGCTTCACTTGGCCTCTAGGTTAAGTGCGCGCCTTGCGTCCGTAGAACAGCAGGCCGGCGCCGACAACGATGGCAATGACGCCGGCGATGCTGGGAATCGGAATGTTGCGTTGTTGATCGGCCGTCACCTTCAGCGGGCCGGCATCGACGATCACCTTCTTCTCCGTGAAGGAAATATTGGCGATCACGAGACCCGCGATGCCGATTGCGATCAGGAGGACGCCCAGGACAGCAATTGGTTTCATGCCGCCTCAACGCCAGAGCCGACGAAAGGTTGCGTCTAAAAACCCGGATTCAGGGCCGCAGCAGCAGGCGGCGGCCCTGGTCGAGAGCGGTCCTGGCCATGTCGCGCAAGCCCTCGTCGGTGGCGCTGCTGACCGGATGGCCGATGGTGGCAAAGGCGTAATCGGGCATGCCCAGCACGCGGCTCATCATCTCGGCCGCGCTCACGAACCGGGTGGTCATCACGCTGAAGGCGGGAACGCCCTGGCGTTCAGCGGTTACTGAGTCGTGCAGACTGCACGATGAACAGCTGCCTCAATCCCCAAGGCCGGAGACCATGGCGTCCCAGCCCTTGATCTCATCGACGATGTGCTTGTCGGCCGGCGCGCTATAATTCGACTTGGTGCGGCTCACGACCTTGGCGACGCCGAATTCCTCGCGCAGCATCCTGTCGAGATGCAGGAAGAAACCCTTGGTGCCTTCCTTGCCGTTGGAGATGAAGCCGATCGTCTTGCCCTCGAGCGTGTCGAGACGCGGCGCGAGCTTGCCGGCGGGCGGCGCCTTTTCGGTCGTGGGATCGAGAACGCGGAAAACCATGATGTGCCTCTTGCTTATTTCTTTGGCGGTTCGCAATCGACGCAGACGCCCAGGGGGAGCGTCACGGCGTGGCTCTTGTTGCCGAGCCAGGGCGGGATGACGGCGCCGAAGCCGCCGGCCGGCCCGCCCGCGGCAATGACCAGGAGCTGATCGGGCGATTCCATCGCCGGATAGACGCTGTCGCCGCGGTCGCGCACGACCGCGCCCTTGCCGACGTCGGCCCATTCGCGGCGGTGGATGCGCGCCCGCTGGTGGATGAACTCGGCGATGTCGGTCTTGGTCCAGCCCGCGACCTGCAGATGCTCGCGCAACTGCTTGGGAATGATCAGCGCGTAGTTGCCGGGATGGATCGAATAGTGCCGCAGGTTGGCGCGCATCTCGGCGGCGAAGGTTTCCAGAATCTCTTCCGGCTTGGTCGTCCACTCGTTCATGAGCTGGCGCGGCGCACCAGCCGCCATCACGGTGACAGCCGAAGCCGCCCGTTCGACGCCGCGCTGCTCGTGCAGCGGCAGCCAGGACGAATCCTCCTCGTCCTCGGCCAGGCAATAGCTGAATTTGCCGGGATGACCCAGGGTCGAGCGATCGATAACGCCCGGCCGCACGTCCATGAGGTTGATCAGGCAAAGCCGGATCGCGCGGCCGATGACGGCCGTGGCGCGATCGCTGTTGCCCAGCACGTTGAACGTGCCGCTGGCGCCGAGTTCGAGGCGGATCGGGCCGTTCAACACCACCAGGACGGCGCAGCCGCCGGTGCTCGCAGTGGCGCCATGCATCAGGAACTCGTCCTGCATCATCGCCATCCAGGCGGTGATCACGACGGGAAAGTGCATCGGCAGGCAGCCCGCCATGACGGCATTGATCGCCAATTTCTCGGCGGTGATCGCGAGCCCGCGCACCGGCTCGATGCCGATGAGTTGGTCCGGCGGCATCATCGCCCATTCGAGGCAGGCTTGGACGGCGTCCGCCGTCGGCGGCACGATCGGCAGGCCGTCGGTCCAGCCGCTGCTGTGATACAGCTCCTGAACGGCGGAGATGCTGTCGGCGTCGTAAATCCTGGATGCCAGCTGCACGTTGTACCTCCAAGCCAAGCATAGTCCGCGCCGGCGCTATGCCAAGATCAACTTGATAGACGGGATTGTTGCACAATCCGCATCAATCTGATTTGGGCCACTCGCGGCGCAGCAATGCCATGAAGCCAGACGCGACTGGCGTGGGTTCGCGCCCGCGCAAGGCGATCAGGCCGAGGCGGCGCACCAGCTTTGGCTCAGCCAGCGGAATGAAGCGCAGACCGCGGACCAGCGGCCCACGGGTGGCGCCTCCGGGTACCACTCCCACGCCGACGCCGGCGCCGACCAGCGCCAACAGCGTCGCAATCTGGTTCACGACCACCCTCTGGTGAAGCTGCAGACCCGCCGTCACTGCCGCGGCATCGATCGTGCGACGCGTGCGCGACTCGGTGGGCAGCGCGACGATCGGATGCGCGGCGAGCTCGGCCAGGCTGACGCTGCGCCGGCCGGCAAGCTTGTGACGCGCCGGCACCACGGCATGGAATGTCTCGCGGCCCAGCGCCGTGCCAACCGCGAAATCTGGCAGCTCATCGACATAGCTGATGCCGAAATCGGCGACGCCGCTCCGCACATCGTCGAGGATCGACGCATACACGCCCTCGCGCACATGGATTTCGACGCCCGGCCGGTCGCCGCGATAGGCGGCGATCATGTGCGGCAGCCGGCCGACCGCGACCGACATCACGCACGAGATCACGACGAGTCCGCGCCGTTCCTGCGCTACCTCGCGCACGCTTTGCACCGTGATGCCGAGATCGTTCAGCATGCGCTCGGCGACAGCGGCGAACTCCCGCCCCGCCGCCGTGATCAGGACCCGGCGCGTGCTGCGCTCGAACAGCCGCACGCCGAGCTGCATCTCGAGCCGCTTCAGCATCCGGGTGAGCGCGGGTTGGGAAATCCTGAGCCGGGCCGCCGCGGCGACGAAGCTGCCGTACTCGGCCAGCGCCAGCACCGCCTCGAGCTGGCGGGCGCCGACATCGGGCAGCGCGGCGCGGGCCATCAGGCCGCCAGCATCCGCTCTCGGTTGCGTTCGCGCAGGATCGGCATCACCCATTTGCCGAAACGCTCGGCTTCCTCGTCGTGCAGATAGCCCGACAGGCAGAAGGAATGACAGCCGAGATCGATGAACTTCTGCAACGTGTTGGCGCACTGTTCGGGATCGCCAACCACGGCGATGCCGGCGCCCGGCCGGACCTGGGTGATCCCGGTCCACAAATTCGGCTCGATGGTCTCACCGATCGCAGCCAGCTCGCGGACGCGGCGGTTGGCCTCGGAGGTGGCGAAGCGCTCTTTCACGAAGGCCTTCTGCGCCTCGCTGGCATGGGCCACCAGCCCATGCGCGAAGTCCCACGCCTCTTTCTCCGTCGGCCGGCACACGACCTGCAGACGCATGCCGAAGCCGATGTCCTTCTCGCGGCCGTGTGCGGCGGCCATCTGCTTGATCTCCGCCATGTTGGCGCGGATGCGCTCGTAGGTGTCGCCCCAGAAGAGATGGACGTCGGAATGCTTGGCCGAGATCTCCCAGGCCTGTTTGGAACCGCCGCCGAGATAGAAGCGCGGATGGGGTTGCTGCAGCGGATAGGGCCGGATCTGCGCGCCCTTCAGCTGATAGAACTTGCCGTCGAAATCGACCGGGCCGCGCGTGGTCCACAGCGCCTTCAGGATCGAGACTTCCTCGTCCATGATCTCGTAGCGCTCTTCCTTGCCCCACTTGACGCCTTCGGAGGCGTTCTCGGCCTCGCTCTGCCCCGCGATCAGGTTGATGCAGATGCGGCCACCCGAGAGCTGGTCGAAGGTGGTGATCATCTTGGCCAGCAGCACCGGATTGATGTAGCTCGGCCGCGCCGCCACCAGCATGCGCATCGACTTCGAGCGCGCCACCATCATGGCGCTGGAAATCCACGCCTCCCAGCAGGCGGTCTGCACCGGCACCAGCATGTATTCGAAGCCGGCTGTCTCGGCCGCCGCGACGATCTTGTCGAACAACG
This sequence comes from Reyranella massiliensis 521, assembly GCA_945860205.1. GTDB lineage: Bacteria > Pseudomonadota > Alphaproteobacteria > Reyranellales > Reyranellaceae > Reyranella > Reyranella massiliensis_B. The sequence goes on along the minus strand of CAMARK010000008.1, from coordinate 59,021 downwards.
GCAACGAGGGCGCCACCTGCGCATTCGCCAGCCCGTAGGCCGTGGTGTCGCCGGCGGTCGGCAGGAACCAGCCGAATTCCAATCTGCGCATTTTTGAGTCCATTTCCTCCTGCGGGGCAGCTTAGCGCAATTCGCTCTGGCCGCGACCGCCTCTAATCGGCACGATCCGCAACCTTGGGGCCCGACCTTTGAGAGGGATGAAGTATGTTGCAGCACGGCAAGCGTCCGACCATCACATCGCAACACGGAATGGTGGCGGCGGCCCATCCGCTGGCGGCAGCGGCCGGTGCGCGCATCCTCGCCAATGGCGGCAATGCCTTCGATGCGGCGGCGGCAACGGCCGCGGCGCTGAACGTTGTCGAGCCCTACATGTCGGGCCTGGCCGGGCGCGGCATGGCCACGGTCTACGTGGCCAAGGAACGGCGCGTGCGCTCGCTCGACTTCGTGACGCAGATTCCCAAGGGTTTCCCGGTCGACAAGCTCTCCAACCGCGAGCAACTGATCCGCGGTCCGATCCCCGTGGGCGCGCCCGGCAATCTCGGCGGCTGGTGCGAGATGGTGAGCACCTATGGCACCAAGAAGCTGCCTGAGTTGTTCGCGCCGGCGATCAAGCTCGCCCGCGACGGCTTCGGCCTGATCGAGTTCAACGTCGAGGAGATTGGCGGCAGCGTCAACGCGGAGCTGAAGGGCCGGCCCGAACTCTATCCCGAATGGAGCCGCGTCTATCTCGAAGGCATCGCCGGCGGGAAGCCGAAGCTCGGCGCCGTGCTGCGCCAGCCCGATCTCGCCAAGACTCTCGAAGCGCTCGCCAACGAGGGTCCGTCGCTGCTCTACGGCGGCGCGCTCGGCAAGAAGCTGGTCGATCGGCTAAAAGAGCTGGGCGGCGTGCTCACCATGGACGATCTGGCGGAAGCGAAGGCCGTCTGGATCGATCCGATCAGCGTCGACTATCGCGGCCGTACGGTGCATGTGCCGCCGCCGCCCTGCGAGGCGTTCCAGTACCTGCTGACTTTGCGAATCCTCGAGGGCTTCGACCTCAAGAGCATGCCGCGGGATGGCGTCGAGCATGTCGACACGGTGCTGCGCGCCATCCGCGTCGCCGCTGGCGTGCGCATCCTGGCGGGCATCCCCTCGCCGCAGAAGCTGGCCGAGCTTCTCTCGGAGGGCCATGTCGAATCGCTGCGCGCGCGTGTGCGCGACAAGAAGCCGGTCACCGGCCCGACCGAGCAATGGACGCCCGACATGGGGACGCCTGCGGGGGCTGAAGGCCACACCACGTCGTTCTCGATCGCCGATTCGGACGGCAACATGGTCTGCGTGACGCAGAGCCTGGGCAGCGTGTTCGGCTCGGGCGTGGTCGTGCCCGGCACTGGCCTCTGCCTCAACAATTTCCTCTATTGGGCGGACGTGAATCCCAAGAGTCCGAACCGGGTGAAAGCAGGCGGCCGGATGCCGATCTGCGTCGCACCCTCGATCGTGACCCAGGGCGACAAGGCCGTCATGGCGCTGGGCACGCCCGGCAGCTACGGCATCCTGCAGACCCAGCCGCAGGCCTTCGTGCAGTACATCGACTACGGCCTGCCGCTCCAACAGGCGATCGAGGCGCCCCGCGCGCGTCTGACCGACGGCCGCGCCGTGCTGCTGGAGTCCCGCGTCGACGCCGAGGTCCATGCCGAGCTGCGCAATCGCGGCCACGACCTCACCAGCGGTCCGGACTGGACCATGAAGGTGGGCGGCATGCAGGGCGTGGCGGTCGACCCCGCGACCGGCACCTTCACCGGCGGCTGCGATCCGCGGCGCGACGGCTACTGCGTGCCGGCGTAGTCGCTCAGTTCTTCGGGCGCGACGGCTCGGAGATTTCCGCGACGGCCGCACCAACGCTGCGGAGCGCAGCGGCGCGCGGTTCGGTGGCGATATCCCCCAACGCCACGATGCCAACCAGGCTCTTGCCCCGGTCGAGGATCGCCAGGCGACGGATCTGCAGGGTCTTCATGCGATTGAGGACGGCATCGGCTTCCTCGTCCTCGAAGGCATAGACGATGTCCGGCGTCATGCATTCCTGAACGAGCGTATCAACTGGCGAAAGGCCGGCCGCAACGCCGCGCACCACAATGTCGCGATCGGTGATGGCGCCGATCAGCCGCCTGCCGTCGCACACCGGGAGCGAGCCAACGTCCCTCGCCTCCATCACTTCCGCGGCCTTCTGCAGGGAGGCGTCGGGGGCCACGGTTTCGACGTCACGAGTCATGATTTCGGAGATCAGCATGGACAGTAAATGCCGTGGGCTCCGCGAGGTTGCATGCCTCGACAAAAAGACCTGCGGCTATCGCAACACCGACACGACTCGGGTCTGCGACCTGACATGGGGCGCGAAGCGGCCCCAGCCACGCATGGCCGTGAACTCCCTGGTCTCGACCGCGGCGGGCGACTCGAGTTCGTAGACCGTGGTGTAGAGCTTGGCGCGGTGGCGCCGGCTCTGGCCGCGCTCGCTTTCGGCGATCTCGCCCGCGGAAACGTAGCGTCGTCCGGACAGTACGCCGGGACAGGCGAGCGCATCTGGCAGGTGAACCTCGTCGTACCAGAGGCCCCAGTCCGCCTCCACCTCGGCATCGACTTCGGCAGTCACGATCAGAAGGCAGTTGGGCAACATCCGACTTCCCTTCGCCTTTAGGTTTCACCCCTTGCGCGAACGCTCCGGGCAAGATGATATGCGCACCAACGATAGAGCACTTCATGAGGGATAGACGATGAAGAAATTGATGTGGCTGACCGCCGTGGCGGTCGCCGTCGTAGGCTTTGGCGCGGCCGAAGCGCAACAGACGCCCCAGACTCAAACGCCAAGGAAGGGCGGCACGGTGCGCATGACGGCGCCCTACGGCGGCTCACTCACCAGCCTCGACATTCATACATCGCCGCGCGCGCAGGACGACATCGCCGGCAAGATCCTGCATCGCACGCTCTACAATTGGGACTCAGCCAAGGCCCAGCCCGCGCTGGAGCTGGCCAAGGAGGTCGCGGTCTCCGGCGACGGCATGGTCTACACCTACAAACTGCTGGACAACGCCTACTTCCATAACGGCCGGCGCATGACGGCCGACGACATCATCTGGTCGTACACGCGCATCATGGACCCGACCAAGGGCTTCCCGGGCGCGCGCTACGTGCGCTTCATCAAGGGCGCGGTCGATGTCGAGAAGGGCGCAGCCAAGGAAATCTCGGGCCTCAGGAAGATCGACGACTTCACCGTGGAAATGACGCTGGCCGAGCGGGTAAACCCCGGCCTCCTGTTCTTCGTCGGCGTCACCGCCATCCTGCCCAAGGAAGAAGTCGAGAAGGGCAACTTCAATTCCAACCCGGTGGGACTGGGCCCGTTCAAGTTCGTCGAGCACGTGCCGGGTTCGCGTCTGGTGACCGAGCGCTGGGAGAAATTCTACAAGCCGGGCAAGCCCTACGCCGACAAGGTGATCGTGCTGATCATGGGTGAGGCCGCGGCGCGCGATGTCGCCTTCCGCAACAAGGAGATCGACACTTCGATCCTGGGCCCGGTGCAGTACGTCGCCTACATGGCCGATCCTGTGCTCTCCAAGGGCATTCTCGAAGTGGCCGAGATGTTCACCCGTTCCATGGTGATGAACCAGGCGAGCATCAAGCCGTTCCAGGACAAGCGGGTGCGCCAGGCGATCAATCACGCGATCGACGCCGAGCTGATCGTCAAGCGCCTCGCCAAGGACAAGGCCTATCGCGCAGCCTCGTGGCTTCCGTCTTCCTCGCCGGCGTTCGACAAAGCCATGAAGCCCTATGCCTTCGATCCCGAGAAGGCCAAGAAGCTGCTGGCCGAGGCGGGCTATCCCAACGGCTTCGAGTTCGAGTGGACCACCAGCCCGAACGAGAGCTGGGGCCTGCCGATTGTCGAGGCGGTGCTGCCGATGTTGAACAGGGTCGGCATCAAGGCCAAACCGAAGCTGATCGAGACGACGGTGCTGACCGAAACGGCGATGAAGGGCACGTTCGAGGCCTATATCGGCTCCAACGTCACCGGCCCGGATTCGCTGGCGACGCTGAAGTGCTTCCACTCCAAGACGCCCCGCACGGCCTGCAATTACACTGCCTTCAACAACGCCGAATTTGACAAGACGCTCGATGCGGCGGGCCAGGCGGCCGATCCGGAAAAGCAGCTCGAGCTGATCCGTACAGCCAATGCCATCCTCTACGACGAGGCGCCGGTGTGGTTCTTCAACTACAACAAGGCGGTGATGGCCTATCAGCCGTGGCTGCACGGCCTGCAGGCCAACCCGACGGAGCTGGCCCACCAGTATCCCGAGGAACTCTGGGTCGACGAGCGCTCGCCAGTGAAGTGAGCTGATGCTCCTCGTTCTCGTCCGCCGCGTCGGCAACATGGTGCCGACGCTGGCGGCGGTCATCGCGCTGATCTTCGTGCTGTTCAGCGTCATTCCCGGCAGCTTCATGTCGGGGCTGGGCGACGACGGCCGCACGATGGATCCCGCCGTCATGGAGCGCATGCGCAAGGAGATGGGCCTCGACCAGCCCCTGCTCGAGCGCTTCGTCAAATATGCCGGCGCCACCCTGGTTGGCGACCTCGGCACCTCGTTCCGCACCCGCGAGCCGGTGACCAAGCTGATCGCCGGCCGGCTGTGGCCGTCGCTCAAGCTCACCATGGCGGCGATGCTGGTGGCGATGGCGATCGGAATCCCCCTGGGCTTCGTCGCAGCGTTGCGGCCGGGCAGCCTGGTCGACACGGTCTCCATGGTGGGTGCGGTCTCGGGTCTCTCGCTACCCAAGTTCTGGCTCGGCCTGCTGCTGATGTACTTCTTCGCCCTGCAGCTCAAATGGCTGCCGAGCTTCGGCTATGGCGATGGTGGGCTCACCCATCTCATCCTGCCGGCGATTGCACTGGGCGTCAGCCCGCTGGCGCTTCTGGCGCGCACGACGCGTGCCGCCGTGCTCGACGTGCTCAACGCCGATTTCGTGCGCACCGCCCGCAGCAAGGGCATGAGCGAGCGCCGCGTCGTGACGTGGCATGTCATGCGCAACGCGCTGGTCCTGGTGGTCACCACCGTCGGCCTGCAGTTCGGCTCGCTGATGGGCCAGGCGGTGGTCGTCGAGAAACTGTTCTCGTGGCCCGGCCTCGGCTCGCTGCTGGTCGACTCGGTGTTCCAGCGCGACATCCCGGCGGTGCAGGGCTGCATCCTGGTGTTCGTTCTCTTCTTCCTCGTCATCAACACGCTGGTCGACCTCGCCTATGTCGCGATCGACCCGCGCATCCGGTACGGCTGACAGTGATGAGACTCGGCGCCAATACCTGGATCGGCGGCGGACTGTTCGCCGTGGCCCTTGCCGTCGCCGTCACGGCACCGTGGATCGCGCTCACCGATCCGGTGATGGACGCCAACCTCCTGAACGCCGAGCTGCCGCCCAGCCGGGAGTTCCCGTTCGGCACCGACGCCCAGGGCCGCGACATCTATTCCCGCGTCGTCTACGGCGCGCAAATCTCGCTCACGGTCGGCGTCGTCAGCCAGATCGCCAACAGCATCATCGGCGTCACCCTGGGCCTGACGGCGGGCTACTGGGGCGGCTGGTGGGACGACTTCGTGAACGGCCTCACCAACGTCATGCTGGCCATCCCCTCGCTGATCTTTGCGCTCGCCATCATGGCGATCCTGGGGCCGGGCCTGGTCAGCCTGCTGATCGCGCTCGGCCTCACCAACTGGTCCTACTCGTGCCGCATCGCGCGCGCCCAGGCGCTGTCGCTGAAGAGCCAGGGCTACGTCCAGGCGGCGCGCATCCTGGGCTACGGCCCCTTCCGCATCATGTTCACCCAGCTCCTGCCCAACATGCTGGGGCCGATCATCGTCATCGCCACCTTGGGCATGGGCGGCACAATCCTGGCCGAGGCCGCGCTCTCCTTCCTCGGCCTCGGCATCCGCCCGCCCTTCCCGAGCTGGGGCAGCATGCTGTCGGACGCCCGCGAGACCATCGCCGTCGCGCCCTGGGTCTCGATATTCCCGGGCCTCGCGATCTTCCTCACCGTGCTGGGACTCAATCTCCTGGGTGACGGCCTGCGCGACATCTTCGATCCGCAGGCAACGACGAGGCGCGCGTGACGGGCCCGCTTCTAAAAGTCGAGAACCTGCGCATCGCCCTGCAGGGCGACGGCGTCACCTTCAATGCCGTCGAGAACGTCTCCTTCGAGATCGGCCGCGGCGAGGCGTTCGGGCTGGTGGGCGAATCGGGCTGCGGCAAGAGCATCACCGCGCTCTCCGTCATGGGCCTGCTGCGGCGGCCGCTGTCGCTGGGCGGCGGCCGCATCGTGCTCGACGGCGAGGAGATACAAAACGCATCGGCCGCCGAGATGCGGCGGCTGCGCGGCAAGCGCGTCGCCATGATCTTCCAGGAGCCGATGACGGCGCTCAACCCGCTGTCGCCGGTCGGCCGCCAGATCGCCGAGATGTTCGTGCTGCACCAGGGCGCCAACTGGCGGGACGCCATGGACCGCGCCGAGGAGGCGCTGCGCCAGGTCCGCGTGCCTTCCCCGGAGCGGCGCATCAGGGACTATCCGCACCAGCTCTCCGGCGGCATGCGCCAGCGCGTGATGATCGCCATTGCGCTCGCCTGCGGTCCTGATCTTTTGATCGCCGATGAGCCGACCACGGCGCTCGACGTCACGGTGCAGGCCGAGATCATCGACCTGATGGCCGAGCTGTGCGCCGCCAAGGGCACGGCGATCCTGATGATCAGCCACGACCTCGGGCTGGTCGCCAACATGTGCAGTCGCGTGGCCGTGATGTATGCCGGCCGCATCATCGAAAGCCAGGTCGCCGACGCCATCTTCGCCACCCCCAGCCATCCCTACACGCGGGGCCTGATCGATTCCCTGCCGCGCCTCGGCGAACGCGCCCGGCGCGGCCGCCAGCGGCTGACCGAGATCTCCGGCGTCGTGCCCTCGATCCAGGCCTACCCGGCCGGCTGCCGCTTCAATCCACGCTGCCCCTCGGTCACCGACATCTGCCGCACGATCGTCCCCGAGGCGACGTCGCTGCCGGCCGAAGGCATCGTGAGGTGCCATCACTATGGCTGAGTCACTGCTTTCGCTCGAAGACCTCGCCGTCCAGTTCAAGGTCGGCAGCATGCTGGCCGGCGGCATCAAAACCTTGAAGGCCGTGGACGGCGTGACGCTCGACGTAAAGCCCGGCGAGTGCCTGGGGCTGGTGGGCGAGTCGGGCTGCGGCAAGTCCACCCTGGCGCTCGCCATCATGGGCCTGGTGCTGCCGACGCGCGGCCGCATCCATGTCGGCGGCCAGCAGATATCGGGCGACAAACCGCCCGACCGCATGGAGATGGCGCGCACAGTGCAGATGGTCTTCCAGGACCCATACGCCTCGCTCAACCCGCGGCAGACCGTGCGCCGCACCTTGGCCGATCCGCTGCACCTGCACGGCGTCGGCGACAAGGCCGAGGTCGAGGCACGCGTCATCGACATGATGGCCAAGGTCGGGCTCCGGCCCGAGCATGCCGACCGCTATCCGCACGAGTTCTCCGGCGGACAACGCCAGCGGATCGGCATCGCCCGCGCCCTGATCCTGAAGCCCAAGCTGGTGATCTGCGACGAGCCCGTGTCGGCGCTCGACGTCTCGATCCGCGCCCAGATCATCAACCTGCTGCTCGAGCTCAAGGACGAGATGGGCCTAGCCTACATCATGATCAGCCACGACCTCGGCGTGGTCGAGCATGTGAGCGATCGCGTGGCCGTGATGTATCTCGGTCGCATCGTCGAGCAGGGCGACTGGCAGGAGATCTTCGAGAACCCGCGCCACCCCTATACGCGCGCCCTCATTGCCGCGATCCCGGATCCGTTCCATCGCGCCGCCGCCACGGTCGCCGGGGCAAAGGCCAAAGGCGAGATCGCGAGCGCGCTGAACCCGCCGCCGGGCTGCCATTTCAATCCGCGCTGCCCGATGAAGGCCGATCTCTGCACGGTCGAGACGCCACTCCTGGAGGCGGTCTCTCCTGGCCATCTTGCGGCTTGTCACTTCCGCGACCGCGTTATTTGATAGGGACTGAGGTCCCATGAAAGACGCCGACATCGTCCGTATCGCCGGTTGGGTGGTTCGCCGCGGCCTCGCCGGCATGACGGAAGAGGACCTGCTGCGCGAATTTTGCGAGAAGTGCCGCGCCGCCGGCCTCGACGTGTCGCGCGCGATGGCCCTCATCGACACGCTGCATCCCGTCCATGAAGGCCGCGTCTTCCGCTGGCGCGACGACGAATCGAACGATCCTGCCATGGTCGAGTACGGCAGCAGCGACCAGGGCGAGGGAGCCGTAATGTGGCAGCGCAGCCCGTTCTTCCATCTCCTGCAGACTGGCGAGGAGGAACTGCGCCGACGCATCGGCTTCGGCGACGCCGCCGATTTCCCGGCCGTCCAGGAGATGAAAGATGCCGGCCACACGGACTACCTCGTCTTCGTCCATCGCTTCGCCGACGACAATGCGATCGGCGAGATGGACTGCGTCTACTCGTCCTGGATGACGCGCCATCCCGAGGGTTTCAGCGACGCCGGCCTGGTGGCGTTGCGTCGCCTGGTGCCGCCGCTGGCGTTGGCCATCAAGGCCGCCGCGCTCGCGCGCGTGGCCGGCACGCTGGTCGAGGTCTATCTCGGTCGCGACGCCGGCAAACGCGTGCTGAGCGGCCGCATCTCGCGCGGCGTCGCCGACCGCATCGATGCGGTCCTGTGGTTCTCCGACTTGAGCGCCTACACCAGGATCACCGATACCGCCTCGCCGGACGAGGTGATCCCGCTGCTGAACGACTATGCCGAGGCCGTCATCACCGCGATCCAGGATGCCGGCGGCGAGGTACTGAAGCTGATCGGCGACGGCACGCTGGCGATCTTTCGCGCTGAGGATCCGGCGGAGGCCAGCGCCAAGGCGCTGCGGGCCGAGGTCGACATGCGCGAAAAGGTGCGCGCCGTAAACGAACGGCGCCAGGCCGAGGAACGGCCGGTAACGTCGGTCTATGTCGGCTTGCACATCGGCGAGGTGTTTTACGGCAACGTCGGCAGCATCGACCGGCTCGACTTCACGGTCGTGGGCCCCGCGGTGAACGAGACCAGCCGCATCGCCTCGATGTGCCGGTCGGTCGACCGGTCTGTCCTGGTGTCGCAGGCCCTGGCGGATGCGCTGCCGCCGGCGGAACGCGCGCGGCTGGTGTCGGTCGGCCGTTTCGCGCTCCGCGGCGTCGGTCGCGCCCAGGAGCTGTTCACCGTCGACCCCGCCCTGCTGTAGGATACGGACTGACAACTTCCCGGGGACACATGGCAAAGAGCGCGCAGGCACCGACCATTTCCATCGACATCACGGAAGCAGACCGGCGCAAGATCGCCACTGGCCTCAGCCATCTGCTGGCCGACACCTACACGCTGTACCTGACCACGCACAATTTCCACTGGAACGTCACCGGCCCGATGTTCACCTCGCTGCACACCATGTTCATGACGCAGTACACCGAACTGTGGAATGCGGTGGACCCGATCGCCGAGCGCATCCGTTCGCTGGGCCACGCAGCGCCCGGCTCCTACGCCCAGTTCGGCAAGCTGAGCTCGCTCAAGGACGCGCCGGCGACGCCGCCCAAGGCGATGGACATGGTGCGCATCCTGGTCACCGGCCACGAGGCCGTGGCGCGGACGGCACGCGGCGTCTTTCCACTCGCCGACAAGGCCAACGACGAGCCGACGGCCGACCTGCTGACACAGCGACTGACGGTCCACGAGCAGACGGCCTGGATGCTGCGGTCGCTCCTGGAATAGCCCTCCGCCGGTTTGAAAAACCTGCCGGAAAGATTCGCCAGTCGAACTCCCGCTATTCGGCTTGCGCCTGGACCCTCCCGATGCCTACGATGGTGGCAATACAACGAAGCCGCTCAATGTGGCGGCAGTCCTTGGGAGGACAATCATGGCCAAGACGAAGCGTCGCAACGTACTCAAGCTTGCCGGAACCGCCGCAGTCGCCTCGATGGGCGGCATGGCGGGCATTCTCGCCACCGGCCGCATGCCGGCCTTCGCCCAGCAGCGGACGGTTCACTGGCTGAAGTGGGTCGACTTCGTGCCGGCCACCGATGCGCTTTTGAAGAGGGAAATGATGCCGGAGGCCGAAAAGGCACTGGGCATCAAGATCAACCTCGAGACCGTGAACGGCAACGACCTTCAGCCGCGCATCACCGCCGGCATCCAGTCGGGCGCCGGTCCCGACCTGATCATGTCGTTCAACAGCTATACCCATCTCTACGCCAACAGCGTCGTCGATGTCTCCGCGATCGCCGAGGAAGTCGGCAAGCGTGAAGGCGGCATCTTCCCGTACGCAAAGGCGATCTGCAGCAACGGCAAGGTCTACATGGGCATGCCATGGGCCGTGATCGGCGGCATGATCGCCTACCGCAAGTCGTGGTTCGACGAGGCGGGAATCACCAAATTCCCCGACACCTGGGACAGCTATCGAGAGGCCGCCAAGAAACTGAAGGCCAAGGGCCGGCCATTCGGCCAGACGTTGGGCCACACCTTCGGCGACGCACCGGGCTTCACCTATCCGTACATGTGGTCCTGGGGTGGAAAGGAAATCGACGCCAGCGGCAAGGTGGTGATCAACAGCAAGGAGACCGTCGAGTCGGTCAAGTTCATGCAAGGCCTGTGGAAGGACGGCATGGACGAGGGCGGCCTCGCCTGGGACGACACCAACAACAACCGCGCGTTCCTGTCGCAGACCATCTCGGCGACCCTGAACGGCGCCTCGATCTACATCGAGACGCTGCGCAAGCCCGATCAGTACAAGACTGAGAAGGGTACGCCGATGAACAAGGACATCCTGCATGCGCCCCTGCCCAAGGGTCCGGCGGGACAGTTCGGCTTCCACCTCCTGCAGTCGAACATGCTGATGAAGTATTCGAAGAACCAGGACGCCGCGAAGGAATTCCTCAAGTGGATTCACGCCGAGGCGAACTACAGGAAGTTCTTCGAATCGCAGAAGGGCTTCGCAACGCCGTGCACGGTCAAGTGGGAGTCCGACAAGCTGTGGGACGTCGATCCGGTCATGGCGCCGTTCAAGGTGGCGGCCCGCCTCGGCCAGGCCATCGGCAACGCCGGGCCACCGGACGCCAAGGCCCAGGAAGTCCTCTCGAAGTACATCGTCACCGACATGTATGCCAAGGCGGTGCAGGGCATGCCCGCCGAGGAAGCGGTGAAGTGGGCCGAAGCCGAGCTCAAGAAGGTCTACGTCTGAGTCCGGGAAACTGCGTTTAGGGTAACCCGTCCATGGCGGTGACATCACTTCCGGCGGCGGAGGGCAAACGGCTCTCCCCGCGGTTGCGTAAGCTTGAAGACGAACGCTGGCTCGCGTTGGCGTTGCTGACGCCAACCGCGGTCCTGCTCGGCCTGTTCATTGCCTATCCCTTCTTCGAAGGCGTCATGCTGTCGCTCAGCAGCACCCGCGTCGGCCAGCCCGGCGAATTCGTCGGGCTGAAGAACTTTCACAAGATATGGAACGACAGCATCTTCCGCACGACCGTGTGGAACACGTTCTGGTACACGGGCGTCACGACGGTGTTCAAGCTGGCCCTGGGACTGTGGCTGGCGATCCTGCTCAACCGGCATTTCAGGGGCAAGGCGATCATCCGCGCTTTCATCCTGCTGCCGTTCATCATCCCCACGGTGCTCTCGACCTTCGCCTGGAAGTGGATGTTCGATCCCACCTTCAGCGTCATCAACTGGACCCTGTTCCAGCTCGGCTTCATCACCACCCGCATCAACTGGCTGGGCGATGCTGACCTCGCCATGACGTCGATCATCATCATCAACATCTGGCGCGGCGTGCCGTTCTTCGCCATCACCCTGCTGGCCGGCCTGCAGACCATCAGCCCCGAGCTTCATGAGGCTGCCGCCATCGACGGCGCGCGCCCGTGGCAGCGCTTCTGGCACGTCACCTGGCCGCTGCTCATGCCGGTCACCCTGGTGGTCGTGCTGTTCTCGGTCATCCAGACTTTCGCCGACTTCCAGCTGGTCTACGTCATGACCGGCGGCGGACCGGCCAACGCGACCCACCTCTTCGCGACCTACGCCTACCAGCTCGGCATCGGTACCGGGTTGTTGGCCGAAGGCGCCGCGATATCGCTCGCGATGTTCCCGTTCCTGTTCATCATCGTGGTCGTGCAACTGCTCTACATTCGCCGGGTCGAAACCCGATGAGCCCCCCGATGAGACTGGAGACCCGCTGACATGATCGAGGGTGCACTCTGGAGACGGTGGGTTTTCTACAACATCCCGCTGATCCTGTTCGTCTTCGTCCTGCTGTTTCCGTTCTACTGGATGATCGTGACGACCTTCCGGCCGGACGGCGAACTCTACCTGCCGTGGAACGCGCCGAACTACATGCCGTTCTGGACCAACAACCCGACGTTCGAGCACATCCTCTATCTGTTCGAGGAGACCAACTTCGCGCGCTGGATGTTCAACACCATGTTCATCGCGCTGGTGTCGACGCTGATCTCGCTGTTCTGCGGCGTGCTCGCGGGTTATGCGCTGGCCCGCCTCAACTTCCCTTACGCCGGCGGCCTCGGCACGGCGATCTTCATCACCTACCTGGTGCCGCAGACGCTGCTGTTCATCCCGCTGGCGGAGATCATCCGGAACTTCAAAATCGGCGACACCCCGTGGGCGCTGATCCTGACCTATCCGACGTTCCTGATCCCGTTCTGCACCTGGCTGATGATGGGATACTTCAAGGCCATCCCGAAGGAACTCGAGGAGTGCGCCCGCATCGACGGTGCCTCACGCTGGAAGGCGATGATCTACATCATCATTCCGGTCGCCGTGCCCGGCATCCTGTCGTCGGGCATCATCGCCTTCACCCTGTCGTGGAACGAGTTCATCTACGCCCTGGTCTTCCTGTCCTCGCCGGATCAGAAGACCGTCCCCGTCGGGGTCACCTCGGAGCTGATCCGCGGAGACGTGTTCTTCTGGGGGCCGCTGATGGCCGGTGCCCTGCTGGGCTCCATTCCGGTGGCAATCGTCTATTCATTCTTCGTGGAACACTACGTCTCGGGCCTCACCGGGTCGGTCAAGGGGTAGCGCGTCATGGCTGAGGTCAGTATCCGGAAGCTCAACAAGATGTTCGACGTCACCCATGTGGTGAAGGACGTCGACCTCGAGATCCACGACAAGGAATTCGTCGTCCTGGTCGGGCCATCAGGCTGCGGCAAGACCACGACGCTCCGCATGGTCGCGGGCCTGGAGGCGATCACCTCGGGCGAGATCAGGATCGACGACAACGTGGTCAACGAAGTGCCGCCGATGGACCGCGACATCGCCATGGTGTTCCAGAATTACGCGCTCTACCCGCACATGAGCGTCGCCGGGAACATGGCGTTCGGCCTCAAGATGCGCAAATTCGCCAAGGCGGAGATCGAGAGCCGCATCAAGCGGGCCGCCACGATCCTGAGCATCGAGAACCTGTTGGAACGCAAGCCGCGCCAGCTCTCCGGCGGCCAGCGCCAGCGCGTGGCGCTCGGCCGCGCCATCGTGCGCGATCCGAAGGTCTTCCTGTTCGACGAGCCGCTCTCCAACCTCGACGCCAAGCTCCGCGTGCAGATGCGCGTGGAACTCAAGAAGCTGCACGAGCGGCTGGGCACCACGGCGATCTACGTCACCCACGACCAGGTCGAGGCGATGACGCTGGGCGACCGCGTGGTGGTGATGAAGGACGGCTGGGTCCAGCAGGTGGGCGAGCCCCTTGAGCTCTACAACACCCCGGCCAACCTCTTCGTGGCGGGCTTCATCGGCTCGCCGGCCATGAACTTCATCCCGGCCAAGCTGAGCGAGAGCGACGGCGCCGTCGTGGCGGAAGCGCCTGGCCTGCGGCTTGCCCTGCCGGGCCCACTGGCCGCCCGCGCGCGCGCCAAGGCCGGTCGCGCCGTCACCATCGGCATCCGCCCGGAGGACGTCCATATCGCAACCGCCTCCGATCCCGCAGATCTTTGCTTCGACGCCATCGTCGAGGTCGTGGAACAGCTTGGGTCAGAAATCCTGCTCGACACGCGGGTCGGCACGGCGACGGTGGTGGCCAGCGTCGAGCCCACCACCCGGGTCCGCAGCAACGACAAGCTACGCCTGTCGCTGAAGCCCGAGCGGCTCCACCTGTTCGACTCCGAGACCGAAGCGGCGATCTAGCCTACGGCGTGGGGCCCACCCACGCCTCCAGCACATCCCACTTGGCCTTGCGTTGCTCCTCACGCGGCTTCTTGAAGTCATGGCCGAAGGCTGCCGTGTCGAACGAGCCGTAAGTCGGGTTGGCGATCACCAGCCACTGGCGGCCCCAATAGGCCATGTCGGCTTCGAACGCCTGGGCCCGCTCGGCCTCGCTGCCGCGGTAGCGGTCGTCGAAATCGCCGAAGTTGTCGCCGATGTTGAGCAGGACCCTGTAATCCTTGGTGACCACGGCGCGGCGGTTCCCCTTGGCGCCGCCCCACTCCGGCTTCTCGCCCTGCATCAGAAACGTGTCGACGTTGCCGCCTATCGGGAAGCCGAGCTTGGCCATGTTCTCGCGGGTGTCCTTCTCAGTCTCGGCACCGCGGTTGGTGATGTAGAAGATCTTCACGCCTTTGGAATCGGCATACTTGGCGAATTCCAGCGCTCCCGGAATCGCCGTCGACACCCGGGCAGCACAGAACTGGTTCCAGGTCTTGGTGCTGAAGGTCAGGTTGTTCTTCAGCATCCAGACCTGATAGCGCGAGTTGTCGAGCAGCGTCTCATCGATGTCGAGAATGACGGCGGGCGGCAGGTTCTGGTAGTCGGCCTTCTGCTCGGCGGGCGACGCCGTCCAGTTCTTGTCGGCTAGGGCTTCGTCGAGGCGGATGCGGGCCAAGGCGAAGACCGTGAGCGCATTGCCCTTGAACTCGATGGACCGCTGGGTCCACAGGGTCGCCAGCAACATGTCGTTTTGCGGCGGAGTCTCCTGCGCCCACGCGGCACCCGGCGACAGAAGCGCGGAAAGGGTGGCGCCGAGCGCCAGAGCGATCCTTGCGATCATGAGCCGATCTCCTTCAACAATCTTCGTTTGGTCGTCTCATCGGCGAAGGAGGCTTCGACAGCCGTTCGCGCGACATGCCTCAACGCCGCATCGTCGAGACCCGCCTTGTCGTATTCGTTGCCGAGCGTCGTGTGGAAGAACGGCGGATCGTCGGAATTGAGCGTGACGGGAACGCCCGCGGCGATCAAGCGATGCAACGGATGGGAAGCCCGGTCAGGATACAATCCCAAGGCAACGTTGCTGCCCGGACAGACTTCCAGGACCGTGCCGCGACGCGCCAGCTCAGCCATCAGCGCGGGATCGTCGACTGAGCGCACGCCGTGGCCGATCCGGGTCACCGGCAGGGAGTCGATCGCGGCCCACACGCTTTCCGGGCCGACCACCTCGCCGGCATGGACGGTGCAGCCATAGCCCTTGTCGTGGGCCAGCCGGTAAGCCGGCGTAAAATCGGCGGGCACGAACTTCGCCTCGTCACCGCCCATGCCGAAGCCAACGACGTAAGGATGCGGCTCGGCGACCATGGTGCGCACGATCGCCAGAGCGCGTTCAGATCCGAGATGGCGGATGCAGACGACGATGATGCGGCCCACGATGCCGAACTCGCGCCGGGCACGGTCGATGCCCTCGGCCAGCGCCTCGAGCCATGCTGCGTATGAAATGCCTAGTGCCGCCGGCCGCTCGGGCGAGCAGAACATCTCGACGTAGACCGCCCCTTCGGCGGCCACACCGGCAAGGTAGGAATAGATCACGTCGCCGAAATCGCGCGGCGTGCGCAGCACGGTGCAGACCCGATCGTAGGCGGCGAGGAAACTCCAGAAGTCGTGCCACACATAGTGGCCGTCGGGCCCGAAAAGTCCCTTGGGCAGCTCGAGGCCATTACGGACGGCCAGCTCGCGCGCGAGCCCGGGCGCGATCGAACCCTCGAGATGGCAGTGCAGTTCAATCTTGGGAATCACGTGAAACCTCGCAGCGGCAGGTCTGGCCGTTGCAGCCAGTTGTCCATCGGATAATCGGCCCTGCCATCGATCAGATGCAAGGCATAGGCGTGCCGGGCACGGGACGAGCGGTTAGGCGCGCTGGCGTGAGGCAGCAGGCCGTGCAGAACGACCAGTGTGCCGCGCCGGGCTTCCAGCGCCACCGGCGCAATGGAGGGCCGCGGCATAGAGTCAAGCGTATGGGTGACCATCCGGCCATTCTCGCGCCGGAACCGCTGGCGCAGTGGTCCCTGATGGCCGCCCGGCAGCGCCATCAGGCAACCGTTGTCCTGGTCGGCATCGTCGAGGGCGATCCAGAAGCCCGTCACCGTCGAGGGCCGCGTGTACAGGTAGGTGGCGTCCTGATGCCAGTCGACCTCTGCGCCGATCCGCGGCTGCTTGAAGAGATACATGGATTGCAGCAGCAAGGGCCGGACGAAGCCGAGCGCGTGCGCAAGGCTGGCCAGCCGTGGCTGGCGCGAGACCCGGTCGAAGACGGGATCGAGATCGTGCAGTGCGTGACCGATCTTGTTCAAGGCCAGCGACACCGGCTGGTCGGTCGCCTGCTCCTCGAAGAAGAAGCGGATCGCCCCGCCCGATTCCTGGAAGTAGAGATCCTGGGCACGACCCTGGTCGCGGGTCGAGAAGACCGTGCGCGCCGGGCCGGGATCGAAGCCGGCGACCAGTTCCGCCGCCCGCGCCTGCAGCGCGTCGCAATCGGCCGGCGGCAGAAAGTCTTCCAGGACCAGAAAGCCGTCGCGCGCGTAAGCCGCCAGATCGGGCACGCTCATCGGACGATGCGTTCCATGACAACGGGCCGTTCGGCCACCGGCTGATCGCCGATGCGGACGGCCTGGCGGACCAGCGCGATGGCCGCATCGGCGTCGGCATCGCTCGCGGCATGGACGATGCAGAGCGGATTGCCGGCCCGGATCGGCACGCCGACATCGGTCACTTCGCTGAGGCCGACCGATGGATCGATCGCGTCGTCAGCATGGGCGCGACCGCCGCCCAGCGCCACCACGGCGATGCCGACCTGGCGCGCATCCATGCCCACGACATGGCCCGAGCGCTCGGCCGTGCAGGCCTTGATTACCGGCGCCTGCGACAGATAGCGGCCGGCGTGGTCGAGGAAGTCGTCCGGGCCACCCAGGGCCGACACCATGCGGCCGAAGACCTCCGCCGCCCGGCCGTCGGCCAGCACCGCCTCGGCCCGCGCGCGACCGGCGGCAACGTCGGGCACAAGGCCGCCCAGCGCCAGCATTTCGCCGGCGAGCGCCATCGTCACCTCGTGCAGGCGCGGCTCGCGCGTATCGCGGCCGGTCAGATAGGCCACCGCCTCCATGACCTCGAGCGCATTGCCGACTTCGCGGCCCAGCACCCGGTCCATGTCGGTGACCAGCGCGATGGTGGGCAGGCCCGCCTGGTTGGCCACGGCCACGAGGCTCTGCGCCAGGTCGCGCGCCATCTCCTCGGTGTCGCAAAAGGCGCCGGAGCCGCATTTCACGTCCATCACCAGCCCGTCGAGGCCCTCGGCGACCTTTTTCGACAGGATCGAACTCACCAGCAGCGGGATCGACTCGACGCTGCCGGTGACGTCGCGCACCGCATAGAGCCGACGGTCGGCCGGTGCCAGCTCGTCGGTCTGGCCGATCACGGCGCAGCCGACCTCGCGGACGATCCGGCGGAAGGTCGCGATATCGGGCTGGGTCTGGTAGCCCGAGATCGCCGAGAGCTTGTCGAGCGTGCCACCGGTGTGGCCAAGGCCGCGGCCGGAGATCATGGGCACGAAGCCGCCGCAAGCTGCCACGATCGGCGCCAGCATCAGGCTCACCTTGTCGCCGACACCACCGCTCGAATGCTTGTCGATCACCGGGCCAGGCAGTGCGAGATCCCGCCAGTCGAGCATGATGCCCGAGCGGGCAAGGCCGAGGGTGAGTGCCACGCGTTCCGGCACGGTCATGCCGCGGAAGAACACCGACATGGCGAATGAGGCGACCTGGCCCTCGCTCAAGGTGCCGTCGTGGATGCCGCGCACGATGAAGGCGATCTCCGCCGCCGACAGCTCGTGGCCGTCGCGTTTCCGGCGGATGATCTCCTGCGGCAGCATGAGGCCTAGGCGTACTGCTCGAGGAAGAGCCGCAGCAGGCGGCGCATATCGCCCGACGCCGAGCTGGCAATGGCGATCGTCTGGTCGTGAGCGAGCGTGCCAGGGACGAGACCCGCGGCGTAGTTGGTCATCAGCGATACCGCCACCACCTTCATGCCGGCGTGCCGTGCCAGGATCGTCTCCGGTGCGGTCGACATGCCCACGGCGTCAGCGCCCAGGATACGGGCAGCCCGGATTTCGGCCGGTGTCTCGAAACTGGGACCGCTGAACCACATGTAGATACCGTCATGGCAAAGGACGTTGGCCTGCTTGGCGGCCATCAGCAGGTTCTTGACCAAGGCGGGATCGTAGGCATCGACCATGTCGACGAAACGATTGTTGCCCGATCCCACGCCGAACAGCGGGTTGACCCCGGTGAAGTTGATGTGGTCGGTGATGACCATGGCCGAGCCTGGCGGCATGTCGAGACGGAGGCTGCCCGCGGCATTGGTCTGCAGCAGCGTCTCGCAGCCGAGGCCGGCCAGCGCGTCGATGGCGCCTTTCATCTCGTCGGCGCGGCCGCGTTCATAATAGTGCGCACGGCCCTGCAGCACGGCAACGGGCGTCGGGCCGACATGGCCCAGGACCAGCTTGCCGGCGTGGCCGCCGACGGTCGTCTGCGGAAAATCTGGCAGCTCGCTGTAGGAAATGGTGGCGACTTTCTTCACCTCGTCAGCAAACTCGCCGAGGCCCGAGCCCAGCACCACGGCAACCTTCGGCCGAAAGCCGGGCGCCGCGCGGGTGATGGCGTCGTTCATGGCTTGCCGAGGTGATGCGGGCCGAACGACATCGGCAGGAGCTGGCCCAGCGTCACGGTGCGATGCAACCCATCGGGACCGCATAGATGGACCGGCAGCTCGTCGCCGGCAAACTCACGCAGCTTCTGGCGGCAGCCGCCACAGGGCGTGATGACCTCCGGACCGGGCCCTACGACGAGGCATTCCAGGATACGCTTCTGGCCGGCCGCCACCATGGCCGCGATCGCCGAGGCCTCGGCACAGAGCCCCTGCGGATAGGCGGCGTTCTCGATATTGCAGCCGCCATGGATCGTGCCGTCCTCGGCGCGCACCGCCGCGCCGACATGGAACTTCGAGTAGGGCACGTGGGCGCACAGCATCATGCGGCGCGCGAGATGGAGCAGCTCGTCCATTTCAGTGCTCTTTCTCGTAGGGCACGCCGGCCGCCTTGGGGGCGATCGCACGGCCGATGAAGCCGGCCAGCAGGAACATGGTGAGAAGATACGGCATGGCCTGGATCAGTTGCACCGGAACTTCGCCCACGCCCGGCACCCGGACGCCCTGGAGGCGGATGGCCATGGCATCGAGCAGGCCGAAGATCAGGCAGGCGGCGAAGGCCGGCAGCGGCCGCCACTTGCCGAAGATGATGGCAGCCAGCGCAATGAAGCCCTGCCCCGCCGTCATGTCGCGGCTGAAGCCGGCGTTCTGGCCGATCGACAGATAGGCGCCGGCGAGGCCGGCCAGCAGCCCGCAGAGCAGCACCGCCCGGTAGCGCAGCCAGGCGACCGAGAGGCCGGCGGCATCGACGGCGAGCGGCATCTCACCCACGGCGCGCAGGCGGAGGCCAAATCGCGTGCGGGCGATGACCCACCAGGTGAGCGGCACCGACAGTAGCGCGGCATAGACCAGGACATTGTCCCCCGCCCTCGGCAGGAAGAGCGGCATCAGCCGCTGGCCGTCGAGGAGCGGCGGTGTCTGGCCGCCGCGCGCGAACCAGGCTGTGCCGAGGACGACGGTGAGCCCGGCCGCCAGGATGTTGATGGCAACACCGCTCACCACCTGGTTGCCGCGATAGGTGATGCAGGCGAGGCCATGCAGCAGCGCCAGCGCCTCCGCCGCCAGGATGGCCGCGGCGACGCCTGCCCAGGCCGAGCCGGTGACCGACGCTGTTGCTGCGGCAAAGAAGGCCGCCATCAGCATCTTGCCTTCGAGGCCGACGTCGACGATGCCACTCTTCTCCGAGAACAGCCCACCCATGGCGCAGAGCACCAATGGCGTGGCGACCCGGAGCGTCGAGGCCAGCATCAGCAGGACGAAGGAGAAGGCCTCGTCCATCACGAGGCCCGGCGCGCCAACAGGAGCTGCAACCAGGGCCGCGGCAGGTGCGCCAGCGCGCCCGAGAACAGGATGACCAGGCCCTGGATCACCACCACCATCTCGCGTGTGATCGAGGGGATTTCGAACGCCAGCTCGGTGCCGCCCTGCTGCAGCGCGCCGAACAGCAGCGCCGCCAGCGCGATGCCCAGCGGATGGCTACGCCCCATCAGGGCGACGGCGATGCCGGCGAAGCCGTAGCCCGCGGGGAAATCGAGCACGATGCGATGATGCACACCCATCAACTCGTTGACGCCCACGAAGCCCGCCAGAGCGCCCGAGAGACACATGGCGAGCATGATCATGCGCCTGGGATTGGTGCCGGCATAGATCGCGGCCTCGGGATTGTGCCCCATGGTGCGCAGCGCATAACCCCATGGCGTGTGCCACAGGAACACCCAGACGCCCACGCAGCACAGCACCGCCAGCACGATCGTGAGGTTGAGGGCCGATGGCGCCACGGTGATGCCAATCGCCGCCAGCGCGTCGTGCATCGCCGGAATCCGGCCCGAGGGCGCGAAGGTGCGGCTCTGCGGTGTCATCGAGCCCGGCGCGATCAGCACGTTCACCATCAGGTAGACCATCAGCGCCGAGGCCACGAAGTTGAACATGATGGTGGTGATGACGATGTGGCTGCCGCGCCAGGCCTGCGCCCAGGCCGGCACGGCGGCCCACGCGGCACCGAAAAGCGCCGACGCGGCAATGGCGAGGGGGATCAGGAGCCAGCCCGGCAGCCAGCCATCGAGCGCCAGTATGGCGAGGCCGCAGCCCAGGCCACCGATGTAGGCCTGGCCTTCGCCGCCGATGTTGAACAGGCCGGCATGGAAGGCTACCGCCACCGCGAGCCCGGTGAAGGCGAAGTTGGTGGCGTAATAGAGCGTGTAGCCGATCGATTCGGACGACCCTATGGCGCCCACGACCAGGAGCCGCAACGCATGGAAGGGATCGACACCGATGATCGCCACGATCACGCCGACGACGATGAAGGCGAGCGCGATGTTGACCAGCGGCAGCAGCACGATCTCCGCCCAGGTCGGCAAAGGACGACGGGGCGCCCTCATGCCGCGTCGGCGCCCGCCATCATCAGGCCGAGCCGGCGTTCGTCGGCGCGATCCGGGGCGACCTCCCCCACGATACGGCCGGCGAACATCACCAGGATGCGGTCGGCCAGGGAGAGGATCTCGTCGAGTTCCACCGACACGACCAGTACCGCGCAGCCCGCGTCGCGCGCCTTCACCAGCTCGCGATGGATGAATTCGATGGCGCCGATGTCGACGCCGCGCGTCGGCTGTCCGACCAGCAGAACCCTGGGTTCGCGCGCGATCTCGCGCGCCAGCACCAGCTTCTGTTGGTTGCCGCCGGAAAAGGACGACGACCGCAGGCTGGGCGACCGCGGCCGCACATCGAAGCGCTCCATCAGGCGGGCGCAATGGGCGCCGACGGCCGGCCCGTCGAGCAGATAGTTGCGGGTAAACGGCGGCCCATCCTGGTAGCCCAGGATCGACGTTTCCGAAGCCTCGAACGCTGCCACCAGGCCCTGGCGCAGCCGGTCCTCGGGCACATGGGCGAGGCCGAGCGTGCGCATTTCCGCGGGGTTGCCCGGGTGGTGCGCATCGAGGGCGTGGCCGCAGACGGTCAGCCGGCCACCGCTCGGCGGGCGGATACCGGCCAGCACCTGCAGCAATTCGCTTTGTCCGTTGCCGGTAACGCCGGCGATGCCCACGATCTCGCCGGCGCGCAGCTCGATCCCGATGTCGTCGAGCAACCGCACACCGCGTCCGTCGATCAGCGAGAGATGCTCGGCCTGCAGCAGGACCTCGCCGTGCCGGGATGGCGACTTGTCGAGGTCGAGACGGACCTTGCGGCCGACCATCAGCTCGGCCAGATCCTCCGTCCCGGTATCGATGGTGCGGCGCTCGGCCACGATCTGGCCTTGGCGCACCACGTAGACGCGGTCAGTCGCCGCCATGATCTCCCGCAGCTTGTGGGTGATCAGCACGACGGTCACGCCGCGCGCCTTCAGCGTCTGCAGGATGCGGAACAGGCGGTCGGTTTCCTGCGGCGTCAGCACGGCACTGGGCTCGTCGAGGATCAATGTCCGCGCGCCGCGGAACAGCACCTTCAGGATTTCGACCCGCTGCTGCTCGCCAACGGAAAGATCGGCGACGCGCGCATCCGGGTCGATCGTGAGGCCATAGTCGCGCCCCAGCCGTTCCAGTTCGGCCCGTGCCGCCGCGAGGCCGCCCGCCAGCATCAGGCCGCCCTCGGCGCCCAGCACCATGTTCTCGAGCACGGTGAAGGTATCGATCAGCATGAAATGCTGGTGGACCATGCCGATGCCGTGGGCGATGGCGTCTCGCGGGCTCGCCATCTCGACCGGCTGGCCATCGACCCATATCTCGCCGGCATCGGCGCGATAGAGGCCGTAGAGGATGCTCATCAGCGTCGATTTTCCGGCGCCGTTCTCGCCCACGATGCCGGTGATCGTGCCCGCCTCGATCCTGAGCGACACACCGCGAACGGCATGAACGACCCCAAACGACTTGTCGATCCCGCGTAGCTCGATGGCCGCTGCCGCAGGCGTCAGGGCTTGCACGAATTGTTGCTCATGTAGTCGTGGACCACGATCTTGCCCGACACGATGTCGGCCTTGGCGGCCTCGACCTTGGCCTTCATCTCCGGCGTCACAAGCTTCTCGTTGTCCTTGTCGAGGGTCCAGTCGACGCCGCCATCCTTGAGGCCGAGCACCTGGACGCCGCCCTTCCATGTGCCCGTCTGCGCCGCCTTAAAACTGTTGTAGGTGGCGAGATCGACGCGCTTCAGCATCGAGGTCAGCATCGTGCCGGGATGCAGGTGGTTCTGGTTGGAATCGACGCCGATGCCGAGCTTGCCTCGGTCCTTGGCGGCCTGCAGGATTCCGATGCCGGTCGAGCCTGCGGCGGCATAGACCACGTCGACGCCGCGGTCGAACTGGCCCTTGGCGAGCTCGGCGCCGCGGCCCGGATCGTTCCACGCAGCCGGCGTCGTGCCGGTCATGTTGGTGATCAGCTCGGCATTGGGATTGGCGTACTTGATGCCCTGCTCGAAGCCGCACTGGAAGCGCCGGACTAGCGGGATGTCCATGCCGCCAACAAAACCGATCTTGCCGCTCTTGGAGGCGAGTGCGGCCAGCACGCCGACCAGGAAGGAGCCTTCCTGCTCCTTGAACACCACCGACTGCACGTTGGGCAGGTTGACGACGCTGTCGATGATGGTGAAGCGGACGTTGGGGAATTCCTTGGCGATCTTCTCCAGCGCCACCGCCTGCGAGAAGCCGACGGCGATGATGGGATCCTGGCCGCGCTGGGCGAACCGGCGAAGCGCCTGCTCGAACTGCGTCTCGTTGCTGGGCTCGAACTCGGCAACGGCGATCGACGTCTCCTTCTTGAACTTCTCGGCGCCCTCGCTCACGCCTTCATTGAAGGATTTGTCGAATTTTCCGCCCGTGCTGTAGACGACGGCGGGCTTGATGGCGGTCTGCGCCCCGGCCTGCAGAGGCAGCAAGGCCCCCGCCAGCAGGGCGACCAGCGGTGCAATCCAGCGTTTCATCATGTCTCCCCTAGCATCTGCAGCAGTGTGGACCTCGGGACTTTCCCGGTCTAGCCATGGACCGGCCGACGCCGCCGGCCGGCGCCCAAAAGTGGACCAAACCGTGCCACGGCTGACGCGGTGGTGTTCGTCTGCGCTCAGTGTCTGAAAATCCCGGTCAACGCTTTGATCGGCCAGCGCTATCCGGCCGGCGCCTGCCACGGATTTCGCCTATCTCCGTTCCGGAATGCGTGTCTGAATAATCGCGCCGGGCCGCGGCAGCCGTGGACCACCCGCCGCGACCTCGCCCGCGCCCAGGGCCTCCCGCCATTCCTCGGCGAAGTCCGGCAGGGCCTCCCGCCACTTGTAGAGCGTCGAGCGCGGCAGGTTGGCGGCCCGGCAGGCGGCCCTTGCCGACCCCAACCGTTGCAGACAGTCGAGAAAATGGTCGCGCCTCAGGCCTTTCGCGGCGTCGTTCATGGCAGTTGCTCCATTTGAAATAAGAAAAACGCCCGGTCGGAAAATCCGCCGGGCGTTCGCTGAGGGTGGGACGCATGTCGCCAGCCTCATGAAAAATATAGCAGAAACTTGCTGAACTTGCAAATATGCCTTCGAGATTCCCCTAGCGTAGGGCAATCGCATATGGCCTAAATTGCTGTAGCAGCTTGCGTTCTGACGGGTAGAGAAAGATCCTTCGCTACGCATCGCGGGCGGGGTAACCCCCGCCCTGGAGCGCAGCGAAGGATCCTTGAGCCATATGCGATTGCCCTACCCCTAGGACGGCACAACGAACCCATAGCGCAGGTTCGACGGCTTGCGGCCGGCGCGCTCGTAGTCCGACTTGATCCCGGCGAAGCGGTCGTCGCGCCATGCCGCCTTCTTGATCTCGTACTTGTACATCTTGGCCGAAGTCTCGCCGAAGATGGCGCGCTTGATTGGGCCGTCGGCCGGTCCGAGCGGCGCGTAGCCGAACTTCTTCTGCATGTCCTCGGGGATTTCCAGGCGGCGCAGCGCCTCGATCTGCCACTGCGGCGCGCCGGTCCACACCGCGTCGGTGCCCCACACGACGTGATCGACACCCATGCCCTTGACCAGCATGCCCATGAGGGCCGCGCACAGCCGGGGCTCGGTGACCGTGGTCTGGGCGAAGATCTGGCCGAGGTCGGCGTAGACGTTGCTGACGCCATACTTCGCCGGGATCTCGGCGAGGTCGCTGGTCCACTCGACCCGGCCGGTCTTCTCGAATTGGGCGTAGCCGTCCTTCGCGTTGGCGCCCGCCCCGCCCGTCCACCGGAAGGCCGAGTGGTAGATCACGAAGCGGATCTGCGGCCAGTCCTTGCCGGCCTTCCCGACATCGTCGACCGTTGCGTATTTGGTGAGGTGCGGCCAGCGCTGCTCGGTCGAGGGCGGGTAGAGACCCTTGTGGACGCAGACGATGTCCTGCCCCGCCTTCAGGATCTTCTCGTAGAACGGATACATCAGCTTCTCGTCGTCCATCCGCCAGGGATGGCGCGCCAGGTCCTTGTTGGTGTTGTCGCCGACCGTATAGCCCTTCCACGAATCGGGCTTCAGCGTCTCGCTCCAGCGATCGACATCGTCGAGCCAGCCCGGCATGCCCGGCTGGAAGATGGCGTGCGACAGGCAGCGCCTGGAGCCGGCCGCCTTGTTCACCTTCTCGCGCGCCTCGGCCTTCATCTCGTTGGTCAGGAACCAGTCGCGCGGATCCTCCGAGGCCGAGCCGCTGATCAGCGCCACCTTGGTGTCGCTGTCGAGATAGATCTCCTTGAACCAGTTCGGATACTTGAGGTCGTCGATGGTCTGGGGCTTGTCGACCAGGGTCGGGTTCCAGCCCGCCTTGCCGACCGCCTCGCGGCCACGCACGAAGCCTTGCAGCCGCGTGTCGTCGCGCAGGAAGTGCGTGTGCACGTCCATGATGAACTGGCCGGACAGCGACGACGCACGCGCCTGGGCGAGATCGACGCTCCTGGCCTCGGCCGGCGAGGCGCCGTAGAGCGGGCCGTAGATTTCGTTCATGGCGACGAAGGCGGTGGCCATGCCGGCCGCGGTCTGGAAGAAGCGCCGCCGCGACAGGCCGTTTTTCCTGCCGTAGTCGTCGGCCAGCGCATTCATGCGCGCCTCGACGCTCTTCTGCCGTTCGGTCTGTGGGGTCGGCAGGAATTCGTCGCTCGAAACAACCTGTGTCGGTACCGGCGTCTGGCCGCCGGCCAGGCGGGCCGGCACCAGGCTCGCGTGTTCTTCGTCGCTCAACATTCCCATGGCTTGTCTCCGTGCATCGGAAGCTGGCTAGGTTTCACTTTCCCTTCGGCGTGGCGGCGACACCCGGCGCATGATTGAGGATCGACCGCGTGAGGCCGCCATCCACCACCAGCGCCTGGCCGGTGATGTAGCCCGCCTCCGGGCTCAGCAGGAAAGCGATGGCGTCGGCAATGTCGCCCGGCTTGGCGACGCGGCCCAGCGGCACCAGCTTGGCGCGGCCGCGCGCCAGCTTGGGCTGGCTGTAGATCGCGTCGGTCATCGAGGTATGGACGAAGCCGGGGCAGACCGAATTGGCGCGGATGCCATCGGGTCCCCATTCCATCGCCATCATCTCGGCGAGCATGATCAGGGCTGCCTTGGCCGGGCTGTAGGCGCCGGTCGGGAGCTGCGGCATGACGCCGGACATCGACGACACCATCACGATGGCGCCCTTCGACTTCCGGAGATGCGGATACGCCGCCTTGGCCAGCAGCCAGTTGGCCCGGAGGTTGATGTTGAAAATGCGATCCCAGGTCGCGACGTCGAGATCGACCAGCTTGGCGGGGGCGGCAATGCCGGCATTGCCGACGATGCCGCTGATGCCGCCCATCGCCTTGACCGCGGCGGCGATCACCCGCGCGGGTTCGTTGGGCCTGACCATGTCGGCCCGCAGCGCGTGGACCTTGCAGCCCGACGTCCGGAGATTGGCCGCCAGCGCCTCGAGCTCGTCGAGATAGGCCACGTCGCAGAGGGTCAGCGCCTCGGCGCCGTCGGCCGCGAGCTTCAGTGCCGTCGCCCGACCGATCCCCCGGCTCGCGCCCGTGATCACGACCCGCATGGACTCTCTCCCCTACCGCTCGCTCCTCATCCTGAGGAGCGCGCAGCGCGTCTCGAAGGATGGGCAACACACGCAGTGCTCGCTCCCACCCTTCGAGACGCGGCCCTATGGGCCGCTCCTCAGGGTGAGGTTATCGTCACTAGTCCGATGGTGGCACGGTTCCGGGCCTGGGGTCGATGGGTAGCAGGCGATCCAAGCCAATCAACTGCTCGTAGAGGACGGCAGCCTGCAGCAACGCCGCCTCGCCCCGGGGCCTGCCGACCAGTTGGAGGCCAACGGGCCGGCCGTACTTGTCGAAGCCGCAGGGCACGGCGATGGCGGGGCAGCCCGTCACGGTGATGGCCGAGTTGAGGGTCGAGCCCGCCATGTAGTTCTCGAGCTTCTTGCCGGCGATGGTGGCGGGCGCGCGCAGGTTGACGTCGAAGGCGGCGGTCGGCGCGCCCGGCGTCACGAACAGGTCGTAGGTCTGGAAGAACGCGCCCATGCGCCGGTAGAGCGCCGCCCGCTCGCGTTCGGCCCAGGCCAGCCGGCTCGCGGTCTGCGCGAGGCCAAGCTCGGTGTTCCAGATGATGTCGGGCTTGATCTTGTCGCGGTGCTGCTCGATCTGCTGCTCGCGGTCGACGACGAACTGCTGGCTGCGCAGCGCCATGAACACGTTGTCGACCGGCCCGAAATCGGGCGAGGCCTCCTCGACGATGCAGCCCAGCTCCTCGAAGCGCCGCGCCATCCTGGCGCAGATCTCGCGGATCTCGCCGTCGACCTCGAATCTGCCGCCGAAATCGATGCTGAAGGCCACCCGCTTCGGCGCCATGGGCCTGGCGACCGCGGCGCTGAACGACAGGGCGGGCGCATCGAAGGTCATGGGGTCGTGCGGGCAGAATCCGGCCATGGCGTCGAGGAACAGCGCCAGATCGGCGACGTTGCGCGCCATCGGCCCCTGCACCGACTGCGGCGACCAGAGGTTGTTGGACGTGCCGCGCGTGACGCGGCCGGGCGATGGCCGGATGCCGACGGTCGAGCAGTAGGTGCCGGGACGGCGCAGCGAGCCGCCATGATCGGAGCCGTGCGCCAGCCAGACCTCGCCGGTCGCCACCGAGACGGAGCCGCCACCGGTCGACCCGCCACAGGTGAGCGAGGTGTTCCAGGGATTGCGCGTGCGGCCAAACACTTCGTTGAAGGTGCTGCCGCCGGCGCCAAACTCCGGTGTGTTGGACTTTCCCATGACGATGCCGCCCTTACGCTCGATGCGCTCGACCAGCGGATGCGACTTGACTGGCACATGATCGGCGAAGATCGGCGAGCCGTAGGTGGTGCGCACGCCGGCCACGTCCGTCAGGTCCTTGATCGAGACCGGCAGGCCGGCCATCCAGCCTGCTTCGCCAGAGGCTTCGCAGGCTGCGCCGCCGGCCATGATCCGTTTGGCGTGATCGCGGGCGCGATCGAGGCACAGAGTGGGAAGCGCGTTCACGTTGGGCTCGACTGCGGCGATGCGCTTTGCCGAGGCCTCGATCAAGTCGAGCGGGGAAATCTCGCGCTTCTTCAGCCGCGTCACCGCCTCGACCGCCGTCATCTTCCAGAGATCGTCGCTCATGAGTGTCCTCGGTCTTACGGCAAGTTGATCACGGCGCTGCGCCGGCGCTGGGCGAAGTAGAGCAGGCCGAGCAGCATCAGGTTCAGGAGATTGAAGGCAAGGGCTGCCTCGAAGGCCGAGCGGTAGGAGAGCGTGGCGTCGAAGATCGCGCCGCCCAGCCAGCCGCCGACCGCCATGCCCGCCATGGCAAACAGCATGACCACGCCCAGGCGCCAGCCGCCGATGGTGGGGCCGTAGAGATAACGCAGGATCAGCGCGTAGCCCTGCACGATGGCGATGTAGGGAATGCCGTGGATGACCGAGAGCGTGTAGATGCCCGTCAGGCTCTCGACGAACACGAAGCCGACCAGCGAGGCGATCTGGATGAGGGCGCAGAGCAGGCTCACCTTGATCGGGCCGATGTAGTCGGAGAGCCGGCCCATGGCGAAGGTCGCGGCCACCGCCGTCAGCAGGATCAGCGCGATCGCCTCGGAGCCGCGCGCCGACGAGAAGCCGAGGTCGCCACAGAAGGCCACCATGTGCACGAACGGCACGGCCATGGCGGTGCAGCAGCAGAAGCCCGCCGCCGAGAGCACCACCATGATCGAGCGCGACGACATCGGCAGGGCCGAATGATCCTCGGCCGGCCGCGCCGCCTTGCTGCGCGCCATCGGTGAGGGCCGTATGTAGAACGCGCACAAGAAGATCAGGACGCCGGCCGTCACGCCGTAGATCACCAGCGTCTCGCGCCAGCCGACCTCGGGCACCAGCCAGCGGTAGACCTGCGGCCAGACGAAGCCCGAGATCGCGGGCCCCACCGAGATGAGGGACACCGCCGTGCTGCGGCGGCGGTCGAACCAGCCCTGGATGTTGTTCATGGCCGGCGTGAAGGTGGCGGAATTGCCGAGGAAGCCTAGCGGAATGGCATAGCCCAGGTAGAGCGCCAGCTCGCCGCCGCTGCTGGCCAGCCAGCCGCCGGCCAGGATCGAGACGCCGGCAATAAACAGCGGCACGCGCGGGCTGGTGCGGTCGGCCAGCCAGCCCATGAAAACGCCGCCGACGCCCATGAAGAAGAAGCCGACCATGTAGGCGAACGACGGCACGGCACGGCGTTCGCCGAACTCGGCGGCCATCTCCTTGAGCGCGACCACCGGCAGGTAGAGAGCGCCGCCGCCCAACGTGATGCAAAGCATCGAGACGAACGCCAGCCGCCAGGCGTAAGCGCTGTCTACTCCCGGACTCTGGACAGCAGCGGTCATTCGCGCGCGAGGGCCGCGTCGGCCGCAGCCTTGGCGTCGAGCACCTGGTCGTCGTCCATCAGCACGGTCACCTTGCGCAGCTTGCCGGTGAAGGCGAACGGCGCCCGGTAGTGCGACACCGGGCTCGAGCGGTCGCGGCCGATGTCGAGGCCCGACCAGGAGATGAAGCTCACGAACCCGTTCTGGGTGTCGAAGCCGCCGACAGGCTCGCCGTCGATCAGCAGGGTGGCGAAGTTGCGCCCGTCCTTGCGCCGCATGCGCACACCGAGCTGCCGATTGCCGGCCGGCACCGGACGGTCGGAGACGATCAGGTGATGCTCGCCGCCGATGTTCATGTCGTAGGCGAGCTTGCCGTCCTTCATGTAGAGCGAGTAGCCGGTCGTGGCGTCGCCGTGGGCGATCAGTACGCCCTCCGTCGCCGGCCCGTCGACCTGCGCGTCGGCCTCGATCGTATAGGTGCGGTTGCGCACGTCGGGCGCCACGTCGGTCGGCACATGGCCCATGCCGGCATGGAACACGAAGCGGTTGCGCGGCCCATGGAAGCGCTTGGCATTGTCGGCGAAGCGCGGCGCGAAGCGGTCGTCGAGCGGCAGCACATTGCTCTTCTCGGCCTGACGCCACCATTCCTCGACCATCGCCGCCAACCGCTCGGGCTCGCGCTCGGCGAGGTTGTCGAGTTCGTTGAAGTCCTTGTCGAGATGGTAGAGCTCCCACTTGTCGCTGGCGAAGTCGCTGCCCGGCGGATGGAAGGAGACGGCCTTCCAGCCGTCCTGCACCAGGCCACGATGGCCGAACATCTCGAAATACTGCGGCTTGGACTTGGACTTGGCCTTGCGGTTTTTCAGGCTCCTGGCAAAGCTCGTGCCCTCGATCGCCATCTGTTTTACGCCATTGATCGCCTTGGGCGGTTTTACGCCGACGATATCCAGCAAGGTCGGCGCGAGATCGCTGGCGTGGCAGAACTGATGGCGCAGCTCGCCCCTGGCGGCGATGCCCTTGTTCCACGCCATGACCAGCGGATCGCGGATGCCGCCACCATGCGTGTTCTGCTTATAGCGGCGGAGCGGCGTGTTGGCGGCCATGCCCCAGCCCAGCGGAAAGTTGGAATGCGTATCGGGACCACCGATGTCGCCGATGCGCGCGATCTTCTCCTCCATCGGCTCGCGACGGAGATTGTACGGACCCATGGCATTGACCAGGCCGAAGGGTCCGCCCTCCTGGCTGGCGCCGTTGTCGGACATGACGATGACCAGCGTGTCGTCGAGCTGGCCAGCGGTCTCGAGGAACTTCACCAGCCGCGCGATGTGCTGGTCGGCGTGGTCGAGCATGGCGGCGTAGGCGGCCTGCAGGCGCGAGAAGAGCCGCTTCTCACCGTCGGGCACCTCGGCCCACGGCCGCACGGCATCGTTGCGCGGTGGCAGTCGCGTGCCCTTGGGCACGATGCCGAGCGCAATCTGGCGGGCGAGCCGCCTCTCGCGCTCCACGTCCCAGCCTTCGGCGAAGAGGACGTCGTACTTGTCAATGAGATCGAACGGCGCCTGATGCGGCGCATGACAGGCGCCTGGGGCCAGCCACATCAACCAAGGCGTCTCGGCATTGTCGCCGACATGGTCGGCGATGTAGCGGATGCCCTGGTCGACCAGATCGGACGTGAGGTGATAGCCGGTGGCGAAGGTGCCGGGCGGATCGACCGGCGTGTTGTCGCGCACCAGCTCAGGTGCGTACTGATCCGTCTCGGCATCCATGAAGCCGTAGTAGCGGTCGAAGCCGCGACCGAGCGGCCAGCCGTCGAACGGACCGGTCGCACCCGATTCGGTAAGTGGCGTCACGTGCCACTTGCCCAGCATGTAGTTGCGATAGCCGTGCGGGCGCAGCATCTCGGCGATGGTGCCGGCTTCCTTCGAAATCTTGCCGCGATAGCCGGGATAGCCCGAATCGAAATTGGCGAGGCAGCCGACGCCGACCGAATGGTGGTTGCGGCCCGTCAGAAGGGCTGCGCGCGTGGTCGAGCACATGGCCGTCGTATGGAAGCCGGTGTAGCGCAGGCCTCGGCCGGCGATGGCATCGATGGTGGGCGTGGCGATCGGCGAGCCGTAGCAGCCGAGGTCGGAGAAGCCGACATCGTCGAACAGGATGACCAGGATGTTGGGCGCGCCGCCCCCTTGAATACCGAGGGGCCGTTTCGGGGCCTCTGGCCAATGTGGCTGCGTCATGCGTTTCCCTTTTCGTTAAAACGGTTGTCCGACACTTGGCCCATTGGATCAACCTTGTCGCAATTCATGGCCCGGGTTAGGGAAAGTCATGGCTCAGTTCACCTCCGATGGGCTCTCGCTGGCCTACGACGAATTCGGTCCCGCCGACGCCAAAAAGGCGATCGTGCTGGTGCACGGCTTTTCCGCCAACCGGTACGAGAACTGGAAGCGCATGGGCTGGTACGATGCCATCGCGTCCAAGGGCCTGCGCGGCTTCGCCCTCGACAATCGCGGCCATGGTGAAAGCGCCAAGCCGCACGATCCCGCCAGGTACGACCGCGACGCGATGGCGCGCGATGTCTTTGCCCTGATGGATCATGCCGGCGTCGAGCGCGCTCATCTGCTGGGCTTCTCCATGGGCTCGCACATCTCGCTGACCGCCGCTCTCGTCGATGGCAGCCGCATCGACCATCTCGTGGTGGCAGGCGTCGGCGCCAGGATGTTCGATCCGCCGCGCGAGGAAGGGGCGATGGCCGAGGCCATGGAGGCCGAATCACCCGACTCGATCAGCGATCCGATGCTGAAAAGCTTTCGCCACTTCGCCGACGAGCAGAAGGAGGATCGCCTCGCCTTAGCGGCCTGCTCGCGCGGCGCCCGCGTGCCGCTCACGCGCGACTCGCTGATGGCGATCAGCCGGCCGACCCTGGTCGTGGCCGGCGCCCGCGACCAGCTCGCCGGGCCGCCGCAGGGACTGGCCGACGCCATTCCCGGCGCCAAGGCGGTGACGCTGCCGGGCTGCGATCACTTCTCGTGCATCGGCCATCCGCTGTTCAAGGCCAGCGTCTTCGACTTCTTCGACGGCTGGCTGGAGTAGCTCCCTTGGCCAAAGTTGCGGCAAGAGTGCCCTTCAAGCGCATCCGAGAGCGTGCCGCCAAACGCAAGGGCGGCGAGAAGGTGCTGACGTCGCTCCTTTCGAAGAAGCGCAACAACAAGGACCTCGCGAAGCTTAGCGACGATCGCGTGCTGGCCGAGATGGCGCGGCGGGTTTTCTCGGCCGGCTTCGTGTGGCGCGTGATCGACCAGAAATGGCCGGGCTTCGAGGAGGCGTTCCTCGGCTTCAATCCGAAGCGGCTCCTATTCCAGCCCGCCGAGTTCTGGCACGACCTCGCCTCCGACAAGCGCATCGTCCGCAATCCGCAGAAGATCAAGTCGGTGCGCGAGAACGCCAGGTTCGTGAGCGATATCGCGGCCGACCACGGAAGCTTCGGCAAGTTCCTGGCCACTTGGCCCGTCGACGATCAGATCGGCCTGATGGAAGTGCTCGCCAAGCGCGGCTCCAGGCTGGGCGGCAATAGCTGCCAGTACCTGCTGCGCTTCCTGGGCCGCGACTCCTTCATCCTGACCAACGACCTGATGCTCTGCCTGCGCGATTCGGGCGTGCCAATCAGCGAAAAGGGCACGTCGAAGAAGGATCTCAGGCTGGCGCAGGCGCAGCTCAACGAATGGGCCAAGGAGACAGGCCTGCCGCTCACCCACATCTCGCGTATCTGCTCGATGTCGATCGGCGAGAATCATCCGGCCGAGCGGCTGCGCGAGGGCATGCAGACGTGACCGACATCTTGCTGATCAATCCCAACACGACGGCCTCGATCACCGACCTGGTGCTGAAGACCGCGAAGCGCTTCGCTCGGCCGGATACGAAACTGCGCGCGCTGACCGGCAGCTTCGGGCCGCGCTACATCGCCTCGCGCGCGGCCTATGCGATTGCCGGCCACGCCGCGCTCGACGCGCTGGCGAACGACAAGGGACGCAAGGACGCCGTCGTGCTGGCCTGCTTCGGCGATCCCGGTCTCGCGGCGCTGAAGGAAGTGAGCCCCGTGCCGGTGGTCGGCATGGCTGATGCGTCGATCCTGCAGGCCTGCGCCATGGGCAACCGCTTTTCGATCGTGACCGGCGGCGAACGCTGGAAGTCGATGCTCGAGGAATTCGTGGCGAGCCACGGCCTCACCTCGCGCCTCGCCTCCGTGCGGACCGTGGCGCCGACCGGCGCCGACATCGCCCGCAACCCCAAGGCAGCCATGGCACTGCTCGCCAAAGGCTGCACCGCCTGCGTCCGCGAGGACGGCGCCGACGTCGTCATCCTGGGTGGTGCGGGCCTCGCGGGCCTGGCCGCCAAACTGAAGACCATGGTCGATGCCCCTCTTCTCGATGGGGTTGCTTGCGCGATCTCGATGGCCGAGGGGCTGGCGCGCCAGAAACCGGTCAAGGCCAGTAGCGGTGCGCTCGCCCGTCCCGCGCCCGTGCCGAGCATCAACCTCTCCAAGGGCCTCGCAAAGCTGCTCGGATAATCCTAGGCTCCCGGCCATGCGATTGGTCAGTTTTCGCCAGGCGGGCGCGCTCAAATTCGGCGCCGCCGTGGACGGCGGTATCGTCGATTTGTCGGAGCGTACCGGCCAGCGCTGGCCCAGCCTGCGCGCCGTCCTCGCCGGCAAGGCGCTGGCCGAGCTGGCCGCGGCCGCCAAGGGCGTGGCCGCCGACTTCAGGATGGACGAGGTCGAGCTGCTGCCGGCCATTCCCGATCCTGAAAAAATCCTCTGCATCGGTCTCAACTATGCAAGCCACGTCGGCGAGGTCGGCCGCCAGGTGCCGACGGTGCCCAGCGTCTTCTCGCGCCTCCACAACACGCTGGTGGCGCATGGCGGCGACATCGTGCGGCCGCGCGCCTCGATCGATTTCGACTTCGAGGGCGAACTCGCGGTCGTGATCGGCGAACGCTGCCGGCACGTCTCACGCGCCAGTGCGCTCTCGGTCATTGCCGGCTACACCTGCTTCCTCGACGGCAGCGTGCGCGACTTCCAGAAGCACTCGGTGACGGCCGGCAAGAATTTCCCAGCGACCGGCCCGCTCGGACCGTGGATGGTCACCTCGGACGTGATCCCCGACCCGCAGCGGCTCGAGCTCACGACCCGCCTCAACGGCAACGTGGTGCAGCACGACACGACGGAGCACATGATCTTCGACGTCGCCACCATCATCGAATATCTCTCGACCGTGACGTGGCTGGAGCCGGGCGACATCATTGCCACCGGCACGCCCGATGGCGTCGGCGCCGGCCGCAAGCCGCCGCTCTGGATGAAGGGCGGCGACAAGGTCGAGGTCGAGATTTCCGGCATCGGCATATTGGGCGTCAATGTCGTCGACGAGTGAACCGATCGACCTGCCGGCCGAGGCCGCCTCCGGCCCGAAATGGAGCCGCGAGACCAAGGTGATCGCCCTGGTCGCCGTGGCGCATTTCGTGAGCCATGTGCACATCATGCTGCTGCCGCCGCTGTTCGGCGAGGTCCGCGAGGCCTTCGGCGTCAGCTACATCCAGATCGGCCTGGCGCTGACGGCCTTCAACATCGCCTCGGCGCTGCTGCAGACGCCGGCCGGCTTCCTGGTCGACCGCATCGGCCCGCGCGCCATGCTGACCGGCGGGCTGCTGCTGGGCGCCGTGGCGATCGCCGCCGCCGCCCTGCTGCCGGGCTACTGGTTCTTCGTCATCGCCTACGCCTTCCTCGGCGTCGCCAACACCGTCTACCACCCGGCCGACTACACGATCCTGTCGGCCACCGTCGACCACCGGCGGATCGGCAAGGCCTTCTCGATCCATACCTTCGCAGGCTACCTGGGCTCCGGCGTCACGCCCGCCCTGGTGCTGGCGTGCGCCGCGGTCTGGGGCTGGCGCGGCGGCTTCCTGTTCGCCGCCGGACTCTCGTTCGCGGTCGCCCTGCTGGTGATCGTGGCCGGCAGCATCCTGCCCCGCGTCGTGCCCAAGCCCGGCCAGCAGCCCGGCCTCGAACCATCCAAGGGGGGTGAAACCAAGGTCGGGCTCGACCTGCTGCTGAGTGCGCCGATCCTGCGCAACCTGCTGTTCTTCTTCTGCCTCGCCATGGCCAACAGCGGCCTCCAGACTTTTACGGTGGTCGGCCTAGAAGCCATTCACGGCACGAGCTTCTCGGCCGCCAACGTGGCGCTCTCCGGCTTCCTGCTGTGCAGCGCCTTCGGCGTGCTGCTGGGCGGCATCATCGCCGACCGCACGCCGCACCACGAGCGTGTGGCGGCCGTTGGCTTCGCCTTTACCTCGACCATGGCGATCCTGATGGCCTGGGTGAACATGCCGGCGGCCGTCCTGGTCGGCGTGATGTCGCTGGGCGGCCTGCTGAACGGCATGATCCAGCCGTCGCGCGACATGATGGTGCGGGCCGTCACGCCGCCGGGCTCGTTCGGCAAGGTGTTCGGCTTCGTCAGCACCGGCTTCAATCTCGGCGGCATGGTCGCTCCGTTGCTCTTCGGCTGGCTGATGGACCGCGGCGAACCGCGCGCCATCTTCATGATTGTCGTCGCCTTCATCCTTCTTGCCCTGGTGACCGCAATCACCCGTGCCAAACCGCAAGGGACCACCGCATGGACTCGCTAGCGCCCGCCACCGACAAGAAGACCGACGCGCTCGCCAGGCGCTACGGCGTCGACGCGCTCCCGCCCGCCGGGCCGTGGAACGAGACCATCGCCACCATGCTCGATCACCGCTCGGTGCGCGGCTACAAACCCGACCCGGTGCCGCCGGGCACGCTGGAAACCCTGATCGCCGCGGCGCAGTCGGCGGCGACCAGCTCCAACATGCAGTGGTGGTCGGCGATCGCCATCACCGATCCCGCCACGAAGAAGGTGCTGGCCGAGATAGCCGGCGGCCAGAAGCATATCGAGCAATGCCCGCTCTACATCTGCTGGGTGGCCGACATGTCGCGCAACCAGCGCATCTCGGAGGCCACGAAGACCGACTTCGAGACGATGCCCTGGCTGGAAACCTTCATGGTCGCCTGCATCGATGCGGCACTCGCCGCCCAGAACGCCGTGGTGGCCGCCCAGTCGATCGGCCTCGGCACGGTCTATATCGGCGCCATGCGCAACGACCCGATCAAGGTCGCCGAACTGCTGGGCCTGCCGCCGCAGTCCTTCGTCGTCTTCGGCCTCTGCGTCGGCTATGCCGACGGCAAGGCCCAGGGCGAGGTGAAGCCCCGCCTGCCGCAGTCGACCGTGCTGCATCACGACCGCTACGACGCCACCCGGGAGGCCGCCCAGCGTGCCGCCTACGACGCTGCGATGAGCAAGTTCTCGGCCCGTCACGATCTGCAGGCCGCAACCTGGACGCAGCGGGTTCTAAACCGTCTCGGCCCCCTCAAATCGATGAACGGCCGCGAGACGATTCGCGCGTCGCTGAAGAAGCTCGGCTTCGAGATCCGCTAGAGCGACTTTTAGACCCGCTTTTCAGGCGCTTTCCCGGACACGAGTTGTCCAGAATGTGTCTGTCTGAATATTTGCAAATCGCCGCCCCACTTGGAACGGACGATTCTTTTCGACAAACGTCGAATCGTCGGAATTGTCCAGAAAATCGACCATGAAAAACGCCCGGAGCGGATCGCGCTTCGGGCGTTGCCAGCAGCGCCCGCACAGGGCGCCGACCATAGCGGAAAATCAGCACGAAACCTGCTGAACTTGCAAATCAACCAACCAGGTTCTTTTCGTAGAACACCGACCAGGATACGTCGGCATAATCGAGCACCGGGCCGCAGCGCGTAAAACCGGCGCGCTCGTAGACTTTCCAGGCAGCGTGGTGGCGGTCGCCGGTTTCCAGCACGAGACGCTTCAGCCCCTCGGACCGCGCCAGCGCCTCGATGCGCGCCACGATCTCCTCGCCGATCTTGCGGCCGCGATGCGAGGGCCGCGTATACATGCGCTTGACCTCGCCGATCCCGTCGGCGTGCCGCTTCAGCGCCCTACAGGCGATGGCCGTGCCGCTCTCGCGGGCGATGAAGACCGTGGTGCTGTCATCCGCCATCTGCTCCACCGTCAGGTGATGGCAGTGCTCGGGTGGCGTCAGCTCGATCAGAACGGCATTCAGCTCGGCCACGAGCGTGCGGACCTCGTCCTGCAGCGGCGTTTCGACGGCGATGGTGAGGCTCATCGTCATCCCTTCCGGCTACGTTGCCGCCACGTCGCCGGCGGCATGCCATAGGCCCGCGAGAAGGCGCGGCTGAAGGCGGCCTCGCTTTCATAGCCGGCCTCGTGCGCCACGGCGGCAACAGGCTTTCGTGTGGTGCTGAGCGCCACGCTCGCGAGATAGAGGCGCCAGTCGCAGACTTAGCGGATCGGCGATGTTTCGAGCACCTCCTCGAAGCGCTCGGCGAAGGTGCTGCGCGACAGGCCCGAGGCCGCGGCCAGGCTCTGCACCGTCCAGTTGCGGTATGGATCGTCGTGGATGCTCGTCAGGCAACGGCCGAGCGAGGGATCGGCCAGCGCCGCCAGCCAGCCGGCCGAGCCCGGATCGGCGGCGAGGATCTCGTGCCGTAGCAGCTCGATGAAGGTGACCTCGGTCAGCCGCTCCAGCATGGAGAGCCCGCCGGCATTGGGCCGGTCGACCTCCTCGACGATCTGGCTGAGCGTAGCGCCGAGCCAGGCGGCGCGGGCGTCCTTGCCGGTCGTGACATGGACCATCTTGGGCAAGGCCTGCCGCAGCGGGCCGAAATTGAGCGCCTCGCACTGAAGGTAGCCGCACAGCGGGCGGACCGGGGCCCGCTGTCGCCGTAGCGCAGGATCGGCAACGCCCGCCACGGCTTGAGCGGCAGGTCGAGCACCGGCGTGACGGTCATGCCACCGCGGCCGGCGCCCAACGAGTGTGCCGTGGCGTGCGGGAACGCCATGACATCTCCCGCCGCGACGGCAAACTCCTCGCCGTCCATCCTGAGCCAGCAACTGCCGTCGACCAGGATGTGGAACGGGATGGTGGGCGTGGCACCCGCTGCCAGGGCGGCAAGGCGCGGCTTGCCGTCGGTCTGCCAGGCGCCCGATGGCATGAAGCAGAACTGCAGCGTGCCGGTGAGCCGGATCCCGCGCAGCACGTCCGACAAGGCATCGTTCTCGGCCCGGATTCGCGGCGATGTTTTTCGGCAGCCTGGCCAAAGACGGCGCTCCCCTCCCGGCGTAAATGCCGCGCGCTTTTCAACGCCAACGGAGGTTATCCAATGCAAGCCGGAACTGACAAGCTCGTGATCGTCGCCACCAAGGGTATCGATTCGGGACTCTCCTCGGTCGCCTTCACTATCGCCAACGGTGGCCTCACCGCCGGTCTCAAGGTCGCGATGTTCCTGACCAGCACCGCCATCGACCTCGTCCGCAAGCGCGGCCACGAACTGACGCACGTCGCACCGCTGCAGCCGCTCGCCGCCCTGATCCAGGACTTCCAAAAGCGCGGCGGCGAGATCTGGGCGTGCCCGCCGTGCGTGAAGTCGCGCGGCTACGTGCAGGCCGACCTGATCGACGGCGTCACCATCGTCGGCGCGAGCGCCCTGCACGAGCCGATCAAGCAGGGCGCGGCGACACTGTCGTTCTGAGCATGCTGCTCAGGTCGGAATACCGACGGGCGATCGCCTTGCTCGCGGTCGCCATCGAGCGCGAAAAAGCGCGCGAACTGGAAGCACGAGCCTTCGCCGTGGGAGCCGCCACCGAGCGTCCCCGGGAGACCAAGTCGCTGCCGACGAGTCCTTCGTCGGACTAGCGATTTCGAGATCTGGCCGTGCGGCACCAGCACCTGCCGCACGGTGAGAATCTAGGCGGCGACTTTCAAAGGTCGCGCACGATCGATCCTGTCCCGCTCACGCGGACTATGCAGCGCGTTCCACAAGTCGGTGCGGCGCTGGACGTTCAACCAGAAATCCGCCGTGTTGCCAAACACGCGGGCCAGGATGAGGGCAGTCGACGCCGTCACGTTGCGACGGTCGTTGCACAATTCGTTGACGTGCTTGCGCTGAACGCCCATCGCCTTGGCGAGCGCGCCTTGGGTCAGCCCCAGCGGTTGCATGAACTCTTCGATAAGAATCTCACCGACCGTGGTCGGCTTGCGCTTCGTCATCAGCATGTTTGCCTCGCGTCACCTGTAGCTGTGGTCATCGAGATATAGGTCGACCGCCTCGCCCTTGCCGCTGTTCCACCGGAACACCAGCCGCCATTGCCTGTTGACGCGGATCGAATGGAACCCCGCCAGATTGCCGCGCAGCTTCTCGAAGTGATTGCTGGGCGGCACGCGCAAATCCTGATCGGTCGTCGCATCGTCGATCATCTGGAGCTTGCGGAACAAACGGTCTTCGAGGTCCGGGGGAATCTTCCGCGACCGCACGTCATCGACAAAGAAGGCCCGAAGCCATTCATCCCGAAAATCCAGGATCAAGCAGACACTCCTACTATGGGATAGAGTACCACTCTATGGTACAATACGCAAGCTTGGCGTCGCGGCTCAGCCGTGCGGCACCAGGATCTGCCGCACCGTCGCCACGTCCTGCAGCCGGTCGAAGCCCAGGTTCAGCTCGTCGAAGCCGATGCGCTGGCTGACCATGCGGTCGACCGGCAGCTTGCCCTGCTGGTAGAGCGCGATGAAGCGCGGGATGTCGCGCACCGGCACGCAGCTTCCCATGTAGCTGCCCTTGATGGTCTTCTCCTCGCTCACGAGCGCGCTCTGCTTGAACGAGAAATCGGCGGCGATGGGCGAGAGGCCGGCTGTCACCGTCGTGCCGCCCCAGCGCGTCACCAGATAGGCCGTCTCCATCGCCTTGATGGTGCCGGCGAGGTCGAAGGCATAGTCGACGCCGCCGTTGGTGAGGTCGCGCACCTGCTTTACGTGGTCGACATCCTTGGCATTCACCGTATCGGTGGCGCCGAGCTGGCGCGCGAGGCCGAGCTTGTCGTCGGAGAGGTCGATGGCGACGATGCGGCCCGCACCCGCCAGCACCGCGCCCATCAGGCCGCTGAGGCCCACGCCGCCCAGGCCGACGACCGCCACCGAGCTGCCGGGCTGGATCTGGGCGGTGTTGATCACCGCGCCGACGCCGGTCACCACGGCGCAACCGAACAGGGCCGCCACGTCGAGCGGCAAGGTCTTGTCGATCACCACGATCGAACCGCGGTCGACCACGGCATATTCGGCGTAGCAGGAGACGCCGGACTGATGGTTCACCGGCTTGCCGTCCATGTGGAGGCGATGGTGGCCCGAGAGGAGCTGGCCCGCGGCGCGCGGCGTCACCGAACGCTCGCAGATATAGGGCCGGCCTTCCAGGCAGCGCCGGCAGCGGCCGCAGCTCACGTTGAAGGTGAAGCAGACATGGTCGCCCACCTTCACGTCGTGCACACCCTTGCCCAGTTCGACGATCTCGCCCGCGCCCTCGTGGCCCAGCACGATCGGCACCGGCCGCGGCCGATCGCCATTGATGAGGGACAAGTCGGAATGGCAGAGGCCGGCGCCACCCACCTTGACCAGCACCTCGCCCTCGCCGGGCGGATCGAGATCGACTTCCACGACATGGATGGGCTTCGACTTGGCGAAGGGGCGGGGCGCGCCGCAGGTGGTGAGAACGCCGGCTTTCATTTTCATTATGAGATTCCTCCGTCGACCCGGACCAGCGATCCGGTGGTGAAGCTCGATTTGCTCGAGGCGAGATAGAGCGCGGCCGTCACGATCTCTTCCGGCTGGCCGCTGCGCTTGAGCGCGGCCGTCGGGTTGGCCTTGTGCTCTTCGGGCCAGGCCTTGGAGACGTCGGTGAGGAAGCGGCCGGGCGAAATGGTGTTCACGCGGACCTTGGGGCCATATTCGAAGGCGAAGGCTTCGGTCAGCGCGTTGAGCGCGGCCTTGGCGCCGGCATAGGGTGCGATCTGCGGCCGGGGGCGGAGCGCGCCGGCGCTGGAAATGTTGATGATCGAGCCACCGTCGCCCGCTGCCATGCGGCTGCCGACCAGCGACATCAGCCGGAACGGCGCCTTGAAGTTGAGCGACACGATGCGATCGAAGAGCTGCTCGGAGGTTTCCAGCGACGAGGGCGCGAGCGGCGAGGAGCCCGCATTGTTCACCAGGATGTCGACCTTGCCGAAGGCGGCGTAGGCCGCATCGACCAGGCCCTCCAGCTCCTGCCAGTTGGCGACATTGCAGGCATGGGTCGCCGCCTTGCGCCCCAGCGCCCGCACCTCGGCGGCGGCCTTGTCGCAGGCGTCCAGTTTGCGGCTGGTGATGAAGATATCGGCGCCGTGGGCGGCAAAGGCCTTCACCATCTGATAGCCCAGTCCCCGGCTGCCGCCGGTGACGAGGGCTACCTTGCCCGTGAGGTCGAAATAGGTGCTGCTCATGGCCGCAGCATACCGGACTGGCCGGCCCGAGGCCCATATGCCGGGAACGCGGCGGGCTCGCGATCCGAAATGCCTCTCCGGTCCGTACCTGCACGCCACCTCCCGCCCCGTCGCGCGTTTGTCACATGTGCACGCCACTTTCGCGCCCCCTGCGCCCCCCAGCGCCCCGACCGAGGAGAAACGGATGGCCACCGGACCCGAGCTCCAGAGCCTCCAGGACCTGCTCCACGACGAGATGATCGACAGCATCGACGAGGAGCTGGA
This sequence comes from Reyranella massiliensis 521, assembly GCA_945860205.1. Taxonomy (GTDB): domain Bacteria; phylum Pseudomonadota; class Alphaproteobacteria; order Reyranellales; family Reyranellaceae; genus Reyranella; species Reyranella massiliensis_B. The sequence goes on along the minus strand of CAMARK010000008.1, from coordinate 16,548 downwards.
ACTGGAGATCGGCGACGAATTTCTGTCCCGCCTGCCGCCGGGCATCGCCGACGAGACCTTCCCGGTCGACACGACCCCACCCATCGACCGCCGCCGTTACTTCTCGGAGCTGCTGCGCCTGCAGCGCGAGCTGGTGAAGCTGCAGAACTGGGTGGTTCACAAAGGCCTGAAGGTCGTCATCCTGTTCGAGGGGCGGGATGCCGCCGGCAAGGGCGGCGTCATCAAGCGCGTGGCGCAGCGGCTCAATCCGCGCATCTGCCGCACCGTGGCCCTGTCGGCACCCACCGAGCGCGAGCGCACGCAGTGGTATTTCCAGCGCTATGCCGCGCATCTGCCGGGAGCCGGCGAGATCGTGCTGTTCGACCGAAGCTGGTACAATCGTGCCGGCGTCGAGCGGGTGATGGGCTTCTGCAACGAGGACGACGTCCAGGAATTCTTCCGGGCGGCACCCGAGTTCGAGCGCATGCTCGTGCGGTCGGGGATCATCCTCATCAAGTACTGGTTTTCGATCACCGACGAGCAGCAGAACCTCCGGTTCCTGATGCGCATCCACGACCCGCTGAAGCAGTGGAAGCTCTCTCCCATGGATCTCGAATCGCGGCGGCGATGGGAAGAGTACACCAAGGCCAAGGAGGAGATGCTGGAGCACACGCACATTCCCGAGGCGCGCTGGTGGGTGATCGAGGGCAACGACAAGAAGCGGGCACGGCTCAACTGCATCCATCACCTGCTGCGGCAGATTCCCTACAGCGACGTCGAGCAGGACCCCATTGCCTTGCCCGCGCGGGCGCGCAAGCCGGACTACGTGCGCAGACCGGTGCCAGCCGAACTCCACGTTCCCAGCGTCTTTTGAGACAGGCCACACAATGGATTTCTTCAGACGCTTCACCATCCTGATTTGTGCGCCGGCCTTCGACGCCGACGATCTCGAAGGCCATCGCCTCAGCGAGATAACGACGTCCATCGAACGGCTCGGCTTCCAGGTCGTGCGGGCCCGGCGCGTCGAGGATGCGGAGATCGTGGTGCAGACCGACGCGGCCATCGGCTGCATGGTGGTCGACTGGGGCAAGAAGGGTCTCGACGGCAAGTCGGCGGCACTGATCAACCTGATGCGCCGGCGCGGGCTGGAAATGCCGATCGTCATCCTGGTCCGCCGCAAGCGGCTGGAGGACATTCCGGTCGAGGTGATGGATTACATCGACGGCTACATCTTCCTCTCAGAGGAGACGCCGGATTTCATCGCCCGGAACCTGGTGAGCCGCCTGAAGCAGTACGCCGAAACGCTGAAGACACCGTTCTTCGGCGCCCTGGTCGACTATGCCGAAGAAGGCAACCAGCTCTGGACCTGCCCGGGCCATAACGGCGGCATCTTCTACAACAGGAGCCCGATCGGCCGGATTTTCGTGGAGCATCTCGGCGAGGCGGTGTTCCGCGACGACCTCGACAACTCGGTCCTCGATCTCGGCGACCTGCTGGTCCACGAGGGCCCGGCGCTGAAAGCCCAACAGGAGGCGGCGCAGATCTTCGGCGCGGAGAAGACCTATTTCGTGCTGAACGGCACGTCTTCGTCGAACAAGATCGTCCTGCAGGCGCTGGTGGCGGAAGACGACCTCGTGCTGTTCGACCGCAACAACCACAAGGCCGCCCATCATGGCGCGCTGTTCCTGGGTCGCGGCACGCCGGTGTACCTCGAAACCGATCGCAACGCGCATGGGCTGATCGGGCCGATCTTCCACGAGGCGTTCGACGAGGCGCGCATCCGAGAGAAGATTCGCACCCACCCGCTGATCAAGGACAAGGAAGCATTTAAGCGCGAACGGCCCTTCTGCGTCGCGGTGATCGAACAGTGCACCTACGACGGCACGATCCACGACGCGCGCGCCATCATCGAGAAGATCGGTCACCTGTGCGACTACATCCTGTTCGATGAGGCGTGGGCGGGCTTCATGAAGTTCCATCCGCTCTATGCCGGCCGCTTCGCCATGGGCCTTGAAGGGCTGGGGCCGGACAGTCCGGGCATCTTCGCCACGCAGTCGGCGCACAAGCAGCTCGCGAGCTTCAGCCAGGCCTCTCAGATCCATGTCAGGGATAGCCATATCGCGGGCCAGCGGCGGCGAATCGAACACCGGCGCTTCAACGAATTCTTCATGCTGCACGCCTCGACCTCGCCCTTCTATCCGCTGTTCGCCTCGCTCGACGTCGGCGCGCAGATGATGAAGGGCAAGTCGGGCGAAGTGCTGTGGGACGACACGATCCGCCTGGGAATCGAGATCCGCAAGAAGATGCGCGCCATCCGCCGCGAGTTCGAGGACAAGGAGAGCGACCTCGCCCGTCGCTGGTTCTTCGAGCCGTTCGTCCCCGACCGTGCCATCTCGGGTGGGCGCGAGGTGGCCTGGGAGGACGTGCCGACCGACGAGCTGGCGCGAGACGTCCGGCACTGGGAGCTGGCGCCCGACGCGCGCTGGCACGGGTTCCGCCACCTGGCGCCCGGCTACGCCATCACCGACCCCAACAAGCTGATCGTGCTGACACCGGGCTTCGACCGCGAAACGGGAGCGTACGCCGACCACGGCATCCCGGCGCCAGTGGTCGCGCAGTATCTGCGCGAAAACCAGGTCGTGCCGGAGAAGAACGACCTCAATTCGCTCCTGTTCCTGCTGACGCCGGGCGTGGAGTCGAGCAAGGCCGGCACGCTGCTGAGCGCGCTCGTCGCCTTCAAGAAGCTGCACGACGACAATGCGCGCCTCGACGATGTGATCGGCGAGTTCGTGCGAAGACGGCCGGCCCGCTATGCCGGCCTGCGGCTGCGCGACCTGTGCGCCGAGATGCATGCCTTCTTTCGGGAGAGCGCGGTGAGCACGCTGCAGCGCGCGCAATTCGCTCCTGAACACCTGCCGGAGCCGGTGTTGGCGCCGCACGAGGCGGTGCGACGGCTTGTCCGCAACGACGTGGACTATGTGCCGATCGACGAAGCGCAAGACCGGATCGCCACCACCATGTTCGTCGTCTACCCGCCCGGCATCGCCAGCATCGTGCCCGGCGAGCGGCTCGACGAGCGGGCGCGGCCGATGCTCGATTATCTGAAAATGTTCGAGCGGAGTGCCAATCTCTTTCCCGGCTTCGATGTCGAGATCCAGGGCATCTATCGCGAGACGGACAAAAACGGCACCGTCCGGTTCCACACCTACGTGGTCCGCGAATAGGCCGGCGGTTCGCCGGCGCCCGGACCGAGAGCACGCTGCATCAGCACACTGTCGGTCCAGCGCCCGAATTTTAGCCCGACGCCTTCGAGGACGCCGACCAGCCTGAAGCCGAAGGCCTCGTGGAGGTTCCGCGATGCGACGTTGGTTGCATCGATGTAGGCGAACATCTGGCGGAAGCCCTCCTGCGTGCAGGCCTCGACCAGCATCGGCAGCAGCGCGCGGCCTATGCCCGAGTGGAGATGGTCGGGATGGACGTAGATCGAATGCTTCACGGCATATCGATAGGCCGGCCGCTTCCGGAAGGGCACGGCGTAGGCATAGCCGACGACGGTACCGCCGCGTTCGGCGACGAGATGGGGCAGGCGGCGGCGCAGCATGTTCTTGCGGCGGCGCTTGATGTCATCGTCGCGCAAGGGATCGGGCGCCATGAACTCGGCATCGAGGTCCGACTGGCCGTCGCGGATATGATGCTCGTAGATGGCCAGCATGGCCGGCACGTCGCTTTCCACCGACGGCCGCACGACGAGGGGCAACGCCGCCTCGCCCGACAACTCTTTCGTGGCCGTCACCAAGAGACCCTCCAGGAACCGTTTCCTTGATTCCGGCATCAATCACGGCGTCATGACTGTTTCATGTCGGAAAGGCCCCGGGCGGGACGCACTGGCGGCTGGCATGTGCCTTGCTTAAGGTACTCTGGAGCGAAACAAGACGGTCGTAATGAGCATCCACGTCGCGCTGCATCATCGAACGACCTACCGCTACGACCGGCCGGTCACGCTGGGGCCGCAGGTCGTCCGGCTGCGTCCGGCGCCGCATTCGCGCACCCCCGTCCTGTCGTATTCGCTGAAAGTCACGCCGGCCGACCATTTCATCAACTGGCAGCAGGACCCGCAGGGCAACCACCTGGCGCGGCTGGTGTTCGCGGAGAAGACCGAAACCTTCGAGATCGTGGTCGATCTCGTGGCCGACATGTCGGTCATCAACCCCTTCGGCTTCTTCCTCGAGCCCGAGGCCGAGACCTGGCCCTTCGCCTACGATCCCGCGCTGGCCGAGGAGATCGCGCCGTTCCGCAAGCTGGAGCCGCCGGGGCCGCTGCTCAAGGCATGGCTGGCCAAGGTCGATACCAAGAAAATGCGCACCGTCGATTTCATCGTCGGCCTCAATGCGCGGCTGCAAAAGGAGATCGGCTACATCGTGCGGATGGAGCCTGGCGTGCAGACCTGCGAGGAGACGCTATCGCTCACCAAGGGCTCCTGCCGCGACACCGGCTGGCTGCTGGTCACCATCATGCGCCATCTGGGTTTCGCCGCGCGCTTCGCCTCGGGCTACCTGATCCAGCTCAAGCCCGACGAGAAGCCACTCGACGGACCCGAAGGCCCGACCGGCGATTTCACCGACCTCCATGCCTGGTGCGAGATCTATCTGCCGGGCGCCGGCTGGATCGGGCTCGACCCGACCTCGGGCCTGCTGACGGGCGAGGGCCACATTCCGCTGGCTTGCACACCCGAGCCGTCGAGCGCGGCGCCGATCGAGGGCGCGGTCGAGAAATCCGAAGTCGAGTTCGAGCACGAGATGACCGTGGTGCGCGTGCGCGAGACGCCGCGCACGACCAAGCCCTACACCGAGGCGCAATGGGCGACGCTGCTCAAGGTCGGCGAGGCGATCGAAGGCGATATCGCCAAGGGCGACGTCCGGCTCACCATGGGCGGCGAGCCGACCTTCGTGTCGATCGATGACATGGACGGCGCGGAATGGAACACGCTGGCGCTGGGGCCGGAGAAGCGCCGGCTGGCCGGCGTGCTGTTCCGCAAGCTCGCGGATCGGTTCGCTGCGAAGCCGCTGCTGCATTTCGGCCAGGGCAAATGGTATCCCGGCGAGCAGCTGCCGCGCTGGGCGCTGGGCTGCTTCTGGCGCAAGGACGGCCAGCCGATCTGGCGCGACCCGCACCTCACCGCCGTCGAATCCAAGCCCGTCGGTGCCACACCCGAAGCGGCGCAGCGCTTCGCACTCGCCATCGCCGAACGGCTACAACTCAATCCCGGTTATCTCTTCGGAGCCTACGAAGACACCTGGTACTACCTGTGGCGCGAGCGGCGCCTGCCCAGCAACGTCGCGGTCGATGCCGCCAAGCTGAAGGACCCGCTGGAGCGGGAGCGGCTGGCTCGGGTCTTCGAGAAGGGCCTGGAAAGTCCCGCGGGCTACGTCCTGCCGATCACCCGCGAACAAAACGGGCGGGCAAACGGCCACGGCAACGGACACGGCAACGGACATGGGGGGCGCTGGCGCAGCGGGCCGTGGTTCCTGCGCGCGGAGAAGTGCTACCTGATCCCCGGCGATTCCGCGCTCGGCTATCGCCTGCCGCTCGATTCCCTGCCGTGGGCGACCCCGGCCGACGCCAGCTTCCTCGCCGATCCCGACCCGATGGCGCCCTATCCCGACCTGCCGCCGCTCGACACATCCCGCCGCGCCCCGGTGCTGCGCCGCCAGGAACGCGGCATCGCCCCCCATCCCAATGGCGACACCAACGGCGAGGGCGACGCCCGCCGCGAGGCCTGGCGCCGCGCGCTGGCGCCCGATCTCGCGGCCCGGCCCGGCGTCGGCGCCTCGGCCGGCGCCATCGTGCGCACCGCCATGTCGTTCGAGACACGCGATGGGCATCTCTTCGTCTTCATGCCGCCGGTCGAGCGCACCGAGGATTATCTCGACCTGGTGGCGGCAGTGGAGGACACCGCCGAGGAACTGGGCCAGCCGGTCTTCATCGAAGGCTATCCGCCGCCCGGCAGCGATTCGCGGCTGCTGAACTTCAGCGTCACACCCGACCCCGGCGTGATCGAGGTCAACATCCATCCCTCGGCGAGCTGGCCCGAACTCGTGGAGCGCACCGAGATCGTCTACGAGGAGGCGCGCACGACCAGGCTCGGCGCGCAGAAATTCATGATCGACGGCCGACACACCGGCACCGGCGGCGGCAATCACTTCGTGCTGGGTGGTCCTTCGGCGCCCGATTCGCCGATGCTGCGCCGGCCCGACCTGCTGAAGAGCCTGTTGGGCTACTGGATCAACCATCCCTCGCTCTCGTACCTGTTCTCGGGCCTGTTCATCGGCCCGACCAGCCAGCATCCGAGGGTCGACGAAGCGCGCAACGATTCGCTGCATGAGCTGGAGATCGCCTTCCGCCAGATTGCGCCCCCTTCAAAAAATGGGGGCAAGCAGACGCCGCCGTGGCTGGTCGACCGCGTCTTCCGCAACCTGCTGGTCGACGCCACCGGCAACGCGCACCGCACCGAGTTCTGCATCGACAAGCTCTTCACGCCCGATTCGGCGTCCGGCCGGCGCGGGCTGCTTGAACTCCGCGCCTTCGAGATGCCGCCGCACTGGCGCATGAGCGTGGCCCAGCAGGCGCTGCTGCGCGGTCTGGTCGCAAAATTCTGGGAGCGGCCCTACGACCGGCCCCTCAGCCGCTGGGGCACGCGCCTGCACGACGATTTCATGCTGCCGCACTTCGTGTGGCAGGATTTCAGCGACGTGCTGGCGGATCTGGCCGAGGCGGGCTACCGCTTCGAGCCGGAATGGTTCGCGCCGCATTTCGAGTTCCGCTTTCCACGCCTCGGCGAAATTGCCCGGCGCGGCATCGGGCTCGAACTGCGCCATGCGCTGGAACCGTGGCACGTGCTGGGCGAGGAGCCGGGCGGCGGCGGCGCGGTGCGTTACGTCGATTCCTCGGTCGAACGCCTGCAGGTCAAGGTCGAGGGGCTGAACGATGCCCGCCATGTGATCGCCTGCAACGGCTGGCGCGTGCCGCTGCGCGCCACCGGCACATCAGGCGAATATGTGGCCGGCGTCCGTTATCGCGCCTGGCAGCCGGCCAATGCGCTGCACCCGACCATCGGTGTTCATGCCCCGCTCACCTTCGACATCCACGACACCTGGAGTGGGCGGTCGCTGGGCGGCTGCAGCTATCACGTCGCCCACCCCGGCGGCCTCAGCTACGACCGCGTGCCCGTCAACGCCAACGAGGCCGAGGCGCGCCGCCGTCTCCGCTTCTTCCCGATCGGCCACACGCCGGGCGAGACCCCCGAGCCGCGGGCCATGGACAATCCCGAGCATCCCCTGACACTCGATCTGAGGCGGGCGATCTGAGGCGGGCCTGAGGTAGACCTCGCCCCCTCGCCATGCGATTCTAATCCTTCCTATTTCATCCTTCAGCGGGCCCATGGAGTCGTTGCGCGGCCTCCTTTCTTCGCCGGCAAGCGCCTACGACGAGCTGGTCACCGGCCAGAAGTCGATCCGCTATCACTGGCAGGGCATCCTGAGCGTCATCCGCGCGCTGCCGGGCGGGCTGGGCGAGCGCGTGGAAAGCTCGCGGCGCCAGCTCGAGGAATCTGGCGCCACCGTCAACCTGCTCGATGACCGCGCCGCACCGCGCTGGACGTTTGATCCCCTGCCGTTCGTTGTCGCGCCCGACGAATGGGCGGCGCTCGAGACCGGCCTGATCCAGCGCGCCCGCCTGCTCGACGCCATCCTGGCCGACGTCTACGGGCCCCAAACCCTCCTGAAGGACCAGCTGCTGCCGCCGATGCTGGTTCACGCCAACCGGCATTTCCACCGGCCCTGTCAGGTGACCGACGGCGCGGCGCCGACCCGTCACCTCGCCCACTATGCCGTCGACCTGGTGCGGCTGGGCGACGGCCGCTGGCATGTGCTGGCCGATCACACCGAGGTGCCTGCCGGCATCGGCTATGCGCTGGAAATGCGCCGGGTGCTGGCGCGCAGCCTGCCCGAGGCGTTCCGCTCGATCCCGGTGCGCCATCTCCGGCCCTTCGTCGACCGCTGGCACGATTCGCTGCTGGCGCTGGCACCGGCCGACATCGGCCAGCCCAACATGGCGGTGCTGACGCCGGGCTCGCTGTCGGCGACCTATTTCGAGCATGTCTACCTCGCGCGAGCGCTGGGGGTGCCGCTGGTCGAGGGCGGCGACCTGGTGGCGCGCGATGGGCAAGTGTCGCTGAAGACGCTGGCTGGGCTGCGGCCCGTGCACATGCTGCTGCGCCGCCTCGACAGCGCCTTCGTCGATCCCCTGGAACTGCGCGCCGATTCGGCGCTGGGCGTCACCGGCCTGGTCGAGGCGACACGCAGCGGCCGCATTGAGCTCGCCAATGCATTGGGCTCCGGCGTCGTCGAGACGCCAGCCTTCATGCCCTTCCTCGAACGCCTCTGCGAACGCCTGCTCGGCCAGCCCTTGGGCCTTCCGTCGCTCGACGTGTGGTGGCTGGGCGAGCCTTTGGCCGCGACCTTCGTGCTGGCCAACCTCGATTCCATGATCGTGCGGCCCTGCCTCGGCAACGACCGCGAGCCGATCGTGGTCGGCATGCTGGAGCCCGAGGAACGCAAGGCGCTGGTGGAGCGCATCAAGGCGCAGCCTGGTCAGTTCGTGGCCCAGCATCCTTTCACACCCTCGCTCAGCCCGCGCTGGGACGGCAAGGGGCTGGCGCCCGCGAGCGTGGTGATGCGCGTCTTCGTGAGCGCCGACGGCGACGGCTATCGCGTGCTGCCGGGCGGCCTGGCACGCGAACCGACGGGCGAGACGGCGCTGCACTCGCTCGGCCGGCTGAACGGCACGCTGAAGGACGTCTGGGTGCTGGCCGAGGATGCCGCCGACGTCGAACTGCCGGCGACCCGGCGGTTCCACCAGCTCGCCGTCGAGCGCGGCGGCGCCGACCTGCAAAGCCGCGTCGCCGACAATCTGTTCTGGCTCGGCCGCTACATCGAGCGGCTGGACAACGATTCCCGCCTGCTGCGCACCACCGCCACAAGGGTCGCGCAGGGCGCCATGGGACCGCGCGATTCGATCGAGCTGCGCATGCTCGGCCGGCTGCTGAGCGAAGCCAACCTGATGGAGTCGGCCTCGGCCCTGTCGGCGCCGGAAAGTGCCGCTTTCCAGCAGGGCCTCGACGCCGTGGCCGCCGACGAACGCGGGCTCGCCACCGTGCTCGACGCCATCCAGCGGCTCGCCGGCACGCTGCGCGACCGCTTCTCCGCCGACATGACGATCGCGGCTGGGCCGTTGATGGCCGAGGTGCGCCAGCGCCTGATGTCGGCCCGCGGCAACCTCGATCCTCTGCTGGCGGCGCTCGACGAAATCGTGCGCTTCGTGGCCACGCTCTCGGGTCTGGCGCAGGAGAACATGACCCGCGGCACGGGCTGGCGCTTCCTCGATCTCGGCCGGCGCCTCGAGCGCGCACAGTTCATCCTGACCGGCGCGCTCAACCCCTTCACCCAGTCGCCGATCGACTGGGATGCCGCGATGCGCCTGGCCCTCGAACTCTGCGACAGCACGATCACCTATCGCACCCGCTACCTCGGCCAGCTCCAGCCGGCGCCGGTGCTTGATCTCGTTATCCTCGACGACAGCAACCCCCGCGCGCTCGCCTTCCAGCTCCGCACCATCAACACCCATCTCGACTATCTCGCCAATGCCTCCGGTGTGCAGGTGCCGGCACTACCCGACTCACTCGACAAGGACCTCGCCGCCGTGGTCCGCCAGTTCGCCGGCGACGAGCAGGCGTGGCGCCACGAGGGGCTGGCGCTGGCCATGTTGCGCGACGTCGCGGCCGACGCTGACGAGCGGCTGGAAGCGCTCTCGGAGGCGATCACACGTGCCTATTTCTCACACGTGCCGGCGTCGCAGGCCGTCGGCACCTCGGGCGGCTGAGGGAGACGCGGGCCATGAAATACATGCTCTCGCACCGCACCTCCTACAGTTACGCCAGCAGCGTCGACTCAGCGCATCATATCGCCCATCTCAGGGCCCGCGCGTTCCCCGGCCAGAAAGTGACCTCGATCGGCATCGAGACCGATCCGGCGCCGGCGCTGGCCGTGCAGCACATCGATCATTTCGGCAATCACATCGACATCTACCGGATCGACAAGCCGCACACGCGCTTCGACATCGAGGTCCGCGCCGCAATCGACGTGTGTTTTCCCGATCCGCCGCCCGCCGCCTCGACGCCGCGCTGGGAGGATATCCGTGCGGCGCTAAGCGGTGACGGTTTCCCGGTGCCGGTCGAGGCCAGCGAATTCGTCTACGACTCCCCCCTGGTGCCGGCCGTCGAGGCGCTACGGGCCTATGGCGCCCAGTCGCTCACGGCGGGCCGGCCGATCCTCGAAGCCGCGCGCGAACTCACCGCGCGCATAAAAGCCGACTTTGCCTATGAACCCGGCGCCACCGACATCAGCACGCCCCTGGCCGAGGTCTTCGCCGGCAAATCGGGCGTCTGCCAGGACTTCGCCCATGTCGAGATCGCGGCACTGCGCGCCCATGGTCTCGCCGCCAGCTACGTCTCGGGCTACATCCGAACAATTCACTCCAAAGACGAGATCGCGCTGCGCGGCGCCGATGCCAGCCACGCCTGGGTGGCGGTGTGGTGCGGCGAGGCCGCGGGCTGGGTCCATCTCGACCCGACCAACGACCTGGTGGCCCACGAGGATCATGTCGCCGTGGCCTGGGGCCGCGACTTCGCCGACGTGAGCCCGCTGCGCGGCGTGATCCTGGGCGGCGACTCCCACACTTATAGCGTCGGCGTCACGCTGGTGCCGACGGGCTGAGCCTCAGCCGCCGAGGAAGTCCTTGGTCCAGCGCGTATAGTCGTCGTCGCGCGTCACCTTCTTCATGAGCTCGGCGCTCGCGACACCCTGCAGCTTCGACGGCGCGGTGCCGTCGCGCAGCGCCTTCAGCGTGTCATGCACGGCTTTCACGCCGGCGGCGAAAGGTTGGTGGCCCTGCAGGGCGATTCGGACACGACGCGACGCGAGATAGTCGCGGTCGGCGAGGTCGCCCGACACGCCACCCATGATCAGCGGCAGCTTGGTCGCGGCCGAGATGGCGTCGAGCTCGGCCCGCGTCTTGATGCCGACGAAGAACAGCGCATCGACGCCGGCCGCCTCGTAGGCCTGGCCGCGGGCGATGGCATCGTCGAGGCCGGTGATGGTGATCGCACTGGTGCGGCCGGCGATGCAGAGCAGCGGGTCCTGGCGGCCACTCAGCGCCGCTTTCATCTTGCCGACGCCTTCGGCGATGGAAATCAGCCGCGGCTTGGTCGTGCCGTGGGGCGTCGGCAGCTCGGTGTCCTCGATGCTCATGCCGCAGACGCCGGCGGTCTCCAGCTCCTCGACCGTGCGCTTGACGTTGAGTGCGTTGCCGTAGCCATGATCGGCATCGACCATCAGGGCGAGATTTCCGGCGCGGTTGATGCGGTAGGCCTGGGCGGCGAACTCCGAGAGCGTCAGCACGATCAGGTCGGGGGCGCCCAGCACCGTCATCGAGGCGACGGAGCCCGCGAACATGCCGATTTCGAAGCCGAGATCCTCGGCGATACGGGCGGAGATCGGATCGTAGACCGACCCGGGGTGAAAGCAGCGATCCCCGGCGAGAAGCGCGCGAAAGCGCCGGCGGCGGTCGGTCCAATGCATGACGGTCAGTCCTTCCTCGATTCGGGCCCCTGCATAGCAAAACCACGGGGCAAAACCGAGGACCTCCCACCCTTGTTTTAACCCGCCCTGCGGGCGTAGCGTTGCCATGGGAGGCTGCCTTGGACACCGCGATTCCGACACCCAGCATACTGGCGGGAGACCCCGCGGTCGTGGCCCGCGCCGAGGCCCTGCGGCCGGCCGTCGAGGCCGCCTCGAACGAGATCGAGGATACGCGCCGGCTGCCGCCGGCCCTGCTCGACCAACTCCACGAGGCGCGGCTGTTCCGCCTGCTGCTGCCGCGCTCATCGGACGGCATCGAGACGGACCCCGTCACCTTCTTCCATGTCATCGAGACGATCGCCCGCGGCGACGCCTCGACCGCCTGGTGCCTGAGCCAGGCCGGCGGCTGCGCCATGACGGCGGCCTATCTCGCTCCCAAGATCGCCAGCGACATCTTCGGCGACGATCGCGCCGTGCTGGCCTGGGGACCCGGACCCAGAACCCGCGCTGTCCAGTGCGAGGGTGGCCACAAGGTCACGGGCACGTGGGCCTTCGCCTCGGGTGGCCGTCACGCCACCTGGATCGGCTGCCATTCGCCGCTCTTCGGGGCCGACGGCTCACCGGTCATGACCAAGGACGGACGGCAGATCGAGCGCACCTTCCTGGTGCCGTCCTCGTCCGTGACCTGGACCGATATCTGGAACGTGGTCGGGCTGCGCGGCACGGCGTCGGATCAGTTCGCCGTCACCGACCTCTTCGTGCCCGACGGCTATTCGTTCAGCCGCGACTTCTCGCAACCCGCTTTCGAGCGCCGCGAGCCGGGCGCGCTCTACCGCATGTCGGCGATGACCTGCTACGAGGTGGGCTTCGCGGGCGTGGCGCTCGGCATCGCGCGCGGCGCGCTCGACGATTTCGTCGAGACGGCCAAGACCAAGGTCCCGCGCGGCGGCAAGAGCCCGATCCGCGACAGCACGGTGGTGCAGACCAATCTGGCGCAAGCCGAGATCGGCGTCCGCACCGCCCGCGCCTACCTGCTGCAGGAACTGGCCCGGATCTGGAATGACGTCTCGGACGGGGCAGCCCTCACGATCGATCACCGCATCGTCATCCGCGGCGCCTCGACCAACGCCATCCACAAGGCGCGCGAAGCCGTCGACTTCGCCTACAATGCCGCCGGTGCCACGGCGATCTTCGAGAACCATCCGCTGGAGCGCCGCTTCCGCGACATCCATACCGTGACCCAGCAACTGCAGGGCCGACTCTCGCATTTCGAGACCGTCGGTGCCTGGATGATGGACGTCGACACCGATCTCACCTTCGTCTGAGGAGACCTCCCATGCCGCTCGGCGCTCTGCAGCACTATACGATCGAACCCTCCAACCTGAAGAAGACCGTGAAATTCTACTGCGAGGTGCTGGGCCTCGAGGACGGCGACCGTCCGCCCCTCGGCTTCCCCGGCAACTGGCTCTATTCCGGCGGCGTCGCCACCGTACATATCCTGGGACCACGCAAGCCACGCGAAGGCATCGTCGTGCGCGGCACCAAGAAGAAGTTCAAGGACACCGGCCGTTTCGATCATATCGCCTTCGCCGGCACCGACATCGACGGCGTGCGCAAGAAGCTGAAGACCAAAAAGGTGAAGTTCCGCGAGCAGACCATCCCGCGCACCGGCGGCCAGCAGATCTTCCTCTACGATCCCGACGGCGTCGGCGTGGAAATCAACTTCCCGCCACCTGACGCCAAGTAGGCGGCGTGCTCCTTTCGGTCGATATCCAGGCCGTCGAACCGCTGGCCGGCGGCGCGGCTTTCGGCGCGGCCGGGGCCTATGAACGCGTGATCGGCACCGCGCGAGGCGAGGTCGATCCCAACGATCCCGCCAACCGGAGTATCGTCAACATCGACAAGGTGCCGCTCAACGCGCGCGGGCGGGTCGAGTATTCGACCGTGATCTTCATCCTGCGGCCGACGGATCCGACGCGCGGCAACGGCCGCATCCTCTACGAGGTCAACAACCGCGGCCGCAAGATGCTGTTCGGCAACATCTGCGACGGCCCCCAGGGCATGAACGATCCGAAGACGCTGGCCGACGTCGGCAACGGCTTTCCACTGAAGCTGGGCTACACCATCGTCTGGTCGGGTTGGGATCCCGATGCACCGCGCGCCAACCTGGGTCTAGCGCTTACAGCACCGGTGGCGACCGACAACGGCAAGCCGATCGTCCAGACCGTGCGCGAGGAATGGGTCTCGGGCACGCGGCTGGGCGTGCTGGAAACCTTCAAGCTCTCCCATGAAATGGCGAGCCCCGACGGCGCCCGTCTCACGGTTCGCGAGCGTGCTTCCGACAAGGGAGAGACCATTGGCTGGGCGCCGGTCGACGCGCGCTCGATCAAGCTCGCCGAAGGCAACGCAAAGCCCGGCTTCCTCTATGAATTCCACTACGAGGCCAAGAACCCCAAGGTGCAGGGCCTGGGCTTTGCCGCCACGCGCGATTTCGTGAGCTGGCTGCGGTACGACCCCGCCGGCGCCACGGTGACTGGCCGGCCGATCACCCATGCACTGGCCATCGGCTTCTCGCAGGCCGGCCGTTACTTGCGCGACCATATCGGCCAGGGCTTCAACCGCGACGAACAGGGCCGCCGTGTCTTCGACGGCATCCATAGTCATATCGCCGGCGTCGGCCGGGTTTTCTTCAACGCGCCCTTCGCCCAGCCCGCGCGGACCGGCACGCAGCACGAGGACCACGACTATCCCGAGAATGCCTTCCCGTTCTCGACGGCGACACTCGAGGACCCGCTCACCAAACAGAAGGCATCGCTGTTCCGAGGCGACGGTTCCGATCCCAAGCTGATCGAGACCAATACCTCGACCGAGTATTGGCAGAAGGGCGCCTCCCTGCTCACCACCGATCCGCTCGGCCTGAAAGATGTGGCCCTGCCGGAGAACAGCCGCGTCTACATGATCGCCGGCACCCAGCACGGCGGCCGTGCCGGGGCGACCACCGACCCCGGCCCCAACGTCAATCCGCGCAATCCGCACAATCCCATGCCGGCCGTGCGCGCGCTCCTCGTGGCGCTCGACGAATGGGTGGCGTCGGGCAAGGCGCCGCCGCCCAGCCGCGTGCCGGCCCTGGGCGACGGCACGCTGGTCGAACCGGACAAGACCGGCTTTCCCGCCCTTTCCGGCGCCGCCATCGTGCGCGTCACCAACCGCGTGACTCCGCCCGGCGACTGGGTGAACCCCAGGCCCACCGAGCAGGCCTATCGCACGCTGGTGAGCCGCGTCGATGCCGACGGCAACGAGGTCGCGGGCATTCGCCTGCCCGACATCGCCGTGCCGCTCGCCGCCTACACCGGCTGGAACGAATACCAGGCACCCTATCCGGTAGGCGAGATCGCCGACCGCGACGGCAGCTACCTCGCTTTCTCCGCCGCCAAGATCGCCCAGCGCTACAGGAACCGCGCCGACTACGTCGCCAAGGTCCAGGACGCGGTGGACGCGCTGAAGAAGGAGCGCCTGCTGCTGCAGGAAGATGCCGACAAGTATCTCGAGAAGGCACGCAACGAGAGTCGCGTGAACCCCTGATGGCCAAGCTCGACCGCAACGGCGTTTCGATCCACTACGAGGTCCATGGCCCAAATAATGGGAAAGCGGGGCCGACCATCCTGCTGAGCCACGGCTACAGCTCGACCTGCCGCATGTGGGATGGCCAGATCGCCGCCCTCAAGGACCGCTACCAAGTCGTCGTCTGGGACTTCCGCGGCCATGGCGAGAGCGACTACCCGGCCGATCCGGCGCTCTATTCCGAGGCGCTGACGGTGGGCGACATGCTGGCCCTGCTCGACCTCGTGAGGGCCCAAAAGGCGATCGTGGCCGGCCTGTCGCTGGGTGGCTACATGTCGCTGGCCTTCCATGCCAGCCACCCCGAGCGGGTGCGTGCCCTGATGCTGTTCGACACCGGGCCCGGCTTCAAGAAGGACGAGGCGCGGCTCAAATGGAACGAGACGGCGCAAAAGCGCGCGGCCGACTTAGATGCCCGCGGCCTCGCGGCGCTGAACACCAGCGACGAGGTCAAGCTCACGCGCCATCGCGACGCCACGGGCCTGGCCGGCGCTGCGCGCGGCATGCTGGCCCAGCAGAACGACCGGGTGATACGCTCGCTCGAGACGGTGACTGTCCCGACCCTGGTGCTGGTCGGCGCCAACGACACGAACTTCCTCGCCGCCACCGATTACATGGCGGCCAAGATCAAGGGAGCGACCAAGGCGGTCGTTCCCGACGCGGGACATGCGGCGAACCTGCATCAGCCCGCGCTTTTCAATCGGGCAGTCGAGGCGTTCCTCGCCAAGCTGCCGGCAGTTTAGGGAGCAGGACCATGGGCAAGCGAATCGCAGTCGTCGGCGTCGGTGCATTGGGCGGCTATGTCGGCGGCTATCTCGCCAAGGCGGGCGAGGATGTGACCCTGATCGACTTCTGGCCGGAGAATATCGAGACCATCCGCAAGCGCGGTCTGGAGCTCGACGGCGTGACGCCGGAGGAGAAATTCACCGTCACCGAGGCCAAGACCATGCACCTGACGGAGATCCAGGATCTCTCACGCCAGAAGCCGATCGACATCGCCTTCGTGTCGATGAAGTCCTATGACACCGAATGGGCGACGGCACTGATCAAGCAATACCTGGCGCCGGACGGCTATGTCGTGTCGCTGCAGAACTGCCTGAACGAGGAGCGCATCGCGGGCGTCGTCGGCTGGGGCAAGACGGTGGGCATGGTAGCCTCGCTGATCTCGGTCGACATGTTCGAGCCCGCCCGCATCCGCCGCACCGTCGCCAAGGGCGGCGACAAGCACACTGTGTTCCGCGTCGGCGAGGTCCATGGC
>CAMARK010000007.1 GCA_945860205.1 Reyranella massiliensis 521 | reverse complement strand
GATCTTCCCGAGCGACATGCTGGCGGTGATCTCGACCCTGCGCGCGACGGCCTACACGCTGATCTCCATCGGCGTCATGCTGATCTTCCAGTTCGCGATCACCGGCACTCTGCCGTGGACCGTGCTGCTGATGCCGCTGATCTTCATTCCCTTCATGGCCTTCCTGATCGGCATGTCGTGGTTCTTGTGCGCGATCGGCGCCTTCACCCGCGACGCCGGCTATTTCATGATCAATGTGGTGCCGCTGTTCATGTTCGCCACGCCGGTCTTCTATCCGCATACTTCCCTGCCGCCGCCGTTCGATTTCTGGATCTATGCCAACGCGCTGACCGGCTACGTCGAGGTCATGCGCGACATCGTTCTGCTCGGCAAGATACCGAACATGCTCGTCTACTGCTGGACCCTGATCACGTCGGTCGTGACCTTCTATTTCGGCTACTGGTTCTTCGACAGGTATCGAAATGTCATCGTCGACGTCATCTGAGGTCGTCGTCGAGGCGAAGCACCTCGGCAAAGCCTATCAGCTTTATGCCCATCGCAACGACTGGCTGAAGCAAGTCCTGTTCGGGTGGTGGAAGAACTATTTCAAGCCGTTCTGGGTGCTTCGCGACATCGACATCAGCGTCAAGCGCGGCGAGAGCATCGGCGTCCTCGGCCGCAACGGCTGCGGCAAGTCCACGCTATTGCAGGTGATCTGCGGCATGACGCTGCCCAGCCATGGCGAGCTTCGGGTCTCCGGCCGGATTGCGCCGGTGCTGGCGCTCGGCTCGACCTTCGACCAGGAACTGACGGGCCGTGAGAACGTCCTGATCGGCGGCGCCGTGCTTGGCCTCAGGCGCGCGGAGGTGCTGCGGAAGTTCTCGTCGATCGCCGAGTTCGCGGGCATCGGTGACTACATGGATCAGCCAGTGAAGCACTACTCCATGGGCATGCGTACGCGTCTCGCCTTCTCGATCTGTGCCCACGTCGAAGCTGAAATCCTGGTGGTCGACGAAGCGCTGTCGGTCGGCGATGCAGCTTTCCAGCGCAAGTGCCTCGACTGGATCGATGATTTTCGCAAGACCGGAACGCTGTTGTTCGTGTCCCATTCTATGGCCGAGGTCCGTCGCCTATGCACGCGAGCCATCTGGATCGAAGATGGACGGATCCGCGAGCAGGGCGATCCCAACGAAGTCATCCGGTCCTATCACCGGGCCCTCCTGGTGGAGAAGGACGACGTGCATCGCTTCTCGGCCGGCGGCGAGAGATGATGCATGGACGCCAGCGCCCCTGTGTGGTTTGGGTTCGGCTGGTGGTCGTTGAGCCTCGGCGTGCACTGGGTGAGCGCGGCGCTCGCACGACGGCCTAGGCGGCACGCAGACGTGCGGCATCGGCCTGCCGATTTCAGCATTGTCGCACCGATGAACGGGGCGGGCGACGCGTCCGCGGCCTATATCCGGGCGCTCGCCGAACTTTCCCGAGCGGGAGCCGAGGTCCTGATCTGTGTCGCCCATGCCGACGACGGCGCTGTGGCGCCGGCCCGGGCTCTATGGCCCGATGCGCCGATCTTGGTCGGCAACGACGACACCTTCAATCCCAAGATGAACAACGTCCGCAAGGGGCTCGAAGCGTCCGGCCGGGAGATCGTGGCGCTGTGCGACGCGGGCGTAGTCTTCGATGTCGACGAGCTTTGTCGGGCTGCCGCTCCGCTATCGGCCTCGATCGGGCTCGTGCTGGCGCTCAAGGCCGGCGATGCGCCGGAGAATTTCGCGGCGGAAATGGAGCGGGCCTATATCGACGGACACCAGGCAAGATTTCTGTTTGCCGCCGACCGGTTGGGTCTCGCGGTGGCGTCGGGTGGTGTGACCCTGTTGTCGCGGGATACGCTGCATCGGATCGGTAACTGGCGTGGCTTTAATCGCTGGATCGCTGACGATTACTCGGTTGTCCGCTCGGTGCGTGAACTCGGCCTCGCCACGTGCCTGGGCGATGCGATGCTGCGGCTGCCGTTGGGACGTCGGGACTGGCTGACGGTGTGGCGGCGGCAGGTCCGCTGGGCGCGCACCCGGCTGCGCCTGCCCGTGTGGCCCCTGGTGCTGTGGGAACCCGTGATCGGCTGGGTGGCCTCGGGCGCGGCCGGTTCGGCAGCCCTCGTCTGCGCCGGAGCGGGAGCGGGCGTTGTCGTTGCCGGGTTGGTCGTCCACACGGCTGCGTGGCTAGCCGGCGAGAAATGGTTCATGAGCGGGCGCGGGCTGGCGTTTGGCCCCCGTGCGGCGGCGGCGGCGATGCTGCGCGAGGCTCTGGCGCCGGCGCTAATGGCCAGCGCGCTGGGCCGCCGGGCCATCTATTGGCGCGGAACCAACTTCGGAGGCCATTGGAGTGCCCGCGGGGATAATTCGACGGAGAAGCCCGTATGAAGGGTTCGGGGGTGGAGGACGCGATCGCCACGATCATGCTGCCGGAGCGGGTCGATTCTGCCACGTCGGCGTCCGTGGAGGCCTTGATGGTCGGGGCGTTGCGGCCGAACGCCAGCGTTATCGTCGATGGCAGCGCGGTTACTTACATGAGTGCTGCGGGCGTGCGCGCACTTGCAATTGTGCTTCATAGGGCAGCGGAACTGTCAGCAAGGATCGTATTTTGTTCTTTTAGCGGCCCAGCGGCCGATTGCCTGCTGGTCAGTGGATTTTCGCAACTATTCGATGTCGCAGATTCAACGGAACAAGCGCTCTCGCGGCTGCGTCCGCAGCTCGCGGAAGGCCCTGCGGATCGCTTGCACCCGTAGGGCGGCACAGGCTAATTACAGGGTGGGCTGAGGCTGGATTATGGGAAGGGACGAGGCGCGGCACGTTGTGGTGCGACCGTTCCGGACGGAGATCGGAATTTGACAATTTGGAGCTGGCTGCGCGCAGTCGCGCGACCTATCGCCATTGTCCTCGGCTTGGGTATCGGTATTGCCGGCTGCTCGGCCTTGCCCGGCGACGGGCCGTGGATGGGCGGTGCCGCAGGGACCACCACGGAAGCGCTGCCGTTCGACGTGATCGATCTCACGCCGACCACCATTGCCGCCTATAGCCAGCCGGCCAGCATCGATCGGCCGTCGATTACGAGTACGTTGTCGGCCGGGGGCCAGGTCGCGGTGGCGCCCGGCGATGCGCTCAAGGTACGCATTTTCGAGCCCTACGAAGGCAGCATCTTTCCGACCATCCAGAAGCCGGGTGCCGATTTCGGCGTCCAGCGCGTTCTTGACGACGGCACGATCAATATTCCTTTCGTCGGCACCGTCCAGGTGGCCGGCCTCAGCCTCCAGCAGATGGAGCGGCGCATCGCCCAGCAGCTCGCGGGCAAAGCCCAGGATCCGCAGGTCATCGTCGAGTTCGTGGCCGACCGGACGCATACGATCATGATCTCGGGCGACATTAAGAGTCCCGGGCGCGTTTCCATTCTCGAGGGCGTGCGGTCGGTCGTCGACGCCATCAACCGGGCAGGCGGTCCGACCGGCGGTCAGAATGCTGGGCCGAACCAGACCGAAGTCGTGGTGCGGCGCCAAGGCCAGGTGATCCTGACAGCACAGTTTTCAGAGCTTCTGGCCGGTGGCGATATCGCCGTCCAGAAAGGCGACGAGATCGTTCTCCGACCCAACTCCCGGGTCTTCACGGTTCTTGGCGCGGTGGTCAAGTCGGGCAACGTCGAGATGACCAAACACAACCTGTCGCTCATCGAGGCGCTGGGATCCGTTGGTGGCTTGAACGATCTTCGGGCCAACAAGACGGGCGTCTATGTCTTCAGAATGGGGGATTTGCAAAGCAATCCCGCGGCCCGCGCCCGAGTCTTTCGTCTGGATCTATTACAGCCGGTCTCAATGTTTATAGGCCAGCAATTTGGCCTGCAGGCCCGTGATGTGGTCTACGTCACGAATGCGCCCTTGTATGAGTATGACAAGGTTCTGACCTCAATTTACCGTACTTTCTCGATTATTAGTATCGTTCGGAGTTCCGGCACGGCGGTATCGTTGCCGGCGTTCTGATCGGCATAGATGGCAGCTAGGATGAAAAGCGGCTTTATCTGACATGGCGCGTGCAAAAACATTCACATGGGGTGCGATGGGCGTTGTGATGCTGGTCATCGCCGCGGGCCTCGTCATGTGGATCGGGCCCAACCGCCAGACCAGCAACGCCCAGGACGGTGCAAAGGCCGCGGCCCCCCTGGTTTCGCGAGGCTATACCGATACGCCAGCTGGCACGGCGGTGATCGCCGGCGATCCGCTGGGCGGCGCCGTCCTTCTCGAGCTTCGCATCACCGACGGTCAGAAGGTCAAGCGCGACGACATCATTGCTGTCCTGTCGAACTATCCCAAGGCCGATGTCGCCGTCCGCTCGGCCGAGGCGGAGTTGATCAAGGCCCAGCAGCAGCGCGAGGCGATGATCTCCGGGTTCCGCACCGCTGAAATCGCCATGCAGGAAGTAGTCGTCAAATCGGAGGCCGAGTCGAACAAGCTCAAGGCGCTCCAAATGCAGCGCTCAGGCCTGCCGCCTGACCAGAAGCAGCTGGAACTGAGCATTGCTCAGCAGAATCTCGAGCGGGAGCAGGCCAAGCTGCGTGTCCAGAAGGAGACGCTGGAGACCGACCTCGCGCAGATCGAGACCGAAATCGGCATCATCACCGCAAAGCGCGACAATGCGCGGACCACCCGCGAGCAGGCGCTTGTCCGTACACCGCTCGATGGCGTCGTGGTTCAGATCTATTCACGCCAGGGCGAGCGGGTGTCGCCCAGTGGCATCGCCAAGATCGTCGACCTCAGCAAGTTGCGCATCCTGGCCGATGTCGACGAACTGCATGTCGGCCGGGTCGTGCCGGGCGGCAAGGTCGAGGTCACGTTCCGTGGCAGCCCGACCGTCTACAAGGGAACAATCTCGCGCGTGGCGCCGACAGTGAAGCGTATGCAGCGCGTCGAGCCAGACGGCGGCTCCTCGACCGACGGTCGCGTGGTCCAGGTCGAAATTGAACTCGACGATCCGTCCAGCATGCCGCAGGTGCTGGGACGCGAGACCCGCGTCACTTTTCCCTGATGGCACTCGTTCTACCCACCATTCCGTCGCTGAGGCTGCGTGGCTGGCGGCCGAAGTTTTCGTTGGTGCGCCTGCGCGCCGCGGCGAAGACGGCGACGACGATGCCGCTTGGCGCCCAGCAGCTCAAGCGCCAGCGCACCAGCACCTTGCTGTCCCTGGCCGGCGTCACCGCCAGCCTGCTCGTCATCTTCGCCCAGCTTGGCATCGAACGCGCGGTCTACGATTCCGCAATTCGTCTCCATCGTACCGTGGCCGCCGACCTCGTCCTGGTGCCGTACGGCTTCAAGTCCCTGCAGCTTCACGCCGAAGTTCCCGTTGCCATGACCGATATCGTCTCGGCCAACCCCTCCGTGGCGGGCACGATGCCGTTGTGGTTCGGCGTCATGTCGATGAGCCATTCCGGGATGCCCACGGCCCGCCGCATCGCCTGGTATGCCATCGACGTGGAGCGGCCGGCGATCGACGTGCCTGGCTTGCGCGAGAATCTCTACAAGCTCCGCGAGGCTCGCCGGATGCTGTATGATCGGGAATCTCGGCCGTACTTCGGCGATCTCGGCGAAATTGCAGAGGGCGCCGCGGAAGTGCCGGTTCTTGGGCCGCCCGACAACCGCGGCCTTCTGCGTCAGCTCTTCGTCGTCGGCACGTTCGCTGTCGGTCCCAACGTGCTGAACGACGGCGCGGTCCTGATGTCCGAAGGCACCATGGCCGAGGTGTTCGGCGCCTGGTGGTCGGACCGGCCGGCCTTCATCGCCATTCGGCTCGCTCAGGGAGCCGACCCCGTCGCCGTACGCCAGGAACTCAGTCGTGCCCTGGCCGGCCGCGGCGAGGTGATCACGACCAAAGAACTCGAGGCGCGCGAGAGGAGATATTGGTCGCGCGAAACGCCGGTAGGCTACATCACTGATCTTGGTTTCGTGATGGGCGTGATGATCGGCATGGTGTTCATTTACTACGCCCAATATCAGATCATCCGCTTCTATTTGCCAGAATACGCCATCCTGAAGAGCCTGGGGTACGACTGGTGGTTCTTCCTCTTCATGATTGGCCAGATCGGCGCTGCCATCATCACGCCGGCCTTTCTGGTGGCATTTACGCTCGGGCGGTTCGTCTATGGAGCGACGGAAGCGGCGATGCATCTCGGTATGTCGATGGGCTTGCGTGAAATGGGCGTGGCACTCATCGCCTGCGTGGTCATGACGGTGGTGTCGAGCCTGTTCGCGATCAGGCGCCTGTGGAAGGTCGATCCGATCATGCTGTTCGAGTGACCATGACTGGCAATCCGCACGGTTTCGGACCGCCGGTCATCGAGGCGGTCGACGTTCACCACCACTACGGTGAGGGGCCGCAGCGCGTCGACGTGCTGTTCGACATCAACATGCAGGTTCGCGAAGGCGAACTCGTGATCGTCACCGGCCCGTCGGGTTCGGGCAAGACGACCCTGCTGACGATCCTGGGCACGATGCGCAAGCCGTCGGAGGGCAAGCTCCGCCTGCTCGGCACCGACCTGGTCGGGGTGACCGGCTCGGAACTCGATGTCCTGCGCAATCGGGTTCGCTTCCTGTTTCAGAAGCGCAATCTTCTGTCGTCGCTTACGGCCCTGCAGAACGTCATCGCCGGCGTTTCGACGACGCCGCTGTCGGATACCGCCTGGGACGAACCGCGGGCGCGCCACCTGCTTGGCCTGCTGGGCCTCGCCGACAAGGCGGATTCCTGGCCTGACGAACTGTCGGGAGGCCAGCAGCAGCGCGTCGCCATCGCCCGCGTCATGATCGGCCTTCCGGACCTCATCATCGCCGACGAACCGACCTCTGCGCTCGACCGGGTGGCCGGCCGGCTGGTCGTCGATCAGCTCAAGGACCTCGCCATGCGTGCCAAATGCGCGGTCGTGTTATCAACGCATGACGAGCGCATCTTCGACGTGGCATCGCGCCGTCTCCACATCGAGGATGGCCGCTGCTTCGACGTGCCCATCCACTACCACTGAGCGGCAGGGCGGCATGCTGCTCATGGCCCTCGATCTCGTGGTCGTCTTCAGCCTGGCAGTGCAATTCGCCATCGCCGGCTATTTTCTCTATCTGATCTACTGGCTGTTCGAGCTTCCCGCGGCGTTGCCGGAGGCGCCGGCTCCGGCCGAGGACCTTCCCCAGGTACTGGTCCAGATCCCGGTGTACAACGAGCCGCTCGTGGTCGAGCGCGCCGTGGCTGCTGCTGCGGCGCTCGATTGGCCGTCCAACCGGCTGATAATCCAGCTTCTCGACGACAGCACCGACATCACCTCCGATATCGCCGTTCACGCCGTCGCCCGTCTTCGCCGCGCGGGTCTGAATGTTGTCCATGTGCGCCGCGCCGATCGCAGCGGCTTCAAGGCGGGGGCACTGGCTGCCGGCATGGCGCTCTGCGACGCGCCTTATGTGGCGATGTTCGATGCTGATTTCGTTCCGGCCCCCGATTGGCTGCGCCGCGCGATGGCGGCGATGCTCGCCAATCCGAGGGCAGCCTTCGTCCAGACCCGCATCGAATGGGGCAACGGCGGGAGCAATTGGCTGACTCGCGCCCAACGTCTGATGCAGGACGCGCATTTCGCCGTCGAGCAGGATGTTCGGGCGCGGCGGGGTGTGCCTTTCCAGTTCAACGGCACCGGCGGCATCTGGCGCCGTGCCGCCGTGGAAGAGGCCGGCGGCTGGTCACACGATACCCTGTCGGAAGACCTCGACCTGGTGCTGCGCACCCATCTCAAGGGTTGGAACGGCGTCTTCCTGATGGAACCGCATGTGGTTGGCGAGTTGCCGCAGAAGATCGACGATTTCAGTGCCCAGCAGAGCCGCTGGTCCAAGGGGTTCGTACAGGTTGCCCGCAAGCTGATCGTCCCGATCTGGAAGTCGGATTGGTCGACCGAGGCCAAGCTCACGACGACGATCGCCCTCGGCCAGCAGCTCATCTTCCCGGTCCTGGTCGTGGGCATGGTGGCGCTTGTCCTGTCGATCCTGGGCCATGGGCACCTTTTGGGCGGATTCCGGTTCTGCCTGTGGCTGTGGCTGGTCGGCATGCTGTTCGTACTGATCGGCATGACCTGGGGGGCCCATAGCCGCCTCGGCCGCGGCAGCGTGATGGACTATCTCGTCACGGCGGCGACCGTACCGGCCCTGATCGTCTATCTCGCCGTCGCCAATGCCGGCGCGATAGTGGGTGCCGGACTGGGCAAGAAGACCGAATTCAATCGCACGCCGAAGACCGGCACCTGAACGCCGATGGTCGTCATCGCCACTCTCGCTCTGCTCTTCGCCGCCCTCTTCGCGGTCTGCTGCGTGCTGCTGGCGGCTTTCATCGGCAGCCTGCTTTACATGGTGATCCTCCACCATCGCCTGAAGGATGCAGGGATGCGGCGGGAGGAGATTCTGCTGGCCACGCCGTTGCCGGCGGACGTCGACTTGCCTCACGTGGTCGTACAGATTCCGTCCTTCAATGAAGGGGCCGTGGTGCGCCGCGGCGCCGAGTCCGCGTCGGCACTCGACTGGCCGCGCGACAAGCTGCATATCCAGCTTCTCGACGACAGCACCGACGAGACCGCCGATATGGTCCGCGCCGTGGCCGCGGAGCTTCGCGCCAAAGGTTTCGACGTCGTGGCGCTGCAGCGCATCGACCGCAGCGGCTACAAGGGCGGGGCGCTGCACCAGGCAATGCAGCAGACACCTCATGATTTCTTCGCGATCTTCGATGTCGACTATCTACCGCCGGTCGACTTCCTGCGCGTCTGCATGCGGCCGTTCTTCGCCGAGCCCAGAACCGCCTTCGTCCAGGCGCGCTTCGACTTCCTCAATCCGCACGAGAACGCGCTCACCGAGATGCAGATGGTGACGCTCGATGCCCATCTCGGAATCGAGCAGGCGACGCGCTGTTGGGCGGGCCATCCGCTGCCGTTCAACGGCACCTGCGGCATCTGGCAGCGTGCGGCCATCGACGCCGGCGGCGGCTGGAAGGGCGATACCGTCACCGAAGATCTCGACCTCACTTACCGCGGCTGGGTGAAGGGATGGCGCGCGCTGTTCGTGGTCAGCGTGGGGGTGCCGGGCGAATTGCCGGCCGACACCCAGACTTGGCTGCGCCAGCAGCAACGCTGGCAGGATGGCTTCCGTCACGTCTCGTTTCGGATGGTCCCCGAGATCCTGAAAAGCCGCGACATCACGCCGTCGGCCAAGGTGGCGGCACTGCTGCATCTCTGCATGTCGCTGAACCAGCCCGTGCTGCTGGTCGGCGTGGCATCGGGCCTCCTGGCGGCCTTGTTGGCGCCGCAGCTCATGCCGCTCCTGCTGACGCTTTTCGTCATCACGGTGGCCTGGGTGTTGTTCTGCGCCACGACCTTCCTGCGCGCCGGTCACAATTTCATCCGGGGCGGCGAGATCCCGCCGTTGGCATTCGGCGTCGTGCTGCTGCGTTTCGCCGGCGGTCAGATCGCGACCGTCGTCCGGTCGCTAGGCGTGCATATCAAGAAGGCTTTCAGTAAGCCCAAGCCGGTCGTCTTCGACCGCACGCCCAAGAAGGGCGCCTAGGTCAGCACGCTTTCACGCAGCAGCGGATGATGGGCGCAGCGCAGCCCGCCGCCGGTGCTGATCGGGCCGTCGAAGGGCAGGGGGATGACGTCGACTTTGCGCTTGCGCAGTTCCTCGATCACGCGGGCGTTGCCGGCGTCGATGATGGCGCGGCCTTCCTCGAGCACGAGGCCGTTGGTCGCCAACAGGTTCGCTTCGTCCTTGGAGACGGTGATCGCGTCCCAATCCCGCAGCGATATCGGCAGGCCATCGATGAACTTCTCCGGGCACCAGACGAGCAGGCCGGGCTTGATCAGCGCCAGGGCGCAATCGAGATGGAGCACGTTCGATTTCATCGCCACGGGAATGACCCTATAGGCGTCGCCCAGCAACGCCTGCAGCCAGTCGGCGCCGGCGAGGTCAGAGGCGCAGCCGGAAATCCCGACATAGATCTCATAGCCGTTCAGCAAGGTGTCGCCGCCTTCGAGGAACGGTCCGTCCACGCAAGCAGGCGAACCCAGGGGCACGCTCGACCAGCGCGCACCGCGCTGCTGCACGACCTGCTGGATAATCGGCCGCAACCCATAGCGTTCGCGTTGCCGGCACTTCAGGCGAAGAGAGGCATCGATGAAATGGTTGCCGACCACGATCATGCCGTCCCGCGGAAAAAGCTGGGCACCTTCACCATTGGGGGCGAGGAATGTGCGCTCGTCGCCCTTCAGGCGCTCCGGCCGGTGCACGATGACGCCCTCGCGGACGACCAGTTCGGCCAGCGCGTCGGCTTGGCGTTCGATGCGTGTGGCCCACTCGGGATCGATATCGATTAGGCGGCGGCCGGCATGTTGGCGGCTGAAGGCATCACCCGGCGGCACCAGCCAACGCTGCGACTCTTCGTAGAAGACGACGAAATCCTCGGCAGGCGAGATGCCGATGACGACCTCGCGAAGCTTACCCCATTCGTGGTGGGCGCCGAAGCTCATGATCAGACCCGGGCGTAGATGTCTTCGTAGCGGACGATATCGTCCTCTTCGACATAGTCGCCGGTCTGGACTTCAACAACTTCCAGCAGCTCGGTGCCGGGATTGGCGAGGCGGTGGATGCCGCCGATCGGGATGTAGGTCGATTCGTTCTCGTGCAAGGTCATGATCTGGCCGTCGAGTGTCACCTCCGCAATACCCTTCACGACGACCCAATGCTCGGCCCGCCGGTTGTGACTTTGCAGGCTGAGCTTGGCGCCGGGCTTGACCGTGAGTCGCTTGGCGCGGAAGCGCTCGCCGCGGTCGATATCCTGATAGCTGCCCCAGGGGCGGTGCATCACGGCATGCTCGGTCGCGGCGCGGTGCTTGCCGTCCGACATGCGCTGCACGACGTCCTTCAGGCGCGGGAGGTTGTCGCGATGGCCGACCAGGACGGCGTCGTTCATCGACACGACGACGACATCCTCGACGCCGATCACGGCGGTCAGCGGGCCATCGGAGCGGATGTAGGAATTGCGCACATGGTCGAGCTCCACCGGGCCTTCGGTAACGTTACCGGCGCTGTCAGCCTCACCGACATCGAGTAACGCGTCCCAGGTGCCGAGGTCGGACCAGCGGAACCTGGCCGGCACCACCCAGCACTTGTCGGTGCGTTCCATCACGGCGTAGTCGATCGACTTGGCCGGCGCCTTGGCGAAGGCCTCGGCATCGAGGAACACGGTTGAGCCGGTCTTCTTGGCCTTGGCCACGGCCTCCTCGGCGGCGGCTGCCATGGCGGGCTCGAAGCGCGCCATCTCGGAGAGCAGCAATTCGGGCTGGAACAGGAAGTTGCCGCTGTTCCACAGCAGGCCTTCGGCGATGTAGCGCAGCGCCATCTGGGCGTTGGGCTTCTCGACGAAGGCGGCGACCTTCATCACCGTGCCGATACGTTCGCTGCCGGGACGGATGTAGCCGTAGTCGGTCTTGGGTTCGGTCGGCGGAATGCCGAAGGTCACGATGCCGCCCTTCTCGACGGCGGCGAGGCCTTCGCGGCAGCCGGCAAGGAATTCCTCGATGCCGATCACCAGATGGTCCGACGCCAGCGCCAGTACGGCCTTGGCGCCGAGCCCACGCGTGTAGGCGGCAGCGGCGGCCATGGCGGGCCCCGAATCACGGCGTGAAGGCTCGACCAGGATGTCGATCTCGACGCCGATGTCCTTGGCCTGGCTTTCGCACATGAAGCGATAGGCGTCGTTGGTCGCGATCACGGGCTTGCTGAACAGCGTGCTGTCGGCGACGCGCAGCAGCGTCTGCTGGAAGGTCGACTGCTTGCCGACCAGCGGGACGAACTGCTTCGGCATGCTCTCGCGCGAAAGCGGCCACAGGCGCTTGCCGGAGCCGCCAACCAGGATTACGGGCGTGATGAGCGACATTCAGACAGCTTTCGTTGTCGTGGGGCGTTCAGCGGCCGGCCGAGGCCGCGTGTCGGGCCGCGATATAGCCGAAGGTGAGGGCCGGGCCAATGGCGATGCCGGCCCGGGGTAGGTCCCGCCCAGGGAGCCGGATCATGTCATTTGCCGGCGGCAAAGGCCCGGAATGGGGTTTCCTGGCCTCTCCAGCCCCCGAGCATGCTGGGAAAGTCCATTCCAGGGGGGACTAGGCGGGGAGCACCCCTCCAGCCCACCCTGGAGATCGGCTTCGATCATTTTTTGACTTCGCCTGAGGCCCTTCCGAGATTCTCCTCGCGTCGCCGCTTCGCCTCCATTTCGACGGCTTCGGCCAAGGCAGGGATGCGCGAAGCGATCTCGTAGAAGTCGCTGGCATAAAGCACCAGCAATGTGGTCGGTCGCACCGTCGCCACGGTGGCGGAGCGGGGTTGACGCTCAAGAAGCGCCATTTCACCGAAGAATGCGCCTTCGCCAAGTTTTACGGTGCCGCCGCTCGGCAGGCGGACTTCGCACTCGCCGCTTGAGATGAAGAACATCGAGTCGCCGGGATCGCCGCGCCGCATGATGGTGACATGCGAGGGATAGTAGCGAGTCCGCAATTTGCCCACGATCTCGGACAGGGTGACGACACCCAGGGCGGCGAAGATCGGCACGCGTGCCACCTGCTCCCAGACCCTGAGATACTCGCGCCGCCGCTCTTCCTGGGCGAAGCCGGTCGCGAGCACGCCGGTCATGATGGCGAGCACGGAAATGCCACTGATCATCAGGACAGAGCCGACCAGGCGTCCGCCCGCCGTGACCGGTACCACGTCACCGTAACCGGTCGTCGTCAGTGTCACGACCGCCCACCACAGGGCGTTGGGCAGGCTGCCGAACGCCTCCGGCTGACGCCCGCGCTCGAGCAGATGCGCAGCGGTTGCGGCGATGACCAGGACAATCAAGAACAGGGCCATGACGCCGGCGATCGGTGCGCGTTCGTTTGACACGACTCGGGCCAAGGTACCGAGAGCAGGTGCGTGCAGGCCGAGCTTGAGGATCCAGAGGACGCAGAAGATCGACGCTGCATCGGAACCTACGATG
Source organism: Reyranella massiliensis 521 (assembly GCA_945860205.1). Classification (GTDB taxonomy): domain Bacteria; phylum Pseudomonadota; class Alphaproteobacteria; order Reyranellales; family Reyranellaceae; genus Reyranella; species Reyranella massiliensis_B. The sequence continues at coordinate 69,595 of CAMARK010000007.1, read as the reverse complement.
CGGTAGCCGGCCAGCCACATGAACGTCGGCACGGTCGCCAGGAGTCCGACCAGACCCGGCAGGGATACTGCCCATTGCAGCCGGGCCATCGTGGGGGAGCTCTCTCTATAGCGGCCCTCTTCCGGCGCCGCCCACAGTCGCACGACGTATTCGATGAAGAACAGGAGGGCGACCGCCCAGATCGCGTAGCGCAGCGCGTTCCGCGTATCGAGCGAGAGGTCGTCGATCGACAGCAGGATCACGGCGAATAGGCCAACGCCAAGCACACAAAGGTGCAGCCGCCGCCACCGGCGCCCCGCGTCGCTGGGATCGGTGAAGTGCAGCAGCGCATGAGTGCGCGCGCGAAGACTGGAGGCCGTGGCCGTCACGGAGCGACCATAGGCGCCCTGGCCTGCGAATTGCAACGCACGGAACGCCGGTCTACGGTCGCGCCCGCGTTGTGGGATGGGGGTTTGGAGCCAAGGTGGTCAAGGATTTGCGCATTGCCGTCGACATTGGCGGCACGTTTACGGACGTGGTGTTGGAAGAGGGCGGGCGGCGGCTGACGCGCAAACTGCTGACGACGCCGCAGCGGCCGGAAGAGGCGGTGCTCGACGGGGTACGGTTAATCCTGGAGGATGCCGGGCGTGGCTTCGGCGACGTCACGGTGTTCGTACATGGAACGACCCTTGCCACCAACGCCATAATCGAGCGCCGGGGCGCCCGCACCGCCCTGATTGCCACCGAAGGCTTCCGCGACGTCCTCGATATCGCCAACGAAAGCCGTTACGACCAGTACGATCTGACCATCGAGAAGCCCCGCCCGCTGGTGCCGCGCGCGCTCCGCTTCACTGTTCCGGAGCGCATGGATGTGCACGGCAAGGTGCGGCTGGCACTCGACGAGGCGGCCGTGCGCGCGATCGCGGCTGAACTCGGCACCCAGGGCATCGAAAGCGTCGCTGTCGCGTTCATGCACGCCTACGTCAATCCGGCGCACGAGCGGCGGACGCGCGAGATTCTGCTCGCCGAGCAGCCCAAGCTCAAGGTGACGCTTTCCAGCGAAGTCTGTCCCGAGGTGCGGGAGTACGAACGCACCTCGACGGCCGTGGCCAACGCCTACGTGCAACCGCTCATGGATTCCTACCTCGCGCGCATGCAGGCAGCCCTTGCCGCCGAGAAATTCAAAGGCACGATCTACCTCGTGACGTCGGGCGGCGGCCTCACCGCCATCGAGACGGCGCGGCGCTTTCCCGTGCGGCTGATCGAGTCGGGCCCGGCGGGCGGCGCGATTTTTGCTGCGCAGATGGCGGCGCGCGCCGGTGAAAAGCGCGCGCTCAGCTACGATATGGGGGGCACGACGGCCAAGATCTGCCTGATCGACGATTTCACGCCGCACACCGCGCGGCTGTTCGAGGTCGACCGTGCCGCCCGCTTCCTCAAGGGCTCGGGTCTTCCCGTGCGCATCCCGGTGATCGAGATGGTCGAGATTGGGGCAGGCGGCGGCTCGATCGCGCGGCTCGACGCGCTGAAGCGCGTGACGGTGGGCCCGGAAAGCGCCGGCGCCGAGCCGGGGCCGGCCTGCTACGGCCGCGGCGGCCGGCATCCGGCGGTGACCGACGCCAATGTCGTGCTGGGCACGATCGACCCCAAGGATTTCGCTGGTGGCACGATCGCGCTCGATCTCGAGGCCGCCAAGGGGGCGCTCGACCGCGACATCGCCCAGGGCCTGGGACTGTCGACCGACATGGCGGCCTATGCCGTCTACGAGATGGTGTCGGAGAACATGGCCAGTGCCGCCCGCGTGCATGCTGTCGAGCGCGGCGCCGTGGTCAACCAGTACAATCTGATCGCCTTCGGTGGCGGGGCCCCGTTGCATGCCGCCCGGGTCGCTGAGAAGATCGGCGTCCAGCGCGTGATCGTGCCGCCCAATGCCGGTGTCGGCTCGGCGGTGGGTTTTCTGGCGGCGCCTGTCTCCTTCGAGCTGGTCCGCAGCCGCTACATGCGACTCGACGCTTTCGACGGAGCCTCGGCCTCGGAACTCCTGGGCGAGATGAGCATCGAGGCGACGGCGCTGGTGGCCCCAGGTGCGCGCGGCATGAAGACCTTCGAGCGCCGCGTGGCCTTCATGCGCTATATCGGCCAGGGCCACGAGATCATGGTCGTGCTGCCATCGCGGCCGCTGGTCGCGAGCGACGCCGAGGCGCTGCGCACGGCCTACGAACGCGACTACGCGGCGCTGTTCGAACGCCACATCCCCAACGCCGCCATAGAGATCCTGAGCTGGTCGGTGCAGGTCTCGACCGAAACCAACCTGCCGGCGGTGCAGGGTGCGGCGCCTGCCGCACCGCCACCCGTGCCGGTCGCACGCCGCCCGGTGTTCGACGGCCGCAGCGGCCGGACCACAGAAGTGCCGGTCTATCGCCGCGAGAAGTTGCCGCCGGGCAGCGCTTTCGCCGGGCCGGCGATCGTGGCCGAGGACGAGACCTCGACCTATATTTCGGCCAGTTTTACCGCGCACATCGATGCATCAGGCTGTATCGTCATGGATCGCAAGGCCGGGTGAGGAGAGAGGCATGAGCCAATCCAACAGCGTCGGGCTGATCGATCTGCAGATCATGTGGAACCGCCTGATCGCCGTGGTCGAGGAGCAGGCGCAGACGCTGATGCGTACCGCCTTCAGCCCGATCGTGCGCGAGGCGGGCGACCTTTCGGCTGGCATCTTCGACCTCCAGGGCCGCATGCTGGCCCAGGCCATCACCGGCACGCCGGGTCATGTGAACTCCATGGCCGAGTCGGTGAAGCATTTCCTGCGCTACTTCCCGGTCGACACCATGAAGCCGGGCGACGCCTACATCACCAACGATCCGTGGATGGGCACTGGCCATCTCAACGACTTCGTCATCACCACGCCCTGCTTCCGCAACGGCAAGTTGGTCGCGCTGTTCTCCTGCACCAGCCATCTCATGGACATCGGCGGCATCGGCTTCGGCCCCGACGCCACCGACGTGTTCATGGAGGGTCTCTACATCCCGATGCTGAAACTATTCGACAACGGCCGGGTGAACGAGACGCTGATGGCGATGATCCGCGCCAATACGCGCCAGCCGGTCGACACCGAGGGTGATGTCTACTCGCTGGCCGGCTGCAACGACGTCGGCAGCCGCCGGCTGGTCGAGATGATGGACGAGTTCGGCATCGACACGCTGGATCAGCTCGGCGAGCATATCATCGCCCGTTCGCGCGAGGCGGTGCTGGCCGAGATCGCCAAGCTGCCCAAGGGCACCTGGCACAACAGCATGACGGTCGACGGCTACGACGAGCCGGTGACGCTGAAGGCCGCGCTCACGGTTTCCGACAATGGCATCCATGTCGATTATAGCGGCACCACCGGCGCCTCCAAGCGAGGCATCAACGTGCCGCACGCCTACACCACGGCCTACACCGTGTTCGGGCTGGGCTGCGTGGTCGCGACCCACATTCCCAACAATGCCGGATCGCTCGAGCCGCTCACTGTGTCGGCGCCGCCCGACGCCATCCTGAACGCCCCCAAGCCGATGGCCGTTGCCTCGCGCCATGTCATCGGCCAGATGCTGCCGGACGTTGTTTTCGGGTGCCTGCGTCAGATCATTCCCGATCGCGTCCCGGCCGAAGGCACCTCGTGCCTGTGGAACATCAACGTGCGTGGTCGCGTGCACGGCGGCGAGGGCGGCAACTACGGCTTCGGCATGGCCATCACCTCGAACGGCGGCACCGGCGCGCGGCCGGACAAGGACGGTCTCTCGGCCACCGCCTATCCCAGCGGCGTGCGCGGCACGCCGGTCGAGATCGCCGAGACCCAGACGCCCTTGATCTTCTGGCGCAAGGAGTTCCGCCCCGATTCAGGCGGCGCCGGCCGCTCGCGCGGCGGGCTCGGTCAGATCATGGAAATCGAAAGCGGTATCGCCGAACCCTTCGACCTGCTCGCGGCCTTCGACCGGATCGACTATCCCGCGCGTGGCCGCGATGGTGGCGGCGACGGCGAGGCGGGTTTCGTGGCGCTGAAGTCGGGCCAGACGCTCAAGGGCAAGGGATTCCAGCTCATCCCGCCGGGCGACCGCCTCATCGTCATGACGCCGGGCGGCGGTGGTATCGGCGCGCCGGCGGAGCGCGATCGGGCGCAGGTCGCCAACGATCTTGCCGACGAGCTGATCTCGCCGGAGACGGCCGACAGGCTTTATGCGTACAAGCCGCCACATGCGGCCGAGTAGTCTGGGACGGGGAATCAACTAACGAAGGGGTTTGCGATGAAACTGGGACGCAGGACGGCCTTGAAGGCAGGCGTGGGAGCAGGTGCGGCGGCAGTGATCGGCGCGCCTTCCATCGTGGGTGCGCAGGCGCCGATGAAACTCGATCTAGCGACGGTGTGGCCGGACGGTAATTTCCACACCAAGAACGCCAAGCTGTTCGCCGAGGAAGTCGCCAAGGCGACCAATGGCCAGGTGGTGATCACGGTCCATTCCGGTGGATCGCTGGGCTACAAGGGGCCGGAGCAGCTCAACGCCGTGCGCGACGGGCTGGTGCCGATGGCCGACATCCTCAACATCCAGCAGGTCGGCGATGCGCCACTCCTGGGCATCGAGGGCGTGCCGTTCCTGGTCGGCAATCCGGAAGATCTCAAGGTGCTGCAGAAATACGCGCGGCCCGAATTCGACAAGATCGCCACCAAGTTCAACCAGACGATCCTCTACACCGTGCCGTGGCCGACGCAGTACCTGCACACCAAGACGAAGTCCGACACGCTGGACGGGCTGAAGGGCCTCAAGATCCGCGTGCCCGATCGGCAGGCGGGCGACATGGTGAACTCGCTCGGCATGGCCGCCGTCCAGATCCCCTGGGGCGAGACTGTGCCAGCGCTGGCTTCGGGTGCCGTGGTCGGCGTCACCACCTCCTCGGTGTCTGGCGTCGACGGCAAGTTCTGGGAGTTCCTGAAGTACTTCTACAAGACCAACCACGTCTGGAGCTCGCAGATCGTCACCATCAACAACGACACCTGGAAGAAGATCTCGCCCGCCAACCAGAAGATCATCAAGGACCTGGCGGCCAAGCTCGAGCCCGAGTTCTGGAAGGTTGCGAGCGATGCTGATGCGAGCAGCGCCAAGCGCCTGACCGAGGGCGGCATGGAAATGATCGTGGTGCCGCCGGCGATGCTGAAGGAAATGCGCGAGAAGACTATCGGGCTCGAGAAGGCCTTTATCGACCGCGCAGGCCCCGCTGCCGCCGACATCATCGCCAAGTACAAGAAGGACCTGGGACGCTCCTGATCGTGTCCGTCGGTTCTTCAGGTCGTCCGCCCGATCCGGTCGGTCGCGTCCTCGACGCGATCGAAGAGCTGTCCCTGTGGGGCGGCTGGGCGTCGGCGATCTGCATCGCATCCATCCTCGGCCTGATCGTGGCCGAGGTCGCATGCCGCAATCTGTTCAATGTCAGCCTCTATTTTGCCTGGGAATTCAGCGCCTATTTGATGGGCGCTGCATTCCTGATGGGGGCTGCCTACGCCTTGCGCGCCGGCGCGCAAATCCGCGTCAACGTCCTGCTCGAGAATGTCCCGAAGCCCGTGGCGCGCTTCTTCGACCTGTTCTCGACCGTCTGCGGCATCGCGATCGCGGCCTATCTCACCTGGGCGCTGGGCGAGATGACGTGGTTTTCCTGGATGCGCGAGTCGCGCTCGCCGGAGAAGAGCGAGATCCTGCGCTGGATCACGCAGTTCCCGCTGGCGCTGGGATCGCTTCTCTTCACCCTTCAGGCAATTGCTCGGCTGGGCCGTCTGCTGCGCGGTGAGCCGGGCGACGACGCCAGCCTGCGCATCGGTCAGGACATCGAGTAAGCACATGACTGCCATCCTGACCTGGCTGCTGATCCTGATGGTGGGGCTTCTTTGCGTCGGCATCTGGATCGGGCCGGCGCTGATTGCCACGGCGGTCGTGCTGCTGGAGATGTATACCAACCTGCCGACGCACAAGCTGATCGCCAACTGGGCGTTCAACGTGGCGACCTCGTCGGACATCGTCTCGCTGCCGCTGTTCATCCTGATGGGCGAGCTGCTGTTTCGCACGAGTCTGTCGCAGTCGCTGTTCTCAGGCATCGCGCCCTGGATGAGCTTCCTGCCGGGCCGCCTGTTCCACACCACGGTGATCGGCTGCTCGATGTTTGCGGCGATCTCGGGCTCGTCGGCGGCGACCACGCAGGTGGTCGGCCGCATCACGCTCACCGAATTGCTGAAGCGCGGCTACGACAAGGGCTTGGCGGTCGGCAGCCTGGCCGGGGCGGGGACGCTGGGTTTCCTTATCCCGCCCTCGATCCCAATGATCATCTATGCCGTGCTGGCCGAGGAATCGCTCCTGCGCCTGTTCACGGCCGGTTTCCTGCCGGGCTTTGCGCTTGCCGGTTGCTTCATGGGCTATATGGCGATCCGGTCGATCCTGAATCCCAAGCTGGTGCCGAACGACGATCACACCACCTGGACCTGGGCCGATCGCTTCAAGAGTTTGATCGAGCTGGGACCGGTGGCCTTCCTGATCCTGACCGTGCTCGGCACCATGTATGCTGGCATCGCCAGCCCGTCCGAGGCCTCGGCCATCGGTGTGCTGGGTGCCTTGGCTGTCGCGGCCGGGCAGGGGACCTTGAGCTGGAAGGGCGTCCGCGACGCACTGCTGGGCTCCGTCCAGACCACCTGCATGATCGGCATGATCGTGATCGGCGCGTTCATGGTCGGTACTGTGCTGGCCAACCTCCGCGTGCCGCAGTTCGTCTCGGCGGCCATCACCTCGTGGCAGCTCTCGCCCTTCGTGCTGATCATGTTCCTGATGTTCTTCTACATCCTGCTTGGCACGGTGCTGGAAGGCTTCTCCATGATCGTGCTGACCCTGCCGATCGTGCTGCCGGTCGTGCTCGCCGCTGGCTTCGACAAATTGTGGTTCGGCATCTTCCTGATCCTCACCATCGAGATGGCACAGATCAGCCCGCCGGTGGCCTTCAACCTGTTCGTGATCCAGAACATCACCGGCGATTCGCAAACTTACGTCGCCTGGAAAGTGATTCCCTTTTTCCTGATCATGATGGTCTTCACTGCGGTCCTGACAATCTTCCCCCAGCTGGTGACGTGGCCGGTCGATTTCATACTGTCGAGATAGACCGGCCTCTGACAAACTGAGGAAAGTGGAAGTCAATCGGGGGACGGCATGGATCCGCGCCAGGTCAAGACGGCGGCTGATGCCCGCAAGATCGTCAAGGAACGGAGCCTGACCCACATCAAGGTGGGCGTCCACGACATCGACGGCATCCTGCGCGGCAAGTACATCCATATCGACAAGTTCCATTCCGCGCTGGAAGGCGGCTTCGGCTTCTGCGACGTGGTGCTGGGCTGGGATTCCAACGACCAGCTCTACGACAATGTCGCCTACACCGGCTGGCACTCCGGCTATCCCGACGCCAACGTCCGCGTCCTGCCGGACACCTGCCGCGAGATCGCGACCGAGCCGGGCAACCTGCTGTTCCTCTGCGAGTTCGTCGACCGGGCGGAGGAGATCTGTCCGCGCGGCGTGCTGCGGCGCGTGCTGGCGCGCGCGGCCAAGATGGGCTTCGAGGTCAAGGTCGGCTTTGAATACGAGTTCTTCGTCTTTGCCGAGACCGCGTTCTCGATCCGCGAGAAGGGCTATCGCAACCTGAAGCCGATCTCGCCGGGCTTCTTCGGCTACTCGGTGCTGCGCAACTCGGTCCTGTCCGATTTCTACAAGGACCTGCTCGCCATGTGCGAGACGATGGACATGGGCATCGAGGGCCTGCACACGGAGACCGGCGCAGGCGTCCTCGAGGCCGCGTTGCGCGTCGGCGACGCGCTGCCATCGGCCGACCGCGCGGCGCTGTTCAAGCTCTTCACCAAGGTGCTGGCGCAGAAGCGCGACTGGCTCGCCACCTTCATGGCCAAATGGTCGAAGGACTGGCCGGGTTGTGGCGGCCACATGCACATGTCGCTGTGGAAGGGCGGCAAGTCGGCCTTCTATGACGAGAAGGCGCCGCATCGCATGAGCACGACGATGCGCCACTTCGTCGGCGGTCAGCGGGCATTGATGCCGGAGACGCTGGCGATGGTCGCCTCGACGGTGAATTCGTACCGCCGGCTCATCCCCGGCTTCTGGGCGCCCACGGATGCGACCTGGGGCGTCGAAAACCGCACCACGGCGCTCCGCATCATCCCGGGCTCGGCCAAGTCGACGCGCGTCGAATACCGGGTCGCCGCCGCCGATGCTAATCCCTACCTGGCGCTGGCCGCCGCGGTCGGCGCGGGCCTGTGGGGGATCGAGAACAAGATCGAGCCGGGCGAGCCGATCAAGGGCAACTCCTATGCCCTAAAACATCCGGTGAAGTCGCAGCTGCCGCGTACCCTGATGGATGCGGCCGGACGGTTGAAGGCGTCGAAGCCGGCGCGCAACCTGTTCGGCGATGCCTTCGTCGATCATTACTCTGCAACGCGTGAATGGGAAGAGCGGGAGTTCCGCAAGGCCATCACGGACTGGGAACTCGAACGCTACATGGAAATCATCTGATGGCTGCGTCCACGCCGCTCGTCGGCAACTGGAATTACCCGACCTCGATCCGCTTCGGTGCCGGCCGCATCAAGGAGCTGGCCGAGGCCTGCAAGGCCGTCGGCCTCAAGCGGCCGTTGCTGGTGACCGACCCTGGCCTGGCCAAGCTGCCGATGATTGCCGATGCCATGTTGGCCCTGCGCAAAGCCGGCCTCGAGGTGGCGCTGTTCAGCGAGGTCAAGCCCAACCCTGTGGCCGCCAATGTCGAGGCGGGCATCCGCGTGCTGCGCGCGGGCAAGCATGACGGCGTTATCGCCTGGGGCGGCGGCAGCGGCATCGACGCGGCCAAAGCGATCGCCTTCATGGCAGGCCAGACGCGGCCGATGTGGGATTTCGAGGATATCGGCGACTGGTGGATGCGCGCCAACCCGGCCGGCATCTACCCGTCGATCGCCGTGCCGACTACGGCCGGCACCGGCTCGGAAACCGGCCGCGCGTCGGTCATCACCGACGAGAAGACGCACACCAAGAAGGTGATCTTCCACCCGAAGATGATGCCCCAGGTCGTGATCGCCGATCCCGAACTCACGGTCGGCCTGCCGGCCAAGCTCACGGCCGGCACCGGCATGGATGCCTTCATCCATTGCTTCGAAGCCTATTGCGCGCCGGGCTATCACCCCTATGCGGAAGGCATCGCCGTCGAAGGCATGCGGCTCGTGAAGGAGAACCTGGCGCGCGCCGTGAAGGACGGCCGCGATGTCGAGGCCCGCGGCCACATGCTGGCCGCCTCGCAAATGGGCTCGACGGCCTTCCAGAAGGGACTGGGCGCCATCCATTCGCTGTCGCATCCGGTCGGCGCGGTGCTCGATACCCATCACGGCCTCACCAATGCCGTTGCCATGCCCTACGTGGTGAAGTTCAACCGTCCGGCGATCGAGGAGAAGGTCGTGCGGCTGGCGCGCTGGCTCGACCTGCGCGCCCCGACCTTCGACGGCTTCATGCAGTGGACGCTCGACCTCCGCCGCGAGGTCGGCATCCCGCATACGCTGGCCGAGCTCGGCGTGAAGGTCGAGCATCTCGACAAGTTCGCCGAGATGGCCGCGGTCGATCCGACGGCCGGCGGCAATCCGGTGAAAGCAGGAGTGCCAGAGATGCGCAAGATGTACGACGCCGCCGTGAGCGGCCGGCTCTGACATGGCGCCGAATTTCCCCACCCAGGCCCGTGTCGTCATCATCGGCGGCGGCATCATGGGCTGCTCGACCGCCTATCACTTGGCAAAGCTTGGCTGGAAGGACGTGGTGCTGCTGGAGCAGGGGCGGCTGAGCGGCGGCACGACCTGGCATGCCGCCGGGCTCGTGGGCCAGCTCCGCAGCTACCAGAACCTGACGCGCCTGATCCGCTACAGCACCGATCTCTATGCCAGGCTCGAGGCCGAGACCGGCCTTGCCACCGGCTGGAAGCAGTGCGGCTCGCTTTCGGTGGCGCGCACCGAGGAGCGGATGGTGCTGCTGCGCCGCTCTGTTGCCATGGCCAATGCGCAGGGCGTCGACTGCGAGCCGCTCACTCCCAAGGAGGCCGGCGACAAATATCCCATCATGCGCACCGACGATCTGGTGGGCGCGGTGTGGCTGCCGGGCGACGGCAAGGCCAATCCCACCGACATCACCCAGGCGCTGGCCAAGGGAGCGCGTAATGGCGGTGTCCGCATCTTCGAGAAGACGCGGGTCACATCGATCGACACCAAGGATGGACGCGTCACCGGCGTGCAGACTACTGAGGGGCCGATCACCGCGGAGATCGTGGTCAACTGCGGCGGCCAGTGGGCGCGCCAGGTCGGCCGCATGGTCGGCGTCACGGTGCCGCTCTATTCCTGCGAGCACATGTATATCGTGACGGAGAAGATGGAGAACGTGCCGCGCGACCTGCCGGTGATGCGCGATCCCGATGGCTACATCTACTTCAAGGAAGAGGTCGGCGGCCTCCTGATGGGCGGCTTCGAACCCGACGCCAAGCCGTGGAACAAGGACGTCATTCCCGACGACTTCGAATTCGGCATGCTGCCGGATGACTGGGACCAGTTCCAGATCCTGATGGACAACGCCTTGATCCGCGTCCCGGCGCTGGAGAAGACTGGCATCAAGACCTTCATGAACGGTCCAGAAAGTTTTACGCCTGATTTGAACTACATACTGGGCGAGGCGCCGAACCTGCGCGGCTTCTTCGTTGGTGCCGGCTTCAACTCGATGGGCATCGCCAGCTCAGGCGGTGCCGGCATGGCCTTGGCCGAATGGATCGTGGCCGGCGAGCCCACCATGGATCTGTGGCCGGTCGACATCCGCCGTTTCGCCGGCTTTCACGGCAACGATTCCTGGCTGCGCGCGCGCGTCGCCGAGACGCTGGGCCTGCATTACAAGATGCCGTGGCCGCAACGCGAGCAGGAAAGCGGCCGGCCGTTCCGCCGCTCTCCGCTCTATGATCGCCTGAAAGCCCGCGGCGCCTGGTTCGGCAACAAGATGGGCTGGGAGCGGCCGAACTGGTTTGCCGGCATCGGCAAGTCGCCGGACATGCAGTATGGCTGGGGCCGGGGCGAGTGGTTCGACCATGTCGCGGCTGAGCATCGCGCCACCCGCGAAGGCGTCACGGTGGTCGACGAGACCTCGTTCGGCAAGTTCCTGATGCAGGGCCACGACGCCGAGAAGGTGCTGCAGCATCTCTCCGCCAACGACATCGCCGTGCCTGTGGGCCGCACCGTCTATACCGGCCTGCTGAACGATCGCGGCACCTTCGAGAGCGACCTCACCATCGCGCGCCTTGCCCGCGACAGGTTCCTGATCGTGACCGGCTCGGCCCAGCCGACGCGCGATGCCGACTGGATCGGCCGCCACATGCCCGAGGATGCGCGCGCTACCCTGACCGACGTGACGGCGGCCTGGACCGTGCTGTCGGTGATGGGCCCCCGGAGCCGCGCGCTTCTGCAATCAGTGAGCCGCGCCGATTTCTCCAACGAGGCGTTCCCCTTCGCCACCATCCGCGAGATCGGCGTCGGCCATGCCACTGTGCTGGCCTCGCGCCGTACCTACATGGGCGAGCTTGGCTGGGAGCTCTATGTGCCGGTCGAGTTTGCCGCGACGGTGTTCGAGGCCCTGCATGAGGCAGGCGTCGAATTCGGCCTGCGCGACTCCGGCTACTACGCCGTGGAGACACTTCGCCTGGAGAAGGGTTATCGCGCCTGGGGTCGTGAGCTCACGCCCGATGACAATCCTTTCCAGGCGGGTCTCGGCTGGGCGGTAAAGCTCGACAAGCCCGGTGGCTTCATCGGTCAGAAGGCGCTGGTCGAGGCCAAGGCCAAGCCGTTGGCGCGCCGCCTGGTATCGGTCGTACTTGCTGATGGCGAACCGCTGCTGTGGGGCGGCGAGGCACTGCTGCGTGACAGCAAGCCGGTGGGCGACCTCACCTCGGCTGGCTATGGCCACACGGTCGGCGCGTCGGTCGGCATGGGCTACGTGAAGCGCGCGGACGGTGCGGGCATCGATGCCGCCTGGCTCGACGCCGGCCGCTTCGAAGTCGATCTCGCCGGCACGCGCCTTGCGGCAAAGGTGTCGCTGCGCTGCCCCTACGATCCCACCGGAGCGCGGATCAAGGGCTGATCGATCGTCTTGAGACGGGTATCCGCCAGCTCGCCGGCCGCCTCGAGGATCGGATAGGCCACCGTCGTCAGGTGACCGTTGATGCGCTTGAGGTCGCGGATCACGTCCATGTGGATCGAGCTGGTCTCGATCGATTCCGGGCGGCCCTCGCGCAGGCGGGCGAAGTGGCTGTCGGCGGCGTGGGCCTCGGCCTCGCGCATGGCGGTCTTCTCGGCGACCAGGCGGCGGGCCAGCGCAATATCGCGCGTGGTGAAGACGTTCAGCGCCAGCCCCAGGTTCTCCAGCACGCGGCCATGGAAGACTCTGAGTTCGGCCATGCCTTCGGGCGAGAAGGCGTAGCGGTTGCGGATCTTCTTGGTTGCGAGCTCCATCAGGTTCTTGTCGACGATGTCACCGACATGCTCGAGATTCATGGTGAAGCTCAGGATCTCGACGTAGCGTTTGCCGTCTTCCTCGCCGAGCTCGTTGCGCGAGATCTGGATGAGGTAGAGCTTGATGGCCTCGTGGAGCCGGTCGACGGCATCGTCTGCCGCCTCGATCGCCTTCACCGCCTTGGGATCGCTGCGTTCGAAGACGTCCATGGTCTGGCGCAGCATGTCGGCCACCCTGTCGCCGAGGTTCAGCGTCTCGCGCAGGGCGCAGCCCAGCGCCTCGGCGGGCGAATCGAGCACGTTGGGGTCGAGGTGCCGTGGCCTCGCCGGATCGTCGGCGACCGGCCGGGCCGGCAGCAGCTTTCGACAGAGCCATGCCACGATGTCGATCAGCGGCAGGAAGAGGATCGCGGTGGCGACATTGAACACCGTGTGGAAGTTGACCGCGAGCCGCGCCGCCCCGGGGTCGAGCCACGTCATCGCCGCGAGGACCGGGCCGAGGAAGGGAAGGATCGCGAGGCCGACGATGCCGCGCGTGATCAGGTTGCCGAGCGGCACGCGTCGGGCTTCCACATCGGCGCTGGCCTGCGCCATGTAGGGCGCCAGCGCGCCGCCGATGTTGGCGCCGATCACCAGGGCCAGGGCGAGCTTGGGTTCGATCAGGCCACCCACGGCAAACGACATGATCAGGAGCACGACCGACAGGCTCGAATGAACGAACCAGGTGGCGAGCGTCGCCAGGATGACGGCGATGACATATTCGTCTTGCAGCCCGCCCAGTGCGGCCATGAAGGCAGGGGCTTCGCGCAGCGGGCCAGTGGCCGCGGCCAGAAGCTTCAGCGACAGCAGCATCAGGCCAAGCCCGATCGCGACGCGGCCGAGATGGCGTGACTTTTCCTGCTCGCTCGACAGGAAGGCTATGACGCCGGCGCCGATGGCGAGCGGCGACACCCAGCCGAGGTCGAACGACAGCACTTGGGCCGCGATCGTGGTGCCGACATCGGCGCCCAGCATGACCGCAAGCGCGATGGAGAGCGGGATCAGGCCTCGGCCGGCGAAGGAGGAGAGGAGAAGCGCCGTCGCGGTGCTCGACTGCAGCACGCCTGTGATGGCGAGGCCGCCAGCGAAGGCGGTGAAGCGGTTGCGCGAGCAGGTGGCGATGGCGCGGCGCAGCGCGGCGCCGAAAGCGCGGGTCAGGCCGGTGCGGACCATGCGCACGCCCCACAGCAGCAGGCACACGCTGCCCAGCACATTCAGGAGAGTCTCTACGCCGTGCATGATTTGGGAATCCTACGCCTCGCGGATCGATGATGAAAGTTATTTGACAGTTTTGTTACGGATGCGATCTCAGGAGGCAAGCTCTGTCGCCTCGTCCATGAACGCCCGCACCAGGGCGACACGACGGCGCTCCTGCAGACAGAGCGCATATTCGGCGACGGCGAGATCGCCGTCGGTGACGCTGATGCGGCGGAAGCGACGGTCCTCGCCGAGCTCGCTCGCGAACACCGCGCCGATGCCGAAGCCCGCGGCCACCGCCTCGCGCACGCCCTCGCGGGTCTGGACTTCTACGATGGAACCCGGCCGGACGTCGGCCGCGGCCATCGCCTGCTCCAGTACCTCGCGGGTGATCGAGCCGCGCTCGCGCAGCACCAGCTCCTGGCCGTTGAGGGCCGCGAGTGCGGCGCGGCCTTTCCTGGCCAGCGGATGGCCGGTGGGTGCAAACAGCACCACCCGGTCAGTGCGTAGCCGCACCGCGTGCAGGCGCGGATCGGACACGCTCTTGGCCATCACCGCGACATCGGCCTCATGGCGCAGCAGGTGCTCGAGCACGACGGCGGAGTTGTCGATCGAGAGCGCAAAGGTGAGACCGCCGGCGCGCTTCCGGAGCGCCGCCATGATCGGCACGACATGATGGGCCGAGTCGGCCGCGATCCGGAGATGGCCGCGGGTCAGCGCCTGCTCTCCTGCCAGCAGCGCGCGGGCTTCCTCCTGGAGGGCAAAGAACCGCGTGGTGACGCCGTGCAGCTGCCGGCCGGTTTCGGTCGGCGTGACGCTGCGGCCACGGCGGTCGAACAGGTGCACGCCGTAGGCCTTCTCCAAGGCCGTCACCTGGCCCGACAGGTTGGGCTGGCTGAGACCCGAGGCGCGGGCGGCGGCAGAGAAGGAGCCGGCCTCGGCCACGAGATGGAAAGCGCGGAGCTGGGTTGGCGTCATATATGTGAAACCTATAGGTAGCATATGGAATATATACTGGACGGATAGACGACGCGAGCCGATCATTGCCGCCATGACCAAGAAACCTGCCGCCTCCGAAACCGGCGATCCGCTGCTGCTGACACCGGGCCCGCTCACCACCTCGGCCAGCGTGAAGCAGGCCATGGTCCACGACTGGGGCTCGCGCGACGCGGGCTTCCTCGCCATCAACAAGATGGTGCTCGACCGCATCGTCGAGCTGGCCGGCGCCCAGGGCACGCATGTCACCGTGCCGGTCCAGGGCTCGGGCACCTTCGCTGTAGAAGCGATGATCACCAGCTTCGTGCCCAAGACCGGCAAGCTGCTGGTCCTGATCAACGGCGCCTACGGCCAGCGGGCCCTCAAAATTGCCCAGATCGCCGGCCGCGCCACGACCTCGCTCGAAGCGCCGGAGGACACGCCACCGGATCTCGCCAAGCTCGAGAAGATGCTGAGCGATGACAAGGCCATCACCCACGTCTTCGCCGTCCATTGCGAGACCACCTCGGGCATCCTCAATCCCATCGCCGAGGTCGCCGCCATCGTCGCCAGGCAAGGTCGCCGCCTGCTGGTCGATTCGATGAGCGCGTTCGGCGCCCTTGAGATCGATGCTCGCAACATCACCTACGATGCGCTCGCCGCCTCCTCGAACAAGTGCCTCGAAGGCGTGCCGGGTCTCGGATTTGTCGTCTGCCGCAACACCGCCCTCGCCGAATGCAAGGGCAACGCCACCACCCTGGTGCTCGACCTGTTCGACCAGGCCGAAGCCTTTGCCCGCACCGGCCAGTACCGCTTCACCCCGCCGATCCATGTCATCGTGGCGCTGGGCAAGGCGATCGAGGAGCATGCGGCCGAGGGCGGCGTCGCCGGCCGCGGCAAGCGCTACCGCGACAATGCCAAGGTGCTGATCGACGGCATGCGCGCCATGGGCTTCCAGACGCTGCTGCCGAACGACTTGCAGGCGCCGATCATCGTCACCTTCCACATGCCGACCGATCCCAAGTTCGTCTTCCAGCGCTTCTATGACGGGCTAAAAGATCGCGGCTACGTGATCTATCCCGGCAAGCTCACCGTGGCTGATTCCTTCCGCATGGGCTGCATCGGCCGCCTCTATCCCGAGCAGATGAAGGGCGCGCTCGCCGCCGTCCGTGAAGTGCTGGACGAGCTGCGTGTATCCAATGGCGGTCCCGCTTTGGCGGCGGAATAGGAGAGACCCATGGCACCCGACAGCATCAACACCATCGGCGGCGAGATTTCCGTCAACGGCCGCACCTACCGTCTGCCCAGGCAGCCCGTCGTGGTGGTCTGCATCGACGGCTCCGAGCCCGGCTACATCGAGGGCGCCGTCGACGCTGGCCGCGCGCCGTGGTTCGCCAAGGTTCTTAAACAGGGGACCAGCCTGATCGGCGATTGCGTCGTTCCCTCCTTCACCAATCCCAACAATCTGTCGATCGTCACCGGCCAGCCGCCGCAAGTGCACGGCATTTGCGGCAACTACTTCCTCGATCCCGACACCGGGAAAGAGGTGATGATGAACGACCCCAAGTTCCTGCGGGTCGAGACCCTGTTCCCGGCCTTCCAGCGCGCGGGCCTCCGCATCGCCGTCGTCACCGCCAAGGACAAGCTGCGCGGCCTTCTCGGCAAGGGCCTCACGCTCGGTGCCGGCAAGGCCTGCAGCTTCTCCTCAGAGAAGTCCGACAAGGCGACGCTGGCCGAGAACGGCATCGAGAACGTCAACGCCCTGGTCGGCATGGATGTGCCCGACGTCTACAGCGCCGGACTCTCCGAGTTCGTCTTCGCCGCCGGCGTAAAACTCATGGAGCGCGACCGGCCGGAGATCATGTATCTCTCGACCACCGACTACATTCAGCACAAGCACGCGCCGGGCACACCGGTCGCCAACGACTTCTACGCCATGATGGACGGCTACATGGCCAAGCTCGACGCCATGGGCTGCACCATCGTGCTGACCGCCGACCACGGCATGAACGCCAAGTTTGGCGCCGACGGCCAGCCTGACGTCCTCTATCTGCAGGACCTGTTCGACAAATGGCTGGGTACCGACAAAGCCCGCGTCATCCTGCCGATCACCGATCCCTACGTCGTCCACCATGGTGCGCTCGGTTCCTTCGCCGTCGTCTATTGCCCTGATCCGCAGGAATGGGCGGCCAAGCTCAAATCCATTCCCGGCATCGAGGCGGCGCTCACCAAGGAAGAGGCGGCCAAGCGTTTCGAGCTGCCGGCCGATCGCCTGGGCGACCTCATCGTGGTCTCGACCAAGCACAAGGTGCTGGGCACCTCGGCCTCGCGCCACGATCTCTCCGGCCTCACCGAGCCGCTGCGCAGCCACGGCGGCATCTCCGAGCAGAAAGTGCCGCTCCTCTGCAACCGCAAGCTGGCGAACGGCGCTGGTTCGCGTCACTGGCGCAACTTCGACGCCTTCGATCTTGCTCTCAATCTGGTGGCCTGAATGGATACGATGGTTCGCGGTGACGTGCGGCATGAATACCTTCGCATTGCCGGCAAGAAGGTCGAGACCCAGGCGCGCCTGGAAGTGCGCTTCCCCTGGGACAACCGCCTGGTCGGCACCGTGCCGCGGGCCACGCCCGAGCTGGTGGCCCAGGCTTTCCAGATCGCCCACGACTACAAGCCCAAGCTGACGCGCTATCAGCGCCAGCAGATCCTGCTCAAGACCGCGGAGCTATTGGTCGCCCGCAAGGAAGAGCTCTCCCGCCTCATCACCCTCGAGTCGGGGCTTTGCCTGAAGGATTCGCTGTACGAGGTCGGTCGCGCCTACGACGTCTTCACCTTCGCGGGCCAGCTCTGCTTGTTCGACGACGGCCAGACCTTCTCCTGCGACCTCACCCCGCACGGCAAGCCGCGCAAGATCTTTACGCTGCGCCAGCCGCTCAATGCCATCAGCGCCATCACCCCCTTCAATCATCCGCTCAACATGGTGGCGCACAAGCTGGCGCCGGCCTTCGCCACCAACAACTGCGTCGTCCTGAAGCCCACCGAACTGACACCGCTCACCGCGCTGTTCCTGGCCGACACGCTCTACGAGGCGGGCCTGCCGCCGGAGATGCTGTCGGTCATCACCGGCAATCCCTCCGACATCGGCGACGCCATGATCGTCGATCCGCGCGCCGATCTCGTCACCTTCACGGGCTCGGTCCGCGTCGGCAAATACATCGCCGACAAGGCCGGCTATAAGCGCATCGTCCTCGAACTCGGCGGCAACGACCCGCTGATCGTCATGGAGGATGCCGACCTCGACAAGGCGGCCGACCTCGCCGTCGCCGGCGCCACCAAGAATTCGGGCCAGCGTTGCACGGCCGTGAAGCGCATCATCGTCGTCGACAAGATCGCCGACGCCTTCGTCGAGCGCGTGCTGGCCAAGGCGAAGAAGCTGAAGGCGGGCGATCCGCTCGATCCCGAGACCGACGTCGGCACCGTGATCCACGAACGCGCCGCCACCCTGTTCCAGAACCGCGTGAGCGAGGCGGTGGCCAAGCACGGCGCTAAGCTGCTGCATGGCAACGACCGCCGCGGCGCGCTGTTTCCGCCCACCGTGGTCGACCATGTCGATCCCACCTGCGAGCTGGTGCGTGAGGAAACCTTCGGTCCGGCGATCCCGATCATCCGGGTCAAGGACATCGCGCACGCCATCCAGGTATCGAACGGCACCGCCTACGGCCTCTCCTCCGGCGTCTGCACCGACCGCCTCGACTACATCACCAGGTTCGTCGACGAGCTGCAGGTCGGCACGGTGAACATCTGGGAAGTGCCGGGCTATCGCATCGAGATGTCGCCCTTCGGCGGCATCAAGGATTCGGGCCTCGGCTATAAGGAAGGCGTGCTGGAGGCGATGAAGAGCTTCACCAATGTGAAGACCTGGTCTCTTCCCTGGCCTGGCTAGGTACCTCCACGACCCGTGGAGGTCGGATGTCCCACGCTTCGCCTTATAACCGCTTGAAACTCTTCTGAAATCCTCCTTTGGCTGGTGACGGTCGATGCGCGGCAGAAGCGTGCATTTTCGGGAATAGGATTTCGTGCCGAAACGGCAAGCAGGGCTTTTCGTTTACGAAAGAAGCTGGCTTGCGCATCAAATAGAACATATAGGGAACGCGGCTAAAGTTCAAGCCCACGAGGACCTCATGGCCGATCCGAAGAGCTATTCCGGGAGCTGCCACTGCGGCAGCGTCGCCTACACCGTCGAACTCGACCCGGCGGGCGCCCTAAAGTGCAACTGCACGATCTGCACCAAGCTCGGTGCGGTGTGGGCCTTCGCGCCCAAGGCCAAGTTCAACCTCACCTTGGGCGCCGCCCAGCAGGGCGATTATCAATTCGCCAAGAAGGCGCTGCACCACCGCTTCTGCACCTCGTGCGGCATCGAGAGCTACGCCGAGGGCACGGCGCCCGATGGCACCGCCACCGTCGGCATCAATCTTCGCTGCATCGAGGGTATCGATGTCGACAAGTTGAGCCCGCGGCCGTGGGACGGCCGCAGCATGTAGGGCTCAGACTCGCGCATCCAGGGTGACGACGACGCTGCCGTTCTTGCGGTTGGTGTCCGCGCGCGCGTGGGCGTCGACGATAAGGTCAAACGGGTAGCTGCTGTCGATGACCGGCCTGACGGTGCCGGCTTCGCAGAGCGTCGCCAGCAAGGCGAGGTCTTCGACCCGCTCGGGTGCTGGTCCACCGGCAACCGTCCGGCCGCTGGTCATGGATTGGAAGGGCGCCTTCAGAAGGTCGGGCAATCCGGAGGCGACCAGAAGCAATCGTCCGTTCTCGGTCAAGGCGTCTCGCGTGCGCGCGAACGGCGCATTGCCCACGGTGTCGATAATGACGTTCCAACGCTCGCCGCTCTTTGCGAAATCGGCCGAGCCATAATCGATGACCGCATTGGCCCCGAGCGAGCGGACCAGCTCCGACTTGGCGCCGGAGCAAACGCCGGTCACGTGAGCGCCGAGATGTTTCGCGAGTTGGACGGCGGCCGCGCCGACGCAGCCGGAGGCGCCGTTGACGAGCACCCTCTCGCCGCGTCGCAGCTTGCCGGGCCCCCTCAGAAAGTGGAGCGCCGTCGTTCCTCCGAAGGCAATCGCTGCAGCCTCCTCGAATCCGAGACCGGCGGGTTTCGCGATCAGCGCCCCGTCTTCGCGCATGGTCCTGTATTCGGCGTGGCATCCGAGCTTCCCGCCGCTGAAAGCGATGACCGCATCGCCGGGTCGAAAGCGCGTGACGCCGGCACCGATTGCCTCGATCACGCCGGCGCATTCCGTGCCCAGAATCGGTTGGCGAGGCCGGGTGAGACCGAAGATCAGCCGTGCCAGAAACCCGAAGCCCGTGGGAAAGTTCGCACCGCGTATCCGGCAGTCACCCGAAGAGACAGTCGTGGCGTGGATGCGGATGAGGACTTCCCTGTCCGTCGGAATAGGGGTCTCGACCTCGCGCAAGTGCACGACATCGGGTCCACCATAGGTCTTGCAGATCGCCGCCAGCATGTTGCCCTTTGTTTTGGTAAGGAGATTCTCGAGGATCGGTGGTATTGCGCGGAGTGTACCTAATTCGACAAACTGTGGCTGCGGCCGTGGGATGGCCGCAACATGTAAGGGGAAACGTCCGATGAGCGTCAGTCAGGCCGACAAGGCCAAGAAGTTGCGTGCCCTGCATGAGGCGCCTCGGGCCTTCGTCATTCCCAATCCGTGGGACGCGGGCTCCGCCCGGATGCTGGCGGGACTCGGCTACGAGGCGCTGGCAACGTCGAGCGGCGCCAAGGCTGGCGTTCTGGGCAAGCGCGATGGCAAGGTCACGCGCGAGGAAGCGCTGGCCAATGCCCGGGCGATCGCTGAGGCGGTGGACGTGCCGGTGATCGGCGATCTCGAGAAGGGCTTTGGCGATTCACCCGATGCGGCAGCCGAAACGATCCGGCAGGCGGCGGGTGTCGGCCTGGTCGGCGGCTCGATCGAGGACGCGACCGGCAACAAGGACAAGGCGCTGTTCGATATCGGCGCGGCCGCCGAGCGCGTGGCCGCGGCGTCTAAGGCCGCCCGCGCCCTGCCGTTCGCCTTCGTGCTGACCGCCCGCGCCGAGGGGTGCCTTCGCGGTCAGCCCGACATCGATGACATCATCAAGCGCCTACAAGCCTTTGAGGCAGCCGGCGCCGACGTGCTGATGGCGCCTGGCCTGCCCGATCTCGCGGCGGTCAAGAAGGTGTGCGGCTCGCTCAAGAAGCCGTTTAACTTCATGGCCGGCATCAAGGGCCGGTCGTTCAGCGTGGCCGAACTCGAGGCCGCCGGCGTCAAGCGCATCAGCCTCGCCACCTCGCTCTATCGCGCGGCGATGACCGGGCTTTTCGACGCCGCCAAGGAAGTGAAGGACAAGGGTACCTTCGGCTATCTCGATTGCACCATGCCGACGCCCGACCTCAACGCCTTCATGAAGGAATAGACTTTCAACATGCTGACCGACGATGAACTGAAGCGCATTGCCGCCGAAGAGCACTATCGCCATTCCGTCCGCAAGGCCATCGAGGCACAGGTGCCGCCGCCGGAGCCGGCACCGCCTGCGGTTCCGGTGAAGCACGGTTTCGGCAAGAAGCTGTTCGAGTTCCTGAACAGCTCGGTCGGCATGTGGCTGCTGTCGTCGGTCGTCCTGACCGGTGGGGCGGCGTTCCTGCAGCAGATCCAGCACGATCACGAGATCGCGCAGAAGAACCGCGAGGATCTCTCGAGCCACAAATTCGAGATCCAGCATCGGCTCGACAGCATGATCTTCCTGCTGCGGCGTGCGAAGACCGTCGGCGACGCCAAGAATGCACTGAACGGCGTCTTCAAGAGCGCGATCCCCCTGACACCGGAATTGCAGAACCGCAGCCTGGCTTCGCTCTATCTCTCGGTCCAGCCGCTGCTGGCCGGGACCGATAAAGAGAGGACGGCGCAGGCGTTCGAATTGGTCAGACAACTCGAGGAGTCCGAGCTGCTGCTGCAGGCCCAACCCGACGACAAGGCGCTCGACGCCGCCGAGCTCGAGAAACTGACCAAGCTCACCAAGGCGATTCAGAAGCTGCATTTTGCACAATAGGGAGAGGCAAAAATGAAGGACCGGCGAGGCAACGTCCCGTTTCTTTCCCGGCGCCGGCTGGTGTCGGTGTCGGCCGCCGGCGCGCTCGCCGCCTCGGCGGTTCCTTTCTCCGGTGCCCGCGCGCAAGCCTGGCCCGCGAAGCAGATCCGGGTGATCGCGCCCTATCCGCCAGGCGGCGGCATCGACACGGTGTCGCGCGCCTTCTCCGAGAAAGTCTCGGCCAGGCTCGGCCAGACCATGGTGGTCGACAACCAGCCCGGCGCCGGCGCCACGATCGGTGCGGCGGCGCTCGCCCGCAGCGCGCCCGATGGCTACACGATGATGGTGGGCAGCCTGGTCGACTATTCGATCGCGCCGTTCTTCCACCAGAACCTGAGCTTCGACATGGCCAAGGACTTCGTGCCGGTGCTCGAGATCGGCAACGGCACCGTGGCGGTCTTGGTCACGCCCAGCCTGCCGGTGAAGAACGTCCAGGAGCTGATCGCGCTCGCCAAGAAGGAGCCGGGCAAGCTCTCCTATGCCTCGTCGGGCTTCGGCGGTCTGATCCATCTCAACTACGAGATGCTAAAGCAGATGACCGGCGCGGAGATGACCCACGTTCCCTACAAGGGCACGTCGTTCTTTCAGGCCGATCTCTACGAGGGCCGCGTCCAGGTCTCGATCGACAATGTGCTGGCCCACCTGCCGCATATCGCTTCGGGCAAGGTGCGCTGCCTGGCCGTGACCTCGAAGACGCGCTCGCCGCTGCTGCCCGAGGTGCCGACCATGGCCGAGGCAGGCGTCCCGGGCTTCGAATCGGCCACCAACTACACGCTGTTCGTGCCCAGGGGCACGCCCGCCGATGTCGTGGCGAAGCTGAATGCGGCGGGCAACGAGGCGATCAAGGACGCCGATTTCCGCGAGCGCATGCTGAAGCTCGGCATCGTGCCGCTCGGCGGCAGCACGCAGGTCGAAGCGCAGGCCAAGATGGTCTCGGAAATGAAGCGCTGGGGCGACGTCATCCAGAAGGGCAACATCAAGCCGAGCTGAGGTCGGTGAGCGGCATAGCCCTCACCCTGAGGAGCAGCCGCAGGCTGCGTCTCGAAGGGTGGGACCAGTCATCGTGTTGGCCATCCTTCGAGACGCGCCGCTGCGCGGTGCTCCTCAGGATGAGGGTTGGCGAATAGTCAGGTGAGCTCACGCGTGTTCCACGGTTGGCGGGTCGTCGCGGCCTGCTTCGTCATCGCCGCCTGCGCCTGGTCGCTGGGCCTGTTCGGGTCCAGCGTCTATCTGCAGGCCGTCACGGCCGCCCACGGCTGGCCGGTGGCCGATGTGGCGACGGCCATCACGCTGTTCTTCCTGGTGAGTGCGGCCGTGCAGCGGCCGGTCGGCCGCAGCATCGACCGCTGGGGACCCAGGCCCGTACTGCTGCTGGGCGTGGCCTGCATGGCTTCGGGCGTGGCGCTGATCGGCCAGGTCTCGGTGCCGTGGCAGCTCTATCCCTGTTTCGTGCTGCTGGGCATCGGCTGGTCGACGCTGTCGATGACGGGCATCACCACGACGGTGGCGCCGTGGTTCGAGCGCCATCAGGGCCGCTCGATGACGCTCGCCATCATGGGCGCCAGCGTGGGCGCCATCGCCGGCGTGCCGCTGCTGCTGCTGGCCATCGCCAAGCTCGGGCTGGGACATGGCTTGATCGCGGCCGGCATCGTCGTCGCGGTCGTGTTGGTGCCGCTGATCTGGCGCGTGCTGCGCTTCCGCGGGCCGGCGGACATCGACCTGCAGCGCGACGGCGATGCGCCTGCGGTAGCGGCCGAGACCGTCGCGCTGACGCCGCCGATCGCCACGGCCGCCAACAGCCGCCTGTTGCTGTGGAGTGCCGCGGCCGCCTTCGCCCTGGGGCTCACGGTGCAGATCGCCTTTATCACCCATCATGTCGCCCTGGCCGAACCGCTGCTGGGCATGGCGGGCGCGGGGCTGCTGGTGAGCGCCACGGGGGTCACGGCATTTGTGGGCCGCCTCATCCTGGCCCGCATCGTGGATGGTGCGCGCGCGCGGCACTTGGCCTGTGCCGTGATGGTGGCCCAGTCGGCGGCCCTGCTGGCCATCGCGCTCTGGCCGACGGTGCCGGTGCTGATCGCCGCCAGCCTCGTCTACGGCTATGGCATCGGCCATGTCACGACGCTGGGCCCGGTCGTGGTGCGGCGCGAATTCGGCGCGGCAGCGTTCGGCGCCACTTACGGCGCCGCGGCCACGGTCATCCAGTTCACTTCGGCTTTCGGGCCGGCGCTGTTCGGCTTCCTGCGCGACGGTTTTAGCGGCTACGGGCCGGGGCTCGCCATCGCGGCTGCCGTCACGATGAGCGGATGTCTGGCCTTGTTGATCGGCGGTGAGATCGGAAAGCGCCGGGGCAGGCCGGCCTGAAAGCTGGTTTGGCCTCTAGCGGCAGACGAGGCCGTCGGGCGCAC
Organism: Reyranella massiliensis 521; assembly: GCA_945860205.1. Taxonomy (GTDB): domain Bacteria; phylum Pseudomonadota; class Alphaproteobacteria; order Reyranellales; family Reyranellaceae; genus Reyranella; species Reyranella massiliensis_B. The sequence goes on along the minus strand of CAMARK010000007.1, from coordinate 45,274 downwards.
GGCGGTTGCGTTCGACGTCGTACATGCCCTTGACGTAGGCGTTCTTCCTGAGCTTGCCCTTGACCTCGATCGCGTTGCCTTGCTTGCACGGCGGATCGCTTGAAAAGGCGACCAGGCCGAAGTCGCAGCCGGTTTTCCTGTCCGTGAAGAAGATCACGCCGATGCCGGCAACCTTGTCGACCGTTCCCGCGAGGGTCACGTCCTGGCCCTCGAGATTGTCGCAGGAGCCGGCCGCCGCCGCCTCGCCCGACAGACTGAAAACGGCCGCCAGCGCAGCCAGGGAAACCGACAAGCCTCTGAACATCGTCTTGTGTCCCCACCGGGATTATCGCTAAGAATACGCGGACTTGCGGTGCAGGTGAAGGGGGACGGGGTTGCGTCGGTGGACGGGTTCGATGATGTTGCCCCATGGACACACTTCACGTTTTCGCCGGTCAATCCGCAGGGATCGAGCACGTCGATGTGCTGATCGTCGGCGCCGGCCTCTCCGGCATAGGCGCGGCCTGGCATCTGCAGAAGAACTGCCCGGGCAAGAGCTACGCCATCGTCGAGGCGCGCACCGCGAGCGGCGGGACGTGGGATCTCTTCCGCTATCCCGGCGTCCGCTCCGATTCGGACATGTATACGCTGGGCTACCGCTTCCGGCCTTGGAAGGACGCCAAGGCGATCGCCGATGGGCCCGCGATCCTGTCCTACATCCGCGAGGTCGCGAGCGACCATGGCATCGACGCCAAGATCCGCTACCAGCATCGCGTGGTCGGCGCCTCGTGGTCGACGCCCGATGCGAAGTGGACGGTCGAGCTGGAGCGCGGGGCGGACAAGGAGCGCGTCTTCATCTCCTGCGGCTTCCTCTGGATGTGCAGCGGCTACTACCGCTACGAGAAGGGCTATGTGCCGGAGTTTGCCGGCATCGACGGCTTCAAGGGCAGGGTGGTGCACCCGCAGCACTGGCCGGAGGATCTCGACTATGCCGGCAAGAAGGTGGTGGTGATCGGCAGCGGTGCCACCGCCGTCACGGTGGTGCCGGCGATGGCCGAGACGGCTGCACAGGTCACCATGCTGCAGCGCTCGCCGACCTACGTGGTGGCGCGGCCTGCGCAGGATCCGATCGCCAACAAACTCCGGCGCCGCCTGCCGCTCAAACTCGCCTACATGCTGACGCGCTGGAAGAACGTGCTTTTGGGCATGTATTTCTACCAGATGTGCAAGCGCAAGCCGGAGAAGGTGAAGGGCCTGATCCTGGGCGGCGTGCGCCAGATGCTGGGGCCGGACTACGACGTCGATACGCATTTCACGCCGCGCTACAATCCGTGGGACCAGCGGCTTTGCCTGGTGCCCGACGCTGATCTGTTCCGCGCCATCCGCAAGAAGAAGGCGTCGGTCGTCACCGATCACATCGAGACTTTCACCGAGAACGGCATCCGCCTGAAGTCGGGCGGCGAGCTCGAGGCCGACGTGGTGGTGATGGCGACCGGCCTGGTGCTGCAGCCGCTGGGCGGCGCGAAGCTCGTGGTCGACGGCACGCCGGTGAAGCTGCCCGAGACCATGATCTACAAGGGCATGATGTATTCCGGCGTGCCCAACCTCGCCTCGGTGTTCGGCTACACCAACGCCTCGTGGACGCTGAAGGCCGATCTCGTCTGCGAATATGTCTGCCGCCTGCTGAACCACATGGACCGCACCGGCGCCCGCCAGGCCACGCCGCGCAACGACGACCCGACGCTCACCGAGGAGCCGTGGGTCAACTTCTCCTCGGGTTACATCCAGCGCGCGCTGGCGCACCAGCCCAAGCAGGGCAGCAAGCGGCCGTGGAAGCTCTATCAGAACTACGCCCTCGACCTTCTGAGCCTGCGCTACGGCTCGGTGAAGGATAAAGCGATGCGATTTACATGAACGCGACGGTGACCCCGCCGAACGGCCCGAAGTCGGCGACGTAGGTCTCGCCCGGCTTGGGCGCCAGCATGCCGGTCAGCGTGCCGGTACTCACCATCTGCCCAGCTTTCATCCCGACGCCGGTGCGCGAGAGTTCGTTGGCGAGCCACGTGAGCGGCGCGACAGGGTGATCGAGCGCATCGGCCGCCGTGCCCTTGCGGCGCAGGCGGCCGTTCGACGTGAGCGTCGCCTCCTGTCCCGCGATGTCGCGCGTCTTCCAGTCGGCGATGGCAGGGCCGTAGATGATCGTGCCGGAGCCGGCGCCGTCGGCCAGGATGGCGGGGAGCGGCGGGAAGGCCGCGTCATGGACGAAGCGGCATTCCGCCAGCTCGAGGCCGGGATGCAGCGAGGCCACGGCATCGGTCACTTCGTCCTGGCTGTAAGGTTTTTCGCGCGACGGCAGGTCGACGCCGAGCCTGGCCTGGTACTCGACCTCGGGGATCGGGCTCGCGAGTTTGGCATGCACGGTGCTGAACGGCGTCTCCTGCACGAAGTAGGTGCGGCCGTATATGGGCGAATCTGTACGCAGCGCCTGCTGCATCTCTTCCTTGAAGGCCGCGATCTTCCAACCCAGCACCGGCCAGCCAAGTTCTTCGGCGACCATGCCGGCGACGCGATAGGCGGTCGCGCTGTCGGGCGGCACGAGGCGCGGTTCGAGGCCGCTCTGCTGGCGGCGGTCGCGTCTAAGGGAGGCGAGGAGACGGGCGAGCTCCCGTTGCGCGGTCATGTTCATCGGGATTCCTTAGCAGAACCCGGCGCAAGCGGGACATGCTTCCCTCTGGTCTAAGCCGCCGCGCGATATGGCAGGCTGCTCAAAGCCTGGACCGGCTCGTTGCCGATCTGGCGCAGCAGCGAGGCGAGGTCGTAGTGGAAGCCTTCGCTCAGCATCAGCCCGTCCCTAAAACCCAGGACCACGACGAAGGGGATGATGATGGGCCGGCCGGTCGGCGCGATGCCGAGAAACGGGCCGACATGGTGGCCGCGCCAGGTCGTCTCGCCGATGTAGCCGCCGTCGTCGGTCCAGGCGGCGATCTGGCCGGGCTCGCGCTTTACCGCGACATCAAAGGTGGTCCACCATTGCCGGTAGTGCGCGGCGGCGCCGTCGCGGCCGTGCCAGACCTGGCCGGTGGCATGGTCCTCGAAGCGGCACTCCGGGTGCAGCGTCGCGAGCGTCGCTTCCAGGTTCTGGGCGTTCTCGGCCTCGACGTGGCGGCGCACGAGGGCGGCGAGTTCTAGGTTCATGGGGCTGGCTCCTGTATATTCGATATCTGACAACATATAAGAAGGCTGATATGAATCGCAAGGTGACTATCCCCAGGCCGGGCGAGGGCAAGCGCGGGCCCGACGGCCACCTGGGGTACCTGGTGCGGCAGGCCAACGTCGCGGTGCGGGCGGCGATGGAGCGGGCGTTGGCCGATCTCGACGCCACGCCGGCGCAGTTCGCGGTGCTGACCATGATCGTGGCCTATCCCGGCGTCTCGGGAGCGGCGCTGGCGCGCCTCACGTTCCTCACGCCGCAGACCATCAACGTGATCGTGCGCAACCTCGAGAAGGGCGGCGCCATCCAGAAGTCGGCCGACGCCGTGCACGGCCGCATCCTGCGCCTGCAGGCGACGGCCAAGGGCCAGGCGCTGCTGAAACGCTGCCGGGTCAGAGTGATGGAGGTCGAGGACCGGATCGCGGGCCTGGCCGGCAAGGACGACGACAAGATCGTGCGGCGCTGGTTGGCGGCCGTGGCCGAGGCGCTGGGCGGGCGCTAGGCCAAAATCTTCTTTCGCTCGGGATCGACGGCGGCGCCGGCGATGCGGGTCGCGGCGTGGCGCTGCGTAAAAGCCTCGATCTCGTAGTCGGTGTGGCCAGCCTCTTCCGCTGTCACGTAGCCGAAGGCCACGGCCTTGCCGATCGTGTGGCCCCAGCCGGCGCTCGACGTGACGCCCAGCACTTTGCCGTCGCGCCGGATCGCCTCGCCGCCGTAGAGCTGGACCGGCGCATCGACCAGCAGCGTGATCAGCCTGCGCTTCGGACCCGACACCTTGGCCTTCTCAAGTGCTGCGCGACCGATGAAGTCGGATTTCTTCTTGAGCGACACGGCAAAGCCCAGGCCTGCCTCGTAGGGCGTGTAGTCGGGCGTGATGTCGGAGCCCCAGTAGAGATAGCGCTTCTCCAGCCGGAGCGAATCGATGGCGCGATAGCCCGCGTCGGCCAGGCCGAATTCCTGGCCGGCGGCGGAGAGCTGTTCGTAGACATGGGCGGCATATTCGGTCGGCAGGTGCAGCTCCCAGCCCAGCTCGCCGAGATAGGTGACGCGAAGCGCCAGCACCGGGGCGTAGCCGATGCGGAGGTTGCGCGCCGTCATGTAGGGGAAGGCCTCGTTGCTCACATCGCCGTCGGCGACCTTCTCCAGGATGCGCCGCGCCAGGGGGCCCGCGAGATTGATCGTGGCGCGAGCCGAGGTGAGATCCTGCAGTGTGACCGAGCCGTCGGCCGGCAGGTGCTTCCGGATCCAGCCGGTGTCGCGCACGCCGAAGGCGCTGCCGGTCACCATGTAGAAGCGGTTCTCGTCGAGGCGGACGAAGGTGAGGTCGGCTTCGATGCCGCCGCGCTCGTTGCAGAGCTGGGTGTAGATCAGCGAGCCCACCGGCTTGTCGAGATCGTTGGCGGCGAGGTGCTGGAGGGCTGCGAACGCACCGGGGCCGGAAATCTCGTACTTGGAGAACGAACTCTGGTCGATCAGCACGGCGCGTTCGCGCGCGGCCCGACATTCCGCCGCCACGGGGCCGAACCAGTTAGGCCGGCTCTCGAAGGATGGCTTGTCGTTTGCCTCGGTTCCGGCGGGTGCGAACCAGTTCGGCCGCTCCCAACCGAAGCGCGAGCCGAACACGGCGTTCCTGGCCTGGAGCAACGGATAGAGCGGCGAGCGCCGGCCGCCGCGCGCGCTGGTGAGTTCCTCGATCGGATAGTGGATCTGGTAGTAGCGCCAGTAGCTGTCGACGCTGCGCTCGGCGAGATACCGGGCGCTCATGTGGTGGCTGCCGAAGCGGCGGACGTCGAAGGCCCAGAGGTCGAGGCCGGGCTCGCCCTCGACGATCCATTCGGCCATCGCCTTGCCGGCGCCGCCCGAGGCCGCGATGCCTGAGGTGAAGCCGCAGGCGACGTAGAAATTATCGCGCTCCGAGGCCAGGCCCATGATCGGCTCGCCGTCGGGCGAGATCGGGATCGGGCCGTTGATCACCGTGCGAATGCCGAGTTCGTTCAGGATCGGCAGGCGCTCCGCGGCCGGCAGCAGGAAGGCTTCGAGCCGGTCCTGGTTGGCCTGGAACAGTTCGCGGCCGAAGCTGAACGGCACACCTTTGCTGCCGAAGGTCGGCGTGCCCTGTTCCCAGCCGCCGACCGCCAGCGCGCCGGGTTCGGGCTTCAGATAGAAGATATTGTCGGGATCGCGCAGCGTCGGCAGCCCCTTGGGGATGGCGTCGCTTTTCTCGGTGATCATGTACTGGTGCTCGACCGCGCCGGCCGGCACGTCGACGCCGGCCATCTTCGCAACGTCGCGCGCCCAGATACCGGCGGCATTGACCACGATCTCGCAGTCGATCGGGCCCTGGTCGGTGAGCACGCGCTTGACGCGCCGTCCGTCGAACTCGAAGCCCTGGACCAGCACACCCTCGACGATGCGCACGCCACCCGCCCGCGCGCCTTTTGCATAGGCCATGGTGAGGCTGGAGGGCTCGACCGAACCGTCGTTGGGCACGAACACCGCGCCCACGATGCCGTCCAGCGTGATCAGCGGGAATTTCTCTTGCGCCTCTTTCGGCGACAGCGTGTGCAGCTCGAAGTCGAAGCTGCGCGCCGTCGTCGCCATGCGCTTGAGCTCGCTCCAGCGCTCCGGGGAGGAGGCGAGGCGCAGGCTGCCGACTGGCTTCCATTCCGTCGCCTGGCCGGTCTCGGCTTCCAACCTTCCGTAGAGCTGGGCGCTGTACTGCATCAGGCGCGTGAGGTTGCGCTTGCTGCGGAGTTGGCCGACCAGCCCGGCGGCGTGCCAGGTCGAGCCATGCGTCAGCCCGCTCTTTTCCAGCACGACGACGTCGCGCTGGCCGAGCTTGGCGAGGTGATAGGCGATGGAGCAGCCGACCGCACCGCCGCCGATCACGACAATGCGCGCCTGAGAAGGAAGGGCCACTAGCGCAATTCTCCGAGGTACCAATCGAGGAAATGCGCCACGTTGCGTTCACGCACGAGAGAATAGGGGCCGGGTGTGTAGGCGTGCGAGCTGACGCCGGCCTGCTGATCCTCGCAGATCTTCCAATCCTGCTTGTTGGTGAGGTCCCAGATCGGCAGCAGGCGATCGAGCGTGTAATCCTTGCCCTCGACCGCCTTCTCGTCGACCAGCCAGTAGCCGCGCACATGGGTTTCGTTCGGGCCGATCGGCGTCAGCCGCGCGGCGGCGGCATAGTCGCAATTGGTGTGTTGCCAGAAGTTCGGGAACACGGTGGTGCGCAAGGTGCCCGAGTCCCATTCCTTGATGTCGCCCATCAGGCAGGACAGCGGCTTGCCGTCCATGCTCTGGGTCACGAAGCCTTCCACCACCGGCGTGCGATGGCAGCGCCACGACACACCGGTCATGGTCGAGAGCGCATCGCCCTCGTCGAGCCCGAGCGTGCGAAACCGGGCATTGGCGCGCGCCACGATGGCGTCCATGCCGGGCTGCAGCGTCGGATCGAGCATCGCGGCGTCTCGCTGCACGTCGTAGGCGGCGGTGTTGTACTCCTTGTGGTTGGGCGGGCAGTGGTAGCATTCGCGATTGTTCTCGAACACGATCTTCCAGTTGGCCTTAACGATGTAGTCGGCCTGGTGGGCGATCTTGGCGCGCTCGATGGCATGCGGCTTCATCTTGCGGCGGATGGTGGCCAACGCCTCGGAGAAATCGGGTGGCGAGTCCGAGAAGGAAACGAACAGGAGGCCGGCGGCGTCCACGACCGACACGGGCTTCAGCGAGAGGCTTTCCTTGTCGACGCCGAACTCGCGGCGGGTGTCGAGCACCAGCGCGCCGTCGAGTTCGTAGGTCCAGCGGTGATAGGGGCAGACCAGTCGGTGGGCATGGCCCGTCTCGGTGCTGCAGATCCGGGAGCCGCGATGGCGGCAGACATTGTGGAAGGCCCGGATCTCGCCGGCGCGGTCGCGCACGACGATGATCGATTCGGTCCCCACCTGGTAGGTGAAGTAGTCGCCCGGTTTGGGGATTTGGAAGGCATAGCCGGCAAACACCCAATGGCGATGCTGGATGCGCGCCAAGTCGGCGACAAAGACCTCCGGAGCCATGTAAAACGCCCGTTCCAGGGGGCCGCCGGCTTTGTGCCGGGCGACCAGCTGGGCAATTTCCGGCGATATCGAATGACGCGCCGACAGCGCCGTGCCGTCCATTCTGGCTCTCCTCTTGCTAGGGGGGAACCGTAGCATGACGGCCTTGCCCATCCCCATCCTCATGTTAAGGTTTTGTGAAGTGCGGCGCGCTGGGGATAGGTGCTGTCATGGGCGCGTCATACGGCGCGTGTAGCCAAGGCGACCGGGGCGTCGCCGGATGGGGAGATAAAAATGGGCAAGACTTCGATTCTGCGGCGCGTGGTGCTGGCCGGTGCGACCGTGCTGGCGGCCACCGGTTTCGGCGGCAGCGCCTGGGCGCAAAAGACCAAACTGACGGTCTACACGGCGATCGAGAACGAGCAGCTCGATCCGTTCAAGAAAGCCTTCGAGGCCGACAATCCCACGATCGAGATCGCCTGGGTGCGCGATTCGACCGGCGTGGTGACGGCCAAGCTGATCGCCGAGAAGGACAATCCCCGCGCCGACGTGATCTGGGGCCTCGCCGCCTCGAGCGTCGGCCTGTTCGCTGGCCTCGGCATGATCGAGCCCTACACGCCGACTGGCGCCGCAGCGCTGAAGCCGATGTTCAAGAGCGGCAAGACTCCCGAGACCTGGGTCGGCATGGATGCCTTCCTCGCGGTCGTGTGCTTCAACACTGTCGAAGCCGACAAGGGCAAGAAGGCCAAGCCTGCAAGCTGGGCCGATCTCACCAAGCCCGAATACAAGGACTCGATCGTCATGCCGAACCCGGCTTCGTCGGGCACCGGTTATCTCACCGTCGCCGGCTGGCTCACCATCATGGGCGAGGACGCGGGCTGGAAGTTCATGGACGCGCTGCACCAGAACGTGTCGCAGTACCTCCACTCCGGTTCGGCGCCCTGCGTGCAGGCCGCCAAGGGCGAGCGCCTGATCGGCATCGGCTTCGACATGCGTGGCGCCACCGAGAAGACCAAGGGCGCGCCGATCGACCTGATCGTGCCCAAGGAAGGTCTCGGCTGGGAGATGGAAGCGACCGCCATCATGAAGGGCACGAAGAACCTCGAGGCGGCCAAGAAACTCGCGGACTTCTCATCCTCGCTCAAGGCCAATGAGCTCTACGGCAAGTACTACGCCATCGTCGCCAATCCGGCCGTCAAGTCGATGCCGGCCAACTACCCGCCCGATGGCGAGAAGATGATGGCCAAGATGGACGTCGAGTGGATGGCCAAGAACCGCGAGCGCATCCTGGCGGAATGGACCAAGCGCTACGACGGCAAGTCAGCGCCGAAGGCCAAATGACCCGCACAAAGTGACGAACTACCTCGAAGTCCGCGACCTCTCCAAGCGATTCGGCGACTTCACGGCCCTCGGCAGCGTTTCACTCGACGTCGCCGAGGGCGAGTTCGTCTGCTTCCTCGGGCCGTCGGGTTGCGGCAAGACCACTTTGCTGCGCGCCATCGCCGGCCTCGACCCGCAGACCTCGGGCACCATCCGCCAGAAGGGGCGGGACGTGTCGGCACTACCGCCCGCGCAGCGTGACTTCGGCATCGTCTTCCAGTCCTACGCGCTGTTTCCCAACCTCACGGTGGCCGACAATGTCGGCTACGGGCTGGTGAGCCGGCGCCAGGCCAGGGCCTCGATCGCCAAACGCGTCGAGGAGTTGCTGGCGCTGGTCGGCCTGCCCGATTCCGGGTCGAAGTATCCTGCCCAGCTCTCGGGTGGCCAGCAGCAGCGCGTGGCGCTGGCGCGGGCGCTTGCGACCTCGCCCGGCCTGCTGCTGCTCGACGAGCCGCTGTCGGCGCTCGATGCCCGTGTGCGGTTGCGGCTGCGCCATGAGATCAAGGCGCTGCAGCGGACCCTGGGCGTCACCACCATCATGGTGACGCACGACCAGGAGGAGGCGCTGACCATGGCCGACCGCATCGTGGTGATGAACCAGGGCGCCATTGAACAAGTCGGCTCCCCGCAGGAGATCTACCGTGCGCCGGCCACCGCCTTCGTCGCCGATTTTGTGGGCTCGATGAATTTCCTCACCGGGACGCTCGAGGCACCGGAGCGCGTCAGGATCGGCAGCCTTGCCTTTGCCTGTCCGGCACAGGATGGCCTGGCGACCGGCACGGCCGTGCGTCTCAGCATCCGGCCCGAGGACGTCCGGGTGCGCGACCTGCCGGCCGACGTCGCCAACCGGGTCGCGGTCGACGTGACCGAGCTCGATTTCGTCGGCGCCTTCTGCCGCGCCACGCTCAAGGTCAGGGGCGACGGCGACACGGCCCTGGTGGCCGATTTCTCGAGCAACCTGATCCGCGACCTCGGTGTCGTCATCGGCAGTCGGCTCGACGTGGCTCTGCCGCCCGATCGGGTCAGGGTCTACGCCGCGTGAGGGGCCCCGCGTGAGCCTCGCGGCCCCGGCACCCAGGACCCGTCTGCGCATGAACCTGTCGCGCGACGACCTGATGATGCGCGCCGGCCTTCTGCTGCTGGCCGCCTGGCTGCTGGTGACCGTCGGCCTGCCGCTGTGGGCGCTGCTGTCCAAGGGCTTCCTCGACCGCGACGGAAATTTCGTCGGGCTGGCCAACTACGTCCAGTATTTCTCCACGCCGGCGCTGTTCAAGTCGGCGCTGAACAGCCTGCATGTATCCGCGGTGTGCACGCTGATCGTGGTGCCGATCTCGTTCCTCTACGCCTATGCGCTCACGCGTGTCGTGCTGCCGATGCGCTGGCTGTTCCAGGGCGTGGCGCTGATCCCGATCTTCGCGCCCTCGCTGCTGCCGGGCCTGGCGCTGATCTACCTGTTCGGCAACCAGGGATTCTTCAAGGCGCTGTTGGGTGGCGGATCGATCTACGGCTTCGACGGCATGGTCATCGCCCAGGTCTTCTACTGCTTCCCGCACGCCACCATGATCCTGGTGACGGCGCTCGCCACCGCCGATGCGCGCCTCTACGAGGCGGCCGATGCGCTGGGCGCCTCCAAGCTCCGGGTTTTCTTCACCGTGACGCTGCCCGGCGCCAAGTACGGATTGATCAGCGCGGCGCTCGTGGTCTTCACCATGGTCATGACCGATTTCGGCATCGCCAAGGTGATCGCCGGAAACTTCAACGTGCTGGCGACCGACGTCTACAAGCAGGTGATCGGCCAGCAGAATTTCTCGATGGGCGCCGTGGTCGGCATGGTGCTGCTGGCGCCGGCGGCGCTGGCCTTTGTCGTCGACCGGCTGGTGCAGAGGAAGCAGGTGGCACTGCTCACCGCGCGCGCTGTGCCGCTGATCCCCAAGCCGAAGTTCGGCCGCGACCTCTTCTTCACGATCTTCTGCGGCCTCGTTTGCCTGTGGATCCTGGCGATCCTCGGCATGGCGGCTTGGGGCTCGCTGATCAAGTATTGGCCGTACAATCTCAGCCTGACGCTGGCCAACTACGAGTTCGCCAATTTCGACGCAAACGGCTGGGGCTCGTACTTCAACTCGTTGTGGATGGCGGCGGGCGCCGCGGTGATCGGCACCACCATCATGTTCGTGGGCGCCTGGCTCAACGAGAAGACGAAGGGCTTCTATCTCGTGCGCGGGGTGGTGCAGCTCCTGGCCTTCCTGCCGATGGCGGTGCCGGGGCTGGTACTGGGACTGGGCTACATCTTCTTCTTCAACGCGCCCAACAACCCGCTCAACTTCCTCTACGCCACCATGGCGCTCCTGGTGATCAACACCGTGGCGCATTTCTACACGGTCGGGCACCTGACCTCGACGACGGCGCTGAAGCAGATCGATCCGGAGTTCGAATCGGTGTCGGCGTCGCTAAAAGTGCCGGTGTGGAAGACCTTCGGGCGCGTCACCGCACCGATCTGCCTGCCGTCGATCGTCGATATCGCCATCTACATGTTCGTCAACGCCATGACGACGGTGTCGTCGGTGATCTTCCTCTACGCCCCCGACACCAAGCCCGCGTCGGTCGCCGCCGTGAACATCGAGGAAAGCGGCGCCACCGCCGCCGCCGCCGCACTCTGCTTGGTCATCGTCGCGACCTCGGCCGCGGTGAAGGCCGTGCACATCGTCTTCGACCGTTTCCTGTTTGGTCGCCTGCAGGCGTGGAGAAGGCGCTGATATGGCCGACCGCTACGACGTCGTCATCGCGGGCGGCGGCGCGATGGGATCGTCCGTCGCTTATCACCTGAAGAACGATCCGAACTTCTCCGGCACAGTCGCGGTAGTCGAGCGCGATCCGACCTATGCGCGAGCATCCTCGGCTTTGTCGGCCAGCTCGATCCGCCAGCAGTTCTCCACGCCGCTCAACATCCATCTCTCGCGCTACGGCATCGGCTTCCTGCGCCGCGCCCCGGAATTGCTGGGCGTCGATCTCGGGCTCAGGGAGCCGGGTTATCTCTTCCTCGCATCGCTGGCCGGGGAGGCGGTGTTACGCGCGAACAACGCCATTCAGCGCGGCGAGGCGTGTGCGGTCGAGCTGCTCGACCCTGGGCTGCTCCAGGCGCGGTTCCCCTGGATCTCGACCGAGGGTATCACGCTCGCCTCGCACGGCATCGCCAACGAGGGCTGGTTCGATGGGCCGGCGCTGATGCAGGGTTTTCGGCGCAAGGCGCGGGAACTCGGCGCCGAGTATATCGCCGACGAGGTCATGGAACTGGCGCCCAACGCCGTCACGCTGCGCTCGGGGCGGCGGATCGAGGCCGGAACCGTCGTGCTGGCGGCGGGGCCGTGGTCGGGACAGGTGGCGGCAACGGCGGGCATCGCGCTTCCGGTCGAGCCCCGGCGGCGCTCTGTGTTCGTGCTCGACGTCCGTGAGCCGCCCGGGCTCACACCGCTCACCATCGATCCATCGGGCGTGTGGTTCCGGCCCGAGGGCCGTTTCTATCTGGCCGGCACGACGCCGGCCGCCGGCAACGATCCGCCCGAGCCGCCGCTGGAAGTCCAGCACCAGGAATGGGACGACATGGTCTGGCCGGCGCTGGCGGCGCGGGTGCCGGCGTTCGAGGCGGCCAAGTTGGTCAATGCCTGGGCGGGCTATTACGAATACAACACCTTCGACCAGAACGGCATCGTCGGCCGCCATCCCGACCATGAGAGCCTGATCTTTGCGACGGGCTTCTCCGGCCACGGCATCCAGCAGTCGCCGGCGGTCGGCCGCGCCGTCGCCGAGCTGATCGTGCATGGCAGCTATCGCACGATCGACCTCAGTCCCTTCGGTTATGAACGCATATCCGCAAGGCGGCCTATCCGGGAGCTGAACGTGGTGTGATACTCTCGCCATAACGCGAGGAGAGTGACGTGCCCGATCAAGCCCTGGTCAATTCGGATCTGCAGTCCGCGCTCATCGAGGCGCGACAGGCCTATGCCGACAGCAATCCAAAAAGTCTCGGCCGCCACCACGAGGCCTGCGAGGCGATGCCGGGCGGCAACACCCGCACGACGCTGCACAATTCGCCGTTTCCGCTCACCGTTGTGCGCGGCGAAGGCTGCCGCCTGTGGGACGCCGATGGCCACGAATATATCGACGTGCTGGGCGAATACACCGCCGGCATCTACGGCCACTCGCACCCGGTGATCCGTGCCGCGGTCGACAAGGCGCTGAACAATGGCTGGAACTACGGCGGCCGCAACGAGAACGAGGCCAAGCTTGCCAAGCTGATCGCCGACCGCATGCCGTCGATCGACCTGGTGCGCTTCACCAACTCCGGCACCGAGGGCAACGTGATGGCGCTGGCCGGCGCGCGGGTCTACGCCCAGCGCAAGGGACGGGCCAAGGCCACCAAGGTCATGGTGTTCCACGGCGGCTATCACGGCGGTGTGCTCTATTTCGTGAGCGGCGGCAGCCCCGTGAATATCCCCTACGACTTCATCGTGGCACCCTACAACGATGTGGAAGGCACGCGGGCGCTGCTGGCCAAGCATGGCGAGGAACTGTTCGCCGTGCTTCTGGAGCCGATGCAGGGCAGCCACGGCTGCCTGCCGGGCGACATCGGGTTCCTGAAGATGGTGCGAGAGGAGACCAAGGCCCGCGGGATCACAATGATCTTCGACGAGGTGATGACCTCACGCCTCTCGCCGGGCGGCCTGCAGGAGAAGCACGGCGTCGTTCCCGACATGACGACGCTGGGCAAATACATCGGCGGCGGCATGTCGTTCGGCGCCTTCGGTGGCCGGCGCGACATCATGGAGCTGTTCGACCCGACCAAGGCCGATTCGCTGCCGCATGCCGGCACCTTCAACAACAATGCGCTGACCATGGCGGCGGGCGTCGCAGGCTATGGCGAGGTCTATACGCCTGCCGCCGCGGCGGAGCTGAATGCCCACGGCGAGAAGATCCGGGACCGGCTGAACGCGATCTGCGCCAAGAACAAGGTGGCGTTCCAGTTCTCCGGCATCGGCTCGATGATGACGGCGCATGCCACGTCGCGTCCGATCAGGACAGCGGCCGACATCGCGGCGGGCAACCAGGACGCCAAGGAGCTGTTCTTCTTCGACATGATGGCCGCCGGCATCTGGATCGCCCGGCGCGGCTTCGTGGCGCTCAACATCATGATTGGCGAGGCCGAAGGCGACCGCTTCGTGGCGGCCGTCGAGGAATTCGTGACGGCGCGGAAAGCCCTTTTGCAAACACAGTGACGGCCTACAGAGGCGCATGACCAACCCTAAGGACTTCCCCCAGCCGGTTTCCGGCACGGTGGTGCCGCGCTTCGGTGACATCGCCACCTTCATGCGCCTGCCGCTGTTCCGAGATCCGGCAGAGGTCGAGATCGGCATGGTGGGCGTGCCGTGGGATGGCGGGACCACCAACCGGCCCGGCGCCCGCCACGGCCCGCGCCAGATGCGTGACCTTTCCACCATGATGCGCCGCATCCATCACGTGACGGGCGTGGCGCCTTATGAGTTGGCCAAATGCGGCGATATCGGCGACGCGCCGGTGAATCCGGCCAGCGTCGACGATTCGCTGGAGCGGATCGAGAAGCACTTTGCCAAGATTCACGCCGCCGGCACCGTGCCGCTGTCGGCCGGCGGCGACCACCTGATCACGCTGCCGATCATGCGCGCCATTGCTGGTAGCGGGAGCAAGAACCGGCCGCTGGGCATGGTCCATTTCGACGCCCACAGCGACACCTGGGACACCTATTTCGGCGGCTACAAATACACCCACGGCACGCCCTTCCGCCGCGCCGTCGAGGAGGGGCTTTTAGACCCCAAGCGCGTGGTTCAGATCGGCATCCGCGGCTCGATGTACAAGCGCGACGACAACCAGTGGGCGGTCGACCAGGGCATGCGGGTGATCACCATCGAGGAGTATTTCGACCTCGGCGTCGAGAAGGTGATCGCCGAGGCCCGCCGCGTGGTCGGCAGTGGCCCGACATACATCAGCTTCGACGTCGATGGCCTCGATCCCGCCTTCGCACCTGGCACCGGCACGCCCGAGATCGGCGGTTACACGCCGCACGAGGCGCAGCGCATGCTGCGCGGCCTGCGTGGGCTCGACATGGTGGGCGGCGACGTCGTGGAAGTCTCGCCGCCCTTCGACATGAGCGGCAACACCGCTTTGGTCGGCGTCACGATGATGTGGGAGATCCTCTGCCTGCTGGCCGAATCGGTCGCCAAGCGGAAGGGCCGGTTGAGCTAGACGATCCCGAGCTCCCGCGCCTTGATCTGCAGCGCCAGGACCTTCGAGAAGATGCGGCATTGCGCGAGGCCACCGGCCAGGAACCACAGGCCGGGCTGGCCGGTCGGGCGCCACATGCCCTTGAGCTCGCCTTCCTCGTCGAAGCCCCAGACCGGACCGATGCGGTCAGTGATCTCATCGCCGAGCAGAGGGCGCACCGACTCCTTCTGGCCGAGATAGCCGGTGGCGAGCACGATCAGGTCGGCTTGCTTGGTGGTTCCGTCCTTCATCTTCGCGCCCTCGGCGCAGAAGCGCTCGATGTCGTCGTACTGGATCAACCCGATTTTGCCGTCGACGACCATCTGCGAGCAGCCGGCGTCGAAGTAGTAACCGCCGCCGCGGCGACCGTACATGATCTGCCAGCCGTCGGCCTCCGGTCCGGAGCTGAGCTTGAAGCCGCGCGCCTTCAGCCCGTCGAGCAGTTCCTTGTCGTTCTCCGCGTTCATCTTGGTGATGCGCTGGTGCGAGCGCTGATAGATGGGAAAGGGGAACGACGCTGCGATCAGGTCCTTGTCGTCGAACGAAATCTCCTCGTCGTAGAGCGCGTAGGGCACCTGCGCCTCCTTGAGGCTCACGATCAAGGTCGCGCCGTTCTGGATGATCGACACCTCGGCCGCGCCGGACACCGCGAGATCCTGCGCCACGTCGTGGCCCGATGTGCCGGTGCCCAGCACCAGCGCCTTCTTGCCCTTCCAGTCGAGGCCGCTGCCATACTTGCTCGAATGGCTGACGGTGCCGCGGAAATCCTTCAGCCCCGGCAGGTCGGGCATCTTGGGAATCGTGCTGACGCCGTTGCAGAACACCACATGGCGAGGATGCATGACCCGGTCGCTGCCGTCGGGCCGCTTCAGCGTCACGTTCCAGCGCTTTTTCGTTTCGTCGTAACGCGCCTGTGTGAGTTCCGTGCCGGTCCACGCGTTCAGCTCCATCGCCTCGACGTAGAGCTCGAACCAGTTGGCCAGCATGTCCTTCGGGATGAACACCGGCCAGGAGCGCGGGAAGGGCATGTAGGGCAGGTGATTGACGCGCGTCTCGTTGTGCAGCGTCAGCGCGTGGTAGCGGCGGCGCCACGAATCACCCAGGCGCTTTTCGCGGTCGATGACCAGCGTATCGACGCCCAGCATCGAGAGTCGCGCCGCCACCATCAGACCCGCCTGAGCCGCACCCACCACCAGCACCGCCGGATCGCGATCGGCATACTCGACCGCCTTCTTGCGCCGGTCGGCCCAGTTCTCGCCGCCGAAATTGCGCTTCCAGTCGACGTTCTGCCAGCGCTTGCCGTTGGCGGGATCCTCGTGGCCGCGAATTTCTGCCAGGAGCGTGGCGAGCGTCCAGGCGCGCCAGGTCCCGCCCTCCGAGACGAGGCGCACGACACCGTCGCAAGGACCGATTGCGCTCTCGAAGGTGAACATCACTTCGATGGTCTCGGTTCCGGCGCGCGTCACAGTGCGCGGCGCCGCGCGATCCTTGGCGAGCTGGAAGTCGCGCGGCGCGGTCTTCGCAATCAGCGGCACCAGGCGCTCGGCGATGGCCTTCGCGCCCGTCATCATGCGCAAATCCCAATCGAAGGCCAGGATGTCGCGCCAGAAGCACTCGGCTGCGAACAGCGTGGCGATACGTGTGGGATCGCGCGACTCGATCGCCGCCGCGAAGTCGGCGATCCAGCGCTGTGCCGCCGCCTTGGCGGAAGTATCGCTTACGATGGTGTCCATTACGCTGCCAACTCCAGAATTTCCTTCACCTGTTCGGGGCCGTCGATCTTGCGCGGGTTGCGCGGCACCCAAGGCGTGCCCATCGCCTGCTTGGCGATACGGTCGAAATGCTCCTTGCCGACTTTAACCTCGCCGAGGCTGCGTGGCATGCCGAGACCGCGGATGAACTGGTCGAGCACGTCGCCGGCATCCTTGCCGGGATGGCCCATGGCATTGGCGATCAGGGCCTGGCTGTCGGCATTGGCGGATTTGTTCCAGCGCATGACCGAGGGCAGCATGATGCAACTCGTATGGCCGTGTGGCACGTCGAACACGGCGCCCAGCACGTAGCCGATGCCGTGGCTGGCGCCCATCGGCACGCCGGCGGCGAGGCCGCCCATCGAGAGCCAGGAACCGATCTGGCAGTCGAGCCTGGCCTTCATGTCGGTCGGGTCGGCCTTCACCTTGGTCAGGCCGCGCGCCAGCAGGGAGAGGCCATGCAGGCCCGAGGCGTTGGTGAACTCCGTCGATTCCTTGGAGCACACGCCCTCGACGCAGTGATCGACGGCGCGGATGCCGGTCGACAGGAACAGCCACATCGGTGTGTGGCGCGTCACCTCGGGGTCGAGGACCACGGCCTGCGGGATGGTGAGCGGATGGCGGAACATCTCCTTCACCTTGGTGGCCTCGTTGGTGACGCCGGCCAGGCCGGAGAATTCACCCGCCGAGAGCGTGGTCGGGATGGAAATCTGGCGCACCGTGGGCGGCCTGAGGTTCACGCCGCCTCGGATCCTGTCCATGTCCTCCACGGTCCTGACATCGTTGGAGAGGCAAAGCTGGACCGCCTTGGCGCCGTCGGTGATCGAACCGCCGCCCAGGGTCACGATGAGATCGGCGCGCGCCTCACGGGCCTGGGCGGTCGCGGCGATGATGGCCGAGCGGGGCGAATGGGCCGGCATCCGGTCGAAGGTGCCCACGCACTTGTTGCCCAGCGCCAGGCGCACCTTCTCGACCTCGTCGGTCTCGCGGTTGAGCGTACCGCTCACCATCAGGAACACACGCGCCGCGCCACACGCCGTGACCAGCTCGGCGACCGATTGCGCCGCCGGCCTGCCGTAGTGGACTTGTTCCATGTCGGTGAAAACGACGCGGCCCGATGTCAGCATTGTGTCCTCCCTTGAGGCGGTATTTTGCTATCTTGGCGACCTGACGACCAAGGAAATCACATGACCGGCACACGGGATGGCGCCATCGGGCGCGCAGAGCGATATTTCGACGATGGCGGCTTCCTCGAGGAGCTGCAGCGGCGAGTGGCGATCCCGACCACCAGCCAGGAGACCGACTCCATGCCGGCGCTGCAGGAGTATGTCTCCGGCGAGATGACGGAGTCGCTCACCAAGCTCGGCTACGAATGCCAGGTGCAGCCCAACCCGCGCACCGAATACGGCCCGTTCCTGATCGCCCGCCGGGTCGAGGACCCCGCCAAGCCGACGGTCCTGACCTATGGGCACGGCGACGTGATCCGCGGCCAGGACGATCAGTGGCGGCAGGGCCTCTCGCCGTGGAAGATCGTGGTCGAGGGCGACCGCATGTATGGCCGCGGCACCGCCGACAACAAGGGCCAGCACACGATCAACATCGCGGCGCTGGCCTGCGTGCTGCAGGAGCGCGGCTCGCTGGGCTTCAACTCGACCATCCTGATCGAGACCGGCGAGGAGACCGGCTCGCCCGGCCTCGCCGATTTCTGCAAGGCCAACAAGGCGGCGCTGAAAGCCGATGCGTTGATCGGCTCCGACGGGCCCCGGCTCGACCATCGCCGGCCGACCATCTTCGGCGGCACGCGGGGCACGCTCAACTTCAACCTCAAGCTCGCGATGCGCGAGGGCGGCCATCATTCCGGCAACTGGGGTGGGCTTTTAGCCAACCCCGGCATCATCATGGCCCATGCGCTGGCCACCATCACCGACGCGCGCGGTCAGATCAAAGTGCCGGAGTGGCGGCCTACGACGCTCACCAATTCGGTCCGCGCGGCACTCGCCGACGCCGTCGTCGATGCCGGTGAGGGCGCGCCCGAAATTAACGAGGACTGGGGCGAGAAGTCGCTGACTCCGGTCGAGCGCGTATTCGGCTGGAACAGCTTCGAGGTGCTGGCCTTCAAGACCGGCAATCCCGACCGGCCGGTCAACGCCATCCCGCCCAGCGCCATCGCCTACTGCCAGCTCCGCTTCGTCGTCGGCACCAATCCGCACGACATCATCCCGGCGCTGAAGCGGCATCTGGAGAAGCACGGCTTTGGCGCCATCGAGATCGACCAGGCGCGCGACGTGATCATGAACGCCACCCGGCTCGACCCCGAGAACCCCTGGGCCAAGTTCGCCTCCGCCTCGATCGAGAAGACAGGCGGCCAGAAGCCCAACATGCTGCCCAACCTCGGCGGCTCGCTGCCCAACGAGGTCTTCACCGATATCCTCGGCCTGCCGACGGTCTGGGTGCCGCATTCGTACGCTGCCTGCTCCCAACATGCGCCCAACGAGCACCTGCTGGCGCCCGTGGCACGCGATGGGCTGCGGCTAATGACGGGCATCTTCTGGGACCTCGGCGCGCAGGGCCGGCCGGCGTAAGCTGCCCGCATGCTGTCCGCCGACGAGGCCGCCGACCTGATCGAGGCCATTGCGCTTCGGCAGGATCGCGTCGCCTTCGCGGCCCTGTTCCGCCATTTCGCACCGCGCGTGAAAGCCTTTGTCATGCGGGGTGGCACGGATGCGGACACCGCGCAGGAAGTTGCCCAGGAGGCCCTGGTCATGGTGTGGCGAAAGGCCGCCAGCTTCGACCGGACGCGGGCCTCGGCTGCCACCTGGCTCTACACCATCGCCCGCAACAAGCGGATCGACCTGCTCCGCCGCAGCGCCCGGCCAATCGACACCGAGGACTGGCTGGCGGTTTATGCACCCGAAGCCGAGGATGCCGACAAATCCGTTCTCGCCGGGCAGACGTATACCCGTGTGAAAGAACTGCTGGTCGGCCTGTCGGAAGATCAATTGGTGGTGATCCAGAAGGCGTTTTTCGAAGACAAGACGCACACGGTCATCGCCGAGGAACTGAAGCTGCCGCTCGGAACGGTAAAATCCCGCATTCGCCTGGCCCTCGGGCGCCTGCGGGAAGCACTGGAGAAAGACGAGACATGAGCCGCCATCCGGCCCCTGAAGAGCTGTTGCTGGACTATGCCGCGGGCACGCTGCCCGACGGGCCGGCGCTGGCCGTGGCGCTGCATGTCGCGCTCGACCCGGACTCCCGGCGCATGGTCGACCGGCTGAACGCCGTGGGCGGCGCGCTGATCGAGCGCGAGGCCGAGGCGGCGCTGGACGAGGCGGCGCTGGACAGCGTGCTGGCGCGCCTCGATGGGGTATCTGTCGAGCCGCGTGCCCAGGCGCCCGTTCGCCCGCCGGGCTTCGATTGGGCGCCGGCGCCCCTGGTGCCGCATCTGCGGCCGGGGATGGGCTGGCGCCGCATCCTGGGCATGTTCGACGAGATCCGGCTCGACCTGCCGGGCTCCTTCCACCGCGTGTCGCTGCTGCGGCTGGAGCCGGGCCATGGCCTGCCCCAGCACAAGCATGCGGGCTACGAGTACACGGTCTGTCTGCAGGGCGGATATACCGACGAGACCGGAAACTACGGCGTCGGCGATTTCGCCGTCGGTCCCGGCGAGCATCGCCACGAGCCGATCGCCGATCCGGGCGAGCCCTGCATCGCTCTGATCGTGGTCGAGAAGCCCATCGTGCTGACCGGCCCGTGGGGCCGCTTCTTCAACCCGCTGGTGAAGCGCGGCTTGATCTGACGTAGGCTCCCCGCTCCGAAGGGGAGATTTCATGTCGCGTATTCCATATTTCGACGTCGAGGCGGCCACCGGCAAGCATGCCGAGTTCCTGGGCAAGCTCAATCCGACGCTGAACATCTACAAGATGCTGGCCAATTCCGAGTACGGGATGAAGGGCTTCATCCGCATGGGCAACGCGCTGCTCTACAAGTGCGAGCTCGAGCCCAGCTTGCGCGAGCTGGCGATCATCCGGGTCGGGCGCCTCAGCCGCGCCGCCTACGAGGTCTTCCAGCATGAGCGCATCGGCCGCGAGGTCGGCGTGACCGAGGACAAGATCGCGGCACTCCGCGACGCCACCATCGAGTCGCCTGCCTTCAACGACAACGAGAAGGCCGTGCTGCGCTACGCCGACGACGTGGTGCGCAACGTCAAGGCGTCGGACAAGACCTTGAAGGCGGTGCAGGCCTTCCTGACGCCGGGCGCGCTGGTCGAGCTCACGCTCACCATCGGCTACTACATGATGGTCTGCCGCTTCCTCGAGTCGATGGGCGTCGATGGCGAGGAAGGCCAGGCGGAGTGGCTCAAGACGGCGAAGCTGTAAGCGTAGAGGTAGGAAGATGGCTTACCGCGTCCTGATTGCGCAGTTCATGCACGAGACCAACACCTTCAGCAAATTGCCGACCACGCTGGAGGATTACCGCAAGCGCTGGCTGATCGAGGGCGCGGCGATGGTGCCGCGCTTCACCGGCACCAAGAACGAAGTCGGCGGCTATATCGATTCGGTGAAGAAGTACGGCTGGGAGCCGGTGTGGGGCGGGGCGGCCAACGCGACGCCCTCGGGCACGCTCACGAAGGAATGCTGGGAGCATATCCGCGACATGATCGTGGGCGCGGCCAGGAAAGCCGGCAAGCTCGACGCGGTCTGCCTGTCGCTGCACGGCGCGGCCGTCACCGCGACGGAGGACGATGCCGAAGGCGCCTTGCTCGAGGCGCTGCGCGGGATCGTCGGGGCGGACATCCCGATGGTCGCCACGCTCGACCTGCATGCCAACGCCACCCTGAAGATGGCCAAGCACGCCAATGCGCTGGTCAGCTATCGCACCTACCCGCATATCGACGGCTACGAGCGCGCCGTGCAGGCCGCGGCACTGGTGCAGGAGGCGCTGGAGGGCAGGAAGAAGCCACGCTGCATGCTGGTACAGCCGGCCATGCTGGAAGGCGCCGACCACGGGCGCACGACGCAGCCCGGCCTGATGCGCGAGCTTCTGGCCAAGGCCGATACGTTCGAGAAGGAGCCGGGCATCAACGTCGTCAGCATCCAGGCAGGCTTCACCTGGGCCGACATTCCCTACACCGGCCCATCGGTAGCGGTGAGCTACGAGCCCGCGGCTGAGGCGCGCGCCAAGGCGGTGGCGGCGGCGATGCTGGACGAGATCTGGAAGCGTCGCGACGAGAGCTCGTCGGACTACCGGCCGATCTCCGAGGCGATCGCGGCGGCCAAGGCCGGTGTGGGCAAGCAAGGCCCGCTGATCGTGGCCGACGGCACCGACAATCCGGGCGGCGGGGGCTACAACGACACGACCCCCGTGCTTCAGGCGCTGATCGACGCCAAGGTCGAGAACGTGGCCTTCGGCACGATCTTCGATCCCGGCACGGTGCAGCAAGCGATCAAGGCGGGTGTCGGCGCGGAGATCGACGTTGTGCTGGGCGGCCACACCGACCCCTCGATGGGCGGGCCGGTGAAGGCCAGGGCTGTCGTGAAAATGCTGTCGGACGGCAGCTTCAAGAACGACGGACCGATGAATGCCGGCGTCGAGACGGGGATGGGGCCGACGGCGGTGCTGCGCATCGGCGGCATCGACGTGGTGACCATCTCCAACCGCATCCAGACCATCGACCTGCAGGTCTTCCTGAGCCAGGGCATCGATCCCAGGACCAAGAGCGTGGTGGTGGTGAAGAGCGTGCAGCATTTCCGTGCCGCTTACGCGCCGATCGCGCGCGAGATCGTTCTGGTCGATTCCGGCGGCATCTGCTCGCCCGACATCACGCGGCTGAAATTCACCAAGCTGCGCCGGCCGATCTGGCCGCTCGACGGCGTCAACGACCCTTATGCATGAGCGCGGACATGAGCGTCACCCGCGAGGCGCCGCTGGCCGGCGCGTCCTTCGGGGCGGCGCTGCGCTTCGGCAGCGGTGCGCCTGAAGTCATCGCCGCGGCCGAGCGCGATCCCAAGGCGATGACGGGAGCGCTTGCCGAAGCGAAAGGACTGCTGCTGATCCAGGGGATGGGTGAAATCACCCGGGACCCCGATCTCCTCATTCGCTTGAGCCGCGTCTTCGGGCCGGAGGTCGAGGATTACCGCCACACACTCACCGATCTGAAGTCGGTCCATGTGTCGGTGCCGGAGATACTGCTGGTCTCCAACATGCCGCCGGTCAGCAAGGCGCCGCCCAAGCGGCCCGAGCCGCCGCTCGCCGCCGACGGCCTGATCCCGACGCAATATCCGCATCAAAAGGGCTGGCACACTGACCAGAGCTATCGCCGGCCGCCGCCCGACATCTCGCTCTTCTACGCCGTGACGCCAGCGCGGCGCGCCACAGGGCAGACCCTGTTCGCGAACGGCATCCTGGCCTACGCGGCCTTGCCGGCGGCGCTCAAGGCCAAGGTCGACAGGCTCGAAGGCCTGCATGCGCAACCGGGCAGCGGCCGTTCACGCGACGCGGCCCTGGCCGGCCGGACGCCGCGGGCCTTCGCCGTCCACGAGCGCTCGCAGCGCCAGCCGGTGGTGCGCATGCACCCGGTGACGGGCGAGCGCTCGCTCTATCTCTGCGAATGGGGCCAGATGGACTGGTTCGAGGGGCCGTTCGTCGACATGGAGTCGGGTCCGCACGGCGCGGGCGCAGCGCTGCTCGACGAGATCATGGCGCACCTGACGGAGCGGCGCTTCTGCTACGCGCACGAATGGACCGAAGGCGATCTGCTGGTCTGGGACAATCGCTGTCTCGTGCACGCCGCGACCTGGTTCGACGGCGACAGGGAAGGCCGCCTGATGTGGCGCACCACCGTCCACGGCAATCCCGGCGCGCATTATGCCGGCGAGAAGAAGAGCTGGATTCCGGCCGACGGCCTAACCGATCAGTAGAGAAGGCTGCTTTCCCGCCGCACGCGGAACCCGTCCAGCGCCGGCGCCCACGTCGGTGCAATCTCGCGCGGGTCGACTCGTGCCTTGATCGCGGCGAGAGACTCGCGCGAACCGATCATGCCGAGTGTGCGGTCGATCGCGAAACGGTCGCTATGGAGCCGTTGGAGCGCCGCCATGAGCTCGATGCCGAGCAAGGGACTGTCCAGCCGGTTGCGGTCGGTGAGGTGGATGCGAACGCCCTGGCAGGGCTGACCCGCGAACACCCACTCGCGCGGCGTGAAGGTCACGGCCTCGAACCGGACACCGGCAATGGCGCGTCCGCCGAGATACTGGGCGAGCGCCTTGCCATCGATCCAGGGCGCACCCAACACTTCGAAGGGCGTATCCGTGCCGCGGCCTACGCTGACGTTCGCCGCTTCGACCATGCCGACTCCAGGATAGAGCACGGCCTGTTCGAGACGTCGCAGGTTGGGGGACGGCGCCACCCAGCCGAAACCTGTCTGATCGAACCACGACGCACGATCGTAGTGGCGCATTTTTACGACATGCAGTTTGGCGCCGAGCTTCTTCTCCTCGTTGAACAGGCGCGCGAGTTCGCCGATCGTCATGCCGTGGCGCACCGGCAGGGGCAGGTATGTGATGAATGACACGAGGTCGGCGTCGAGCACCGGCCCTTGCACCGTACTTCCGGTGATCGGGTTGGGCCGGTCGAGCACGAAGAAATCGAGCTTGTACTGGGCCGCGGCCTCCATGGCGTAAGCCATGGTCGTAGCATAGGTGTAGTAGCGCGTGCCGACGTCCTGCATGTCGAAGACCAGCCCGTCGAGCCCCGTCAGCATGGCGGCCGTCGGCCGCTGTGTCTCGCCATAGAGACTGTGGATCGGCAACCCGGTCGCCTCGTCACGGCCGGAGGCGATTTTGCCTTCGCGCGCCGCGTCGAGGCCGTGTTCGGGGCTGAACAGCGCCACAAGCTTTGGACCGGCAGCCGCGTGCAGGACGTCGGCAGTGCGCCGTCCCTTGGCATCCCGGGCCGAGCGGTTGGTGATGAGTCCGATCCGGCGACCCTTCAGCTGTTGAAAGCCTTCGGCCTCGAGCACGTCAATGCCCGACAGCACTTGTTGCCGCGTGCCGCCCGCCATGGCGCCAGCCACGGCGGCGATCCGCCTCAGCATCGGCAGGATGTTGCCTTTGCCGCTGGGATGCAGCCGGTTGCTGAGCACGATCAGGAAGCTCTGAGTGTCAGGGTCGATCCAGAGCGCGGTGCCGGTATAGCCGGTATGGCCGAACGAGCGCGGCGAGAAAGACGGCGCGAGAAATCCCGAGTAAGGAGAATCGATGTCCCAGCCGAGGCCGCGCAAGGCGGGTCCGCCCGGCGGACTCTGCGGCCGGATCATTGTCGCGATTGATTGTGGGCGCAGCACGGCCGGACCGCCCTTGGTGCCGCCCGACGCCATCATGCGCGCGAACAGCGTGAGGTCGTCGGCCGTGGTGAATACGCCGGCATGGCCCGCGACGCCGCCCATGCGAAAAGCGATCGGGTCCTGGACTTCGCCCCAGCGCAGCTCCCCGAGTTCGATGTCGGCCGGCGCGATGCGGTTCTTGAGCGCGGCAGGCGGCCGGAAGCCGGTGTCGCGCATGCCGAGCGGCTGGAAGATGTTGGCGGCAGCATAGGTTTCCAGAGACTGGCCGGACACGCGCCGCACCAGTTCTCCCAGCACGATGAAGTCGACGTCGCTGTAGATGAACCGCGATCCGGCTGGCGCCAGTGGTTTCAGGGCTACGATGGCATCGAGCGCGCCCTCGGTGCCGGACCACGTGCGCGTCGGAATTCCGGCCGGCAGGGCGGCATAATGGGTGAGAAGCTGGCGGACGGTGATGTCGGCCTTTCCGTTCGCCGCGAAGGCGGGCCAGTAGGCGGCGGCCGGCTTGTCGAGATCGATCAGCCCGCGTTCGACGAGTTGCTGGATCGCCACCGCCGTGACCATCACCTTGGTGAGTGAGGCGGCATCGTAGATCGTGTCGATGGCGGCCGGGCTGCGGTCGGGGAGGATCGCTCGCTCGCCGTAAGCCTCGCGCAGCACCACCTTGTCGCCAACACCGACCACGATCACGCCGCCGGGCAGTTTACCGGCCGCGATCTCCTCGCGCATGATGGCGCCGATCGCCGCCTTGCCCTCGGCCGGCGTCATCCGTGCCGAGGTCACCTGGGCTGGCGGAGCGGCGGCGGCCGGCGTTACGGTGGCCGCACACGAGACAACGGCCTGACAGACCAGTCCGACGAAGATCAGCCGCAGGGCCTCAGCGCTTCGCCGGTGTCTTGTCATTGGCCACCTCGGGCTTGATGTCATCGGTCGAATAGACGTTGCGCGGGTTCCAGAGCATCCAGCCGACCGTGCCGGCATCGTTGGACGCCTTGACCTGCTTGGCGATCTCGACGGCGCCGAACTTCTGGCCGCCGAAGGCATAGTCAGGGAAGGCCTGCAGCCAGGGGCGATACCGTACCGCCGTTGCGGCTGTCCTGCTCTTGCACTCTTCGAGCGAGCGATGGACGATTTCGTACATATGCACGATGGGGTTGGTGTAGCCGGGAATGCCGAACTGGAAGCCGGAGGGATAGAGCATGGGCGAGATGTAATCGACGGCGGTCGCGAGGTCTTCCAGGCGCTGTCCGATGCCCGTGTCGTTGCGGTTCCAGCAGACGTAGCCGAACGAATCCATGGCGAGGAACACATTGTAGGGTACGAGCCGCCGTTTCGCCTCGCGCAGGAAGCCGGTGATCGCCTCGACGCGTGATGTCTCGGTTGAAGTCTGCGAGTAAGCCGGCCCCGCCGCGTCGGGGAAGCGCACATAGTCGAACTGGATCTCGTCGAAACCGGCCGCCGCAGCCTCTTCGGCCACGCCCAGCGTGTAGTCCCAGGCCTCCTTGCGGAAAGGGTCGATCCAGCCCAGCCCTTCGCGGTCCTTCCAAATGGCGCCGCCGGCGCCACGAACGGCCCAGTCGGGCCGGGCAGCGACCAGCAGGTCGTCCTTGAACACCACGATGCGCGCGATCAGATAGATCCCCTTGGCCTTGAGCGACGTCGTGAGCGCCTTGAGATCGGGGATGGTGCGCAGCTTGAGCGCCCCTGCCTTGGCGGCGAGCGGCAGCGCGCTGGGGTAGGGAATGAGGCCGCGATCGCCCTTGATGTCGATGACAAGGGCGTTGAGCCCGCTTTTCTGGATCACCTCCAGCGCGGGGTCGAGCAGGAACGGGGCGCCGATCCCGTAGACGGTGAGGTAAAGCGCCTTGGGTGCGAGAGGCGTCAGGCGGACGGCCCGGGATGCGTCATCGCCACCCGCGATCGCCTCACGGCGGTAGCCGGCGGCGCGGACATGCAAGGGCGGGGTGCCGCCGGCGATCGAGTACTTGCCCTGGCTATCGGTGACGACGGTTGTGCTGCCCACGGTGACGGTGGCATTGGCGATCGGCGCACTCGTCGTGGCATCGACAACCGTGCCGTCCAGCGTCTCTGCCTCCGCCGGCTGCGCCAGTAGGAACGGCAAGGTGGCCAAGCACAGGAGTGCCAGGGCACGAAGGCTTCTTCCGGATCGACGACTGCACGCATGATCCACGATGGACCTCATTGTGGCACCGCTTTCGCCTTGGTTGCGGGCTGTTCCGTGGGACCCGACAGGAGCGCACCGAAACGCGCGCCGCGATCGGCGTCGGTGACGATGTAGCGGGGTAGCGCCATCAGGTTTTCGGTTCGGGTGACGGCGCGGCGCTCGATCGAGAAAGCCATGACGTAGCCCGCGGCGCTCGCCCACTGCATCAGTTGCTGATCGTAGATCCCGAAAGGCCAGGCGAGCAGATCGACCTTACCGCCCAGGCGCTGTTCAAGAATGACCTTTGATTTGATCAATTGGTCCTGCACGAAGCGTTCATAGGCCGGTGAGGCAAGACGGCGTCGTTCGACGTTGAAGTTCGGATGCCAGAGAGTGTGAGACTGCACGTCGACCAGGCCCGACGCCTTCATTTCGGCGAGTTGCTCCCAGGTGAGGGCATAGCTCGCGTTCGAGATGGCCGTCGGATAGATGAAGAGCGTGACCGGCAGGCGCAGGCGCGTGATCAACGGAAACAAGTCCGTATAGACCGTGCGATGGCCGTCATCGACCGTCAGCACGACCGCGCGATCCGGCAGCACGGCCTGGGAGCCCTGCAGCACGGCGACGAGATCGTGAAGACGAATGACTTGATGGCCACGCTCGTGCAGCGTCGTGAGCTGGCCTTCGAAGACGCGGGTCGTCACCGTCATGTCATCGGTAACGGTGGGGCCGAACCGATGATAGAGAAGAATTGGAACGTGCAGCGGTGGGTCAGCGGCTCTGGCCGGCACTCCGGCAAGCAGCACGGCGGCTGGGACTACCGCGGTCAACAGTCTCCAGAACAGCCGGCAAGATCCGACGGCAGCCAACCAAGTGTCGGCGAGACTGAACATGTTTCATTGTACCAGCTAGTGGACCGATTGCCCTGATATAGAGAGAAAGTGGCAATTCGTTGGTCATGGTCGCGCAGTCCTACTGCTTATGGCGGAAAAACGTCGTCAACACGAAGCGGCGGCCGCGCGTCACCGGCAGGGCGACGTGCAGCAACGAGCACGAGAACACGGCCGCCCCGCCGAGCGGCGGCGAGACGCGGATGCCGGCATATTCCGGAAAGGCGAGTTCGCCGCCCTCGAAATCGTCGTTGAGGTTGAGAGAGACCGCGAAGGAGCGGTTGGCGGTGGTCGGCGCGCCGTTGTCGCGGTGAGCGCCGAAGAAGTGCTTGCCCTCGGCGCTGTAGGACAACACGACGTGCGAGTCGAAGGTGAACTCGCGATCGTAGGCGAAGGCCTTGGCGAGTTCGGGGCCGATACGGTAGGCGAGGCGGTCGGACACGCCCTTCAGCAGCATCGGCTCGACGATCGTGTAATCCTCGGTCCGCTTAAGGTGGGACAGGTTGACGTTGCCGTAGCGGCTGGAGACGCCGCTGTCCTGGTGGTCGCCCTTTCCCCAGAGGCGAATGAGCTGGATGCAGAAATCCGGTTCGAAGACGCGCGGCAGGATCAAGACCGGTGCCAGGGCGGTGCGCAACACCAGGTCGGCGCCGCCATTGGCGCGCACGCCGTCGGCGATGCCGCCGATCGCTTCGGCCGCGGCGGGGAGCGCACGGGTGTCGAAGGTGGCGGCGACGCGCTGGTTGGGATCGAGGGCGATCACGCGCATGCGGAGGCCCCTGGATGGCCCCAAGCCGATACCGCCGGCTGGAGCCAGAAGGGCTGCGAGGAATTTCCGCTCGGGATCGCAGAGCAACAGCGGTCCTTCGCTGCCGTCGCCGCTACCGCCGAGCTTCGACCACAAGGGCGCAGCAGCGGTCACGGCATTGCCGGCGATCACGACCAGGGTGGCCGAAGCGGCCTTGCAGGCTCTTGTCAGTACCGTGAATTGTTCGCGGTCGAGATTGGCGAGATCGTCGACGCCCATCAGGGCGACGGGCGGGCCATTGAACGACCAGATCAACTTGCGCAGCTTGCCGTCGAGGCCGGGCAGCGCGAAGTCGGGGACGCGATCACCGGGGCGAAGCGACAGCGCGTTGGTCATCGGCCGTTGATCCCGAAGTGGCCCCGGTATCCGGAAAAATGGTGGGCGCTGTAGGGATTGAACCTACGACCCCACCCGTGTGAAGGGTGTGCTCTCCCGCTGAGCTAAGCGCCCGGAAGGGGCGCGTATAAGGCGAATGGGCCGAATCGTCAACGGGCGGCGAGTTGACCCAGGGTGTCGGGCAGGGCGCTGAAACGGTCGATCACGGCGTCAGCCCCCAGTTCGCTGGCGGGTTTAAGGGTGTAGCCCCAGCTGACCAGGACGGCCGGAATACCGGCACGGTGGGCGGCCTCGGCGTCATGGATCGAATCGCCGATCATGACGGCGCGCCCGGGATCGCAGCCCATGCGCTCGACCAGCATCAGGATGTGCTTGGGGTCGGGCTTGCGCACCGGGAAGGTGTCGGCGCCGGCCACGTCGGAGATCGGCGGCATCAATTTCAGGTGTTCCAGGATGATGCGTGCCGGCCGCTCGAACTTGTTGGTGCAGACGCCCTGCTTCAGCCCGAGGCGGGCGAAGCGGGCAACTACCTCGGCCACGCCGTCGAAGGCGATGGTGTTGCTGATCGGATCGGCCTCGTAATAGCGCACGAATTCACGGGTGGCGGCGGAGAGCGCCTCGTCGTCGAGCGTCCGGCCGTTCTTGGCGAAGGCCTTGCCCACGGTCACCTTGCTGCCCTGGCCCATGAAGATTCGGGCGTCCTGGTCGGTGATGGGCGGCAGGCCGTGGTCGGCCAGCACGCGGCTCACGGCCACGCACATGTCGCGGGCGCTGTCGATCAGGGTGCCGTCGAGATCGTAGATCACGGTGTCGAAGCGGGCGGCGATGAGATTGTCGGCGTTGGGATGCAGCATGGCGGGTTCCATAGCACATCCGCCTTGCGGGGCCTCCCGGCCCGTGGCATCGGACGGGCATGAAATCGTCTATCGCCGTGGTGGTGCTGGCAGCCGGGGCCGGTACGCGCATGAAATCGGCGCTTCCGAAGATCCTGCACCCTTTGGCCGGCTGGCCGATGCTGCGCCATGTGCTCGACAATGTCGGCCGCCTCAAGCCCGGCCGCATCGTGGGCGTAATTTCGCCGGGGGCTGCGGCGGTCGCGGCCGCCTTCGCGCCTCACCGCACAGTGGTTCAAAAGCGGCCCGTAGGAACGGGCGATGCCGCGAAGGCCGCGCTCGGTGCGCTAAAAGGGCATCGCGGGCCGGTGCTGGTGGTATTCGGCGACGCGCCACTGGTTACGGCCGCCAGTATGCAGCGCCTGGTGGCAGCCTGCCGCAAGGAAGAGGCGGCGGTGGGCGTGCTGGGCTTCATCGCGCGCGACCCATCGCCCTATGGGCGGCTGATCGTCCATCGCGGCCAGCTCGAGAGGATCGTCGAGAGCAAGGACGCCGACGAAGCCGAGAAGGCGATCGACTTCTGCAATTCCGGTGTCATGTGCCTGGACGGCCGTTTGATCGATGCGCTCTTGGGCGGCATCGGGAACGACAACGCAAAGCGCGAATTCTATCTCACCGACGCCGTCGTCGCCGCCCGCGCCGCCGGCCACAAGGCAATCGCGGTGGATGGTGAGGAGGGCGAGTTCCAGGGTATCAATTCCCGCGCCGAACTGGCGGTGGCCGAGCGTGCCCTGCAGGATCGCCTGCGGGCAGCCGCCATGGCCACGGGCGTTACCATGACCGACCCGGAAACCGTATGGCTGGCCGCCGACACGAGGCTCGCGGCCGACGTCACCGTCGGACCCTGCGTACGGTTCGGGCTCGGCGTCACGGTGGCGTCGAATGTCGAGATCAAGGCGTTCTGCGACATCGAGGGCGCGCGCATCGGCCGGGGTGCGATCATCGGCCCGTTCGCCCGCATCCGGCCCGGCTCCGAGGTGGCCGAGGATGTCCATATCGGCAATTTCGTCGAGCTCAAAGCCACCCGCATGGGCCGTGGCGCCAAGGCAAATCACCTGGCCTATCTCGGCGATGCCGACATCGGCGCCCGGAGCAACATCGGCGCCGGCACCATCGCGGTGAACTACGACGGCTACGGCAAATGGCGGACTGTCGTGGAGGCCGAGGTCTTCGTCGGCTCCAACAGCGCGCTGGTGGCGCCGGTGCGGATTGGCAAGGGCGCCAACGTGACGGCAGGCAGCGTCATCACCGAGGACGTGCCGGCCGGTGCCGTGGCCTTCGGCCGGGCCCGCCAAACGACAAACAAGGGGCGGGCGGCACTGCTTCGTGCGAAACTGAAAGCCCGGGCGGCAGCAGCCAAGCGGACCAAGAAAAAGACGACGAAATAGCCACCCCTCTCCTGGATCCCTCCCATGTGCGGCATCATCGGAATTCTCGGCAAGGCGCCTGTCACGCCCCTGCTGGTCGAAGCGCTGAAGCGGCTGGAATATCGCGGCTACGATTCGGCCGGCGTCGCCACCCTCGTGAACGGCCACATCGAGCGCCGGCGCGCCGAAGGCAAGCTGGTCAATCTCGAGGCGCGACTCGTGGCCGAGCCCCTTGCCGGCACGATCGGCATCGGCCACACCCGCTGGGCGACGCACGGCAAGCCGTCCGAGCGCAACGCGCACCCCATCGCCACCGACCGGGTGGCGGTCGTGCATAACGGCATCATCGAGAATTTCCAGGAGCTGAAGGACGAGCTCCTGGCCGAAGGCCGCCGGTTCGAGAGCGACACCGACACCGAGGTGGTGGCGCAGCTCCTGACGTCGTACCTGGAACACCAGATGTCGCCGGAAGACGCGATGGGCAAGGCGATGGCGCGCCTGCGCGGCGCCTTCGCGCTGGTCGTCTTGTTCAGCGGCCGGCACGATATCCTGATGGGCGCGCGGCGCGGCAGCTCGCTGGCGGTGGGCTACGGCGACGGCGCGATGTATATCGGCACCGACGCGCTGGCGCTGGCACCCTTCACCAGCCGGGTGAGCTACCTGGAGGACGACGATTGGGTCGTGCTGAAGGCCGACGGCGCCACCGTGTACCAGGGCACCCAGAAGGTGAAGCGGCCGATCAAGAAGAGCGGCCTCAGCAGCGCCCTGATCGGCAAGGGCAACCATCAGCACTTCATGCTGAAGGAGATCCACGAGCAGCCGGCGGTGATCGGCGACACGCTGCATTCCTACCTCGACCCGGCGACGCGCTCGGTCCGGCTGCCCATCCTGCCGCTCGACTGGTCCAAAGTGAGCCGGGTCACAATGACGGCCTGCGGCACGGCGTTCTACGCCTGCATGATCGCCAAGTACTGGTTTGAGAAGCTGGCGCGCCTGTCGGTCGAGATCGAGGTCGCTTCGGAGTTCCGCTATCGCGAGCCACCGCTGCCCGAGGGCGGCGTCTGCATCGCCGTCTCGCAGTCGGGCGAGACCATCGATACTCTGGAGGCGCTGCGCTACGCCAAGACGCAGAAGCAGACGCTGCTGTCAGTGGTCAACGTACCGGAAAGCGCCATCGCGCGGCTATCGCACGTCGTGCTGCCGACCTTGGCGGGCCCCGAGATCGGCGTCGCCTCGACCAAGGCCTTCACTACGCAGCTCGTCGTGCTGCTGGCCACCGCAATCGCCGCCGGCCGGGCGCGGGGAATCTTGTCGCGGCAGGAGGAGGAGCGGCTGGCACTCGCCATGATCGAGCTGCCGGGACACGTCAACGAAACGCTGAACATGGAAGAGGACTACCGCCGCATCGCCGAGAACACGCTCGCCGCGGCGCGCGACGTGCTCTACATCGGCCGCGGCTCGTCCTTCCCGGTGGCGCTCGAAGGCGCGCTCAAGCTGAAGGAGCTGTCCTACATCCACGCCGAGGGCTACGCCGGCGGCGAGATGAAGCATGGTCCGATCGCGCTGATCGACGATGCGGTGCCGGTCGTCGTGGTGGCGCCGACCGATGCGATCTTCGACAAGATCGCGTCCAACTTCGAGCAGGTGAAGGCGCGGGGCGGCCGGCTGGTGCTGCTGAGCGACAAGGCCGGCGTGGCGCGGCTGGGCGCCAAGGCCGAGACGTCGATCGTGGTGCCCGACGTCGACCCGATCGTGGCGCCGATCCTCTACACCGTGGCGGTGCAGCTCCTCGCTTATTACACGGCGCTGGCCAAGGGCACCGACATCGACCAGCCACGCAATCTCGCCAAGAGCGTCACGGTCGAGTAACGACCCACCACGCCGCCGTTCGATCCGGCTAGCGCGTGCCCCTCAACGTGTACCTTGCGGCAGGCCGGGCGCAAGGCCGGGAGCGGGAGCGGGCTGCGGCGCGGGCTGGCCGCCGCGCGGCTGGGCCGGCGCCGGGCGCGGCTGGGCCGGAGCTGCCGGCTGCATGGTCTGCACCAGGGCCTGGACTTTCTTGCTCTCGGCTTCCTGCGCCTTCTTGAACTCCTCCTCGCTCAGGAAGCGGTCCTTGTTGACGTCTATGTCGAGGAATTGCTTGACCGCGTAGCCGGTCAGTTCGACGCGGTCGAGCTGGCCGTCCTTGTTGGTATCGATCTCAGCGAACTTGCGGAGCGCGATCTGCTTGCGCAGGTCGAACGGCAGCAGGTTCTTGGCCTGCGGTCCGTCGGCCGGGCCGGCCAGTGCCAGGTATTCCTGCTGGCTGACCTTGCCGTCATTGTTCTTGTCGAGCTGATCGGCGTTGCGCATCTGCATGTCGATGAACTCGTTCAGGCTCACCATGCCCTGGCGGCGGCGCGCCTCGAGCTGCTGGCGTTCGCCCGCCTCGCGCTGCATCGAGCGCTGCACGATGAGACGCACTTCGGGTTCGGTGATCTTGTTGTCGCGGTCGGTGTCGTACTGGTTGAATTCGGCATGGACCAGGGCTTCCGCCTCGGCACGCTCGACGAAGCCATCACGATTGGTGTCGAGGTTCTGGAACTCGGCGCGTGCCCGGCTACGAAGCTCCTCGATTGGCGGCTTGTTGGGCACATCGGGCGATAGCGGCGGTTCGACGACCTTGAGGAATTCCTCGACCGTCAACTTGCCGTCCTTGTTGGCATCGAGCTGCTCGAACGACTTCATGCGGTATTTCAGGAAGTCGGCGCGAGTGACCTCGCCCTTCTTGTTGACGTCGATTTCGGCGAACCAGGAGGGTAGCGGAACTGCCGGCGCGGCGCCCGGGGCCGCCTGCTGGCCGGCTGGTGGCGCGGCCTGGGTGGCCTGGGGCGGCTTCGCTGCCGGCGCTGCCGGCGCGGGAGGGGCAGCTTGGGTCGGCGGGCGGTTGGCGGGCCAGCTTGGTGCCGAGGGAGAAGGGGGTGGCGTCTGGGCCGATGCGGGCAGCGCGATCGCGACGGCAACGAGGATCGGAACTAGAAAACGGTTCATCGGCGGTAGGCCCGCGTTACGTTAAGAGAGGGTGATTCGTATCGGTCGCCATGGGCCATCTGTCAACGTCCGAGCGGCACCTCCATCGTGCAGGACAATCACGCCTAAAGAATGGCGCGACGCCATTTGAGTTGCGTCTTCGGGCCGGATACGCCATCGTGGCTCGAATTGACGACCTCGAAGAAGGTCGCAAGTGCTTGGGAGGAAAGGGAATTTCGCAAAATCGCCACGCGGTCGCGGCGGTCAACGAAACCAGCGGGATCATGGCAGGACAGTTTTCATCCAGCGGGTCGCCGCTGCTCAGCGTGCGCGACGTTTCGGTCCGCTTCGGCGGCATTGTCGCCCTCGACGGCGTGACCTTCGACGTGGTCGCCGGCCAGATTGCGGGCCTGATCGGCCCCAACGGCGCCGGCAAGACGACCCTCTTCAATTGCCTCAGCCGGCTCTATACGCCCAGCGGCGGCGACATCTTGTTCGAGGGACAGTCGATCCTCGGGCGGCCGCGCCACGCCATCCCGCAGATCGGCATCGGCCGCACCTTCCAGAATGTGGCGCTGTTCGACAACATGTCGGTGCTCGACAACGTCAAGGTCGGTTGCCACAGCGTCAGCTCGACCAGTTTCTTCGACAATGCGCTGCGTCTGCCCAAGGTGCGCGGCGAAGAAGAGCAGATCACCAGGCGCTCGCTCGAGCTGATCGAGTTCATGGAGATCAAGCCGTTCACGGCGGCGCGCGCCGGCGGCCTGCCGTTTCCCATCCGCAAGCGCGTCGAGCTGGCGCGCGCGCTCGCCTCCAGCCCGAAGCTGCTGCTGCTCGACGAGCCCGCGGCCGGACTGAACCACGACGAGATCGAGGTGCTGAAGGGCCAGATCAAGCGGGTGCGCGACACCCAGAAGGTCACCGTGCTCCTGGTTGAGCATCACATGAGCCTCGTGATGTCGGTGTCCGACAAGGTCGTCGCCATCGACTTCGGCAAGAAGATCGCCGACGGCACGCCGGCGGAAGTGCAGCGCGATCCCGCAGTGATCCGCGCCTATCTGGGGACCTCGTACTGGCCGCGTTGCTGGAAGTGAAGGGGCTGAAGGCCTTCTACGGTCAGACGCAGTCGCTGTACGACGTCGGCTTCGAGATTCCCGAGGGCGGCATCACCACGCTGCTGGGCGCCAACGGCGCCGGCAAGACGACGACGCTGCGCGCCATCTGCAACATGGTGCGAACCGACGGCGCGATCCGCTTCGACGGCAAGGACATCGCGGGCCAGGCGACCGAGGAGATCGTGCGCCTGCGGATCGCCCATGTGCCCGAGGGCCGCGGCACCTTCACGACGCTGACCGTCGACGAGAACCTGCGCATCGCAGCCTACACGCGCAAGGACAAGCAGGGCGTGAAGGACGAACTCGAACGGGTCTTCGGATACTTCCCGCGGCTGAAGGAGCGCATCCAGCAGCAGGCCGGCACGCTGTCGGGCGGCGAGCAGCAGATGCTGGCGATCGCCCGCGCGCTGATGCTGAAGCCGCGGCTGATGCTGCTCGACGAGCCGTCGTTTGGCCTCGCACCTCTGATCGTGGTCGAGATCTTCCGCATCCTGCGGCGTATCAACGAGGATGAGAAGGTGAGCATCCTGCTGGTCGAACAGAACGCCGCGCTGGCCCTCGACCTCGCCACGCACGCCTACGTGCTGGAAACCGGACGGGTCGTCATGTCGGGCCCCTCGGCGGTCATCAAGGACGACGAGAACGTCCGCAAGTCGTATCTCGGCTACTGAGGCAGGAAATGGAACAGTTCGTCCAACAAGTCGCTTCCGGCCTCGCCAACGGCGCCATCTACGCCTGCGTGGCCCTTGCGCTGGTGATGATCTACGTCTCGACCGACCACATCAATTTCGCCCAGGGCGAGATGGCGATGTTCAGCACCTACCTCAGCTGGCAGCTGATGACGTGGGGCATGAGCTTCTGGTTCGCCTTCATCGTCGCGGTGGCGCTGTCCTTCGTCATGGGCGTGCTCATCGAGCGATTGATCCTGAGACCACTGCACAACGCGCCGGTGCTGTCGATCATCGTGGTGTTCATCGGCCTGCTGGCGATCTTCAATTCGATGGCCGGGGCGTTCTGGAGCTACCTGATCAAGGAATTTCCGTCGCCGTTCCCCAAGAGCAGCTTTGGCATCGCGGGCGTGATCGGGGCGCACCAGCTCGGCGTCGTGCTGGTGACGCTGATCGTGCTCGGCATGTTGTTCGTATTCTTCCGTTACACGCCGCTCGGCCTCGCCATGCGCGCGGCGGCGCAGAACCCGCAGATGGCCCGCCTGGTCGGCGTGCGTGTCGACTGGATGCTGGCGCTGGGCTGGGGCCTCGCCGCCTCGATCGGTGCGGTGGCTGGCATCATGGTCGCCCACATCGTCTACCTCGACCCCAACATGATGGGCGGCATCCTGCTCTACGCCTTTGCCAGTGCGCTGGTCGGCGGCATCTCCAATCCCGCGGGCGCGGTAGCGGGAGGCTTCATCGTCGGCGTGCTCGAGAACATGGTGGCCTACGCCGGCAACCAGATCGAGAAGGCGACCGGCGTCTACATCATCGGCAACGGCGAGAAGCTCACCGTGGCACTGATCATCGTCATCACCGTGCTCACGCTTAAGCCGGCCGGTCTGTTCGGCCGTGTCGTCGTGAAGAGGGTCTGACATGGCCTCGCTCTCGAAGAAGTGGCCATGGATCTTCGTCGTCCTGGGCCTGCTCATCCCGCTGCTCCAGCCGGCGATGCCGGACATCGTGTCGGACTACCGGCTGTTCCTGGTCAGCACCATGATCATCGCCGCGATCGCGGTGCTGGGGCTCAATCTCCTGACCGGCTTCAACGGCCAGTTCTCGCTGGGGCACGGCGCCTTCTACGCCGTCGGTGCCTATACGGCCGCCGTCCTCATGGACAAGCTCAACGTTCCCTATTGGGCGACGATCCCCGCGGCGGCGATCGTCTGCTTCATGTTCGGTTACCTGTTCGGCCTGCCCGCACTCAAGCTCGAGGGCCATTACCTGGCGCTCGCCACCTTCGCACTGGCGCTCGCGGTACCGCAGATCCTCAAATACAAGTGGCTGGAAGGGCTGACGGGCGGCGTCCAGGGCATCGTGCTGTTGAAGCCGGAGCCGCCGTTCGGCCTGCCTCTGTCGGAAGACCAATGGCTCTTCTATTTCTGCTTCATCACCATGATCGTCCTGTACTGGGCGGCAGCCAACCTGCTCGATAGCCGCAGCGGCCGGGCGATGATGGCGATCCGCGACCAGTACATGGCGGCCGACACGATGGGCATCGACACCGCCCTCTACAAGACCGTCACCTTCGGCATCAGCGCGGCCTATACCGGCATTGCCGGCGCACTCTCGGCCTCCGCCATCGCCTTCGTGGCGCCCGACAGCTTCAACATCTTCCTGTCGATCAAGTTCCTGATCGGCCTTGTCGTCGGCGGCATCGGCTCGCTCACGGGATCGGTCATCGGCGGGATCTTCTACGTCCTAGTCGACAATTCCGCGCAGTCGTTGACGCAGTTCATCCGCAACGATCTTGGGCTGC
The DNA here is from genome assembly GCA_945860205.1 of Reyranella massiliensis 521. GTDB lineage: Bacteria > Pseudomonadota > Alphaproteobacteria > Reyranellales > Reyranellaceae > Reyranella > Reyranella massiliensis_B. The sequence goes on along the minus strand of CAMARK010000007.1, from coordinate 7,236 downwards.
CGTTCGACCTGTCGGCCTACACGGTGTTCGGCGTCCTGTTGATCGCCATCATCTACCTGATGCCGATGGGTATCGCCGGCGGCATCTATTTGGCCTGGCGCAAGCTGCGCGGCGCCCGCTAAGCGGGAGGACCGGAGTGCGAAAGGCCTTCGCGGGGCGGCCTTCTTCTTTCGATTTCGCATTGCAGCATCAATAAGGTTTGTGGAGGCGAGCGAGGTTTTCCCTTTTCAGGCCGTCCGTTTCGGGCAACGCTGTCGCACACAATGAATAGACGTACAGGGACTGAAGCGCGTTCAACCAAGGAGGCAATATTGAAGACCAATAGGCGTACTTTTCTCGGGGGCGTTTCGACCGCCGCCGTTCTGTCGGCTTCGGGCGTCGTACTTGCGCAGAAGAAATACGACGACGGCGCGACCGACAAGGAGATCAAGATCGGTCACACCAATCCGTACAGCGGTCCGGCGTCGTCCTACGGCGTGATCGGCAAGGGCGAGGAGGCCTACTGGAAGAGCGTCAACGAGCGCGGCGGCATCAACGGCCGCATGGTGAAGTTCATCACGCTCGACGACGGCTATTCGCCGCCGAAGACGGTCGAGCTGGTGCGGCAACTCGTCGAGCAGGAAAAGGTGCTCTGCCTGTTCAACACGCTGGGCACGCCGACCAACACGGCGATCCACCGCTACATGAACCAGAAGAAGGTGCCGATGCTCTACGTCGCCACCGGCGCGTCGAAGTGGGGCAAGCCCAAGGAGTTCCCGTGGACGATGGGCTACCAGCCCGACTATCACACCGAGGCCGTCATCTATGCCAAGCACATCCTGGCCACCGTCAAGGATGCCAAGATCGGCGTGCTGATGCAGAACGACGATTATGGCAAGGATTACTGGGAAGGCTTCAAGGACGGCCTCGGCAAGGACGTCAACAAGGTGGTCAAGCACGTCACCTACGAGACGACCGATCCGACCGTCGACAGCCAGATCATCCAGCTCAAGGACTCGGGCGCCAACGTCTTCTTCAACATCTCCATTCCGAAGTTCGCGGCGCAGGCCATCCGCAAGGCCGCCGACATCGGCTGGAAGCCGGTGTCGTACCTGAACAACGTCTCGTCCTCGGTCGCGTCGACCCTGAAGCCGGCCGGCCTCGAGAACAGCCAGGGGCAGATCACCGCCTTGTGGCTCATGGACCCCACCGATAAGCAGTGGAATGAGAACGCCGAAATGAAGGCCTGGCGGGCCTGGATGAACAAGTACATGCCCGGTGCCAACCAGGACGACGGCAACTACATCTATGCCTACTCGGCGTGCTACCTGATGGAACAGACGCTGAAGAAGTGCGGCGACACGCTGACGCGCGAGAACGTCATGCGCCAGGCCGCCAACATCCAGAAACTGCGCGTGCCGTTGCTGCTGCCGGGCATCACCGTCAGCACCAGCCCGACCGACTTTTATCCGGTGCAATCGGTCCAGCTTGCCACCTTCAAGGGCGAGACCTGGAACCTGTTCGGCGACATCATGTCAGCCGAAGGCTCCTGATACTTCCCGACCGAGCAAGGAAAGGCCGCCGGCGCACCGGCGGCCTTTTTCTTGTCCTGGACCGCGAGCCTCCGGCTCGCTCATGGCAGCAAGCGGCGAGAACTCCATGGCCATTTGACGGCGTCGGGAATCAGGCCTGCTTTGACGGGGTTGTTCTCGACGTAGTCTACAGTTCGCTCCAAGTGACCCTCGTCGCGGATGTAACGATCGAAGTAGTCCCGATGCCAGAATGGCCCACTGCGAGCGAGTATCCGGTTAGCCTGGTTTGCCGAGAAGGACTTCCAACTGTGCACGATGGCGCCGAGGTTGTGGCTAGCTCCCGGTTCGACAACAACATGCACATGGTTTGGCATGACGCACCAGGCGAGCAGCCGATATCTCAGACCATCGAAATGCAGCAGCGCGCTCTGTGCGATATCTGCAACGACAGGGTCGCGTAACCAGCACGCGCCATGGCCCCCATCGAGACCGTCATCGATGGCGGCCAGGCCATCGGGCCGCTTGGCCAGAGATTCCGCGACTGCTCGTGACAGGCTATCGGCCAGCCGGAAGGTCACGAATTGGATCGTCTCCGGCGAATCGAAATGCGGCAGGTATCCGCGCGAGTGCCAGCCCTTGTGGATCATATCGGGGCTCTGAGCGAGCCAGAGGCTCGCGGTCCGGAAGAGTTTCGGACCGCGAGCGTCCCACTCGCTCCTTACCGCTCGCCGGGCTTGCGCTGCAGCGCCTGGCGGCATTCCGCGGTGTCGATGCGGCCGTCCTTGTTGAGGTCGCAGCGTGCGAAGTTGCGGTCCGCCTGGGCCATGAATTCGACCATGGTGACTTGGCCGTCCTTGTCGGCATCGAGACGCTGGAAGTAGGCCGACTGGCGCCCTGCCTGGCGATCTCCGGGCAGCACGCTGTTGCCGGCCGCGGGCGTGCGGGCGAACAGCTCATCCTGGCTGAGCTTGCCGTCGCCGTTGGCGTCGAGCCGCTTGAAGCGGGCCTCCTGGCCCGCCTTCCATTCGGCGCGGTCGACGGCGCCGTCCTTGTTGGTGTCGTATCGCATCACGCCGGCGGACGCAGGCGGTGCCTGGTCGCCAGGGGCGGCGAAGGCGGGGGCAGCCAGCATGAAGAGGGCGGTGGCGAGCGGGAGCAGCTTGGGCACGGGCCATATCCTTTTGGTTGTGTCGGGATATGGAGATACACGCGCCATTTCCCTTACCCGGCCGTCTAAGCGCCGATATAGTCTGCCCCGCGACCAAAATATGGCCGTGTTGAGGTTTTGTTCTCACGGCCCGCCGAAGGTGTCTCCATGGCTTACGACTACGATCTCTTCGTCATCGGTGCCGGCTCCGGCGGCGTACGCGCCTCTCGGATCGCCGCGACCCACGGTGCCCGCGTCGGTATCTGCGAGGATTACCGCGTCGGCGGCACCTGCGTGATCCGCGGCTGTGTGCCCAAGAAGCTCCTGGTCTACGGCTCCAAGTTTGCGCACGAGTTCGAGGATGCGGCCGGCTACGGCTGGACGGTGCCGGCGCCCACGCACGCCTGGCCGACGCTGCGCGACAACGTGAACGCGGAAGTCGATCGCCTGAACGCCGTCTATCTGCGCCTGCTCGACGGCGCCGGCGTAAAGCTGCACATGGGCCGCGGCCGGCTGATGGATCGGCACACGATTCAAGTGGGCGAGCAGACAGTCACTGCCGAGAAGATCCTGATCGCGACCGGCGGCCATCCGGTGATCCCGTCGATCCCGGGCTGCGAACTCGCGATCAGCTCCAACGAGGCGTTCCATCTGACCGAATTGCCCAAGCGCATCGCCATCGTCGGCGCGGGCTATATCGCCGTCGAATTCGCCGGCATCTTCAACGGGCTCGGCAGCCACGTCGACCTGGTGCTGCGCCGCGACCGGGTGCTGCGCGGCTTCGACGAGGAATGCCGGACCGCCGTCCATGAAGCGCTGAAGGAAAGCGGCATCAAGATGCGCACCGAGATCGAGATCGGTCGCATCGTGAAGAAGGGCGACAACGGTCCGTACGAGATCCACACGCCGCTGGGCGGCATGTTCGAGACCGATCTGGTGATGTACGCAACCGGCCGCGCGCCCAACACCAAGGGCATTGGGCTCGAGAAAGCCGGCGTGCAGCTCGACAAGGCCGGCGCCATCGCCGTCGACGAATGGTCGAAGACCACGGCCGGGAACATCTGGGCGGTGGGCGACGTCACCGACCGCATCAACCTCACGCCTGTCGCGATCATGGAAGGCCATTGCTTCGCCGACACCGAGTTCGGCAACAAACCGCGCAAGCCCGACCATCGCAGCGTGCCGTCGGCGGTGTTCTGCCAGCCCGAGATGGCCAATGTCGGGCTGACCGAGGAGGAGGCCAGACGGACCCTGGGCGATCTCCGGATCTTCACGGCGGCCTTCCGGCCCATGAAGCACACGCTGTCCGGGCGCCAACAGCGCACCTTCATGAAGCTGATCGTGGAAGCCGCGACCGACAAGGTGGTGGGCGCACACATGGTGGGCGACGATGCCGCCGAGCTGATCCAGGGCCTCGCCGTGGCGATCAAGGCAGGCGCTACCAAGGCCCATTTCGACACCACCGTCGGCATTCACCCCACGGCCGGCGAGGAATTCGTCACCATGCGGACCGCCCGTGCCGACACCGCCCCGACCCGGGCGGCGGCCGAGTAGCGAAAGCCGCTGCTGGCGGCCTTTCCGGCCGTCTGGCATTTCATCCACAGCGCGTATAGGTTCACCCACCCCGGCGGCTGGATGGTTCGAAAATGGCCGTTCCGGGAGCATGGAGACAAGACGATGACCGCGATCCAGGGCTCTTCCCGGGCAGCCGCCCGGACGGCCACGAAAGCGCAATCCCGCAGTTCGAGCGCCGCTGACTGGTCGCTGACGAGCTGGCGAGGCAAGCCCGCGCAGCAGATGCCGGTCTACGCCGACGCCGCCCAGCTGGCCGGCGCCGAGGCCCGGCTGCGCCGCTATCCGCCGCTGGTCTTCGCCGGCGAGGCGCGCAAGCTCAAGACGGCGCTGGCCAAGGTGGCGGCGGGCGATGCCTTCCTGCTGCAGGGCGGCGACTGTGCCGAGAGCTTCGCCGACTTCACCGCCAACAACATCCGCGACACCTTCCGCGTCCTGCTGCAGATGGCCGTCGTGCTGACCTACGGCGCCGGCATGCCGGTGGTGAAGCTCGGCCGCATGGCCGGCCAGTTCGCCAAGCCGCGTTCCTCCAATGTCGAGAAGATTGGCGACGTCGAGCTGCCGTCGTACCGCGGCGACAACGTCAACGGCTTCGAGTTCACGGCGGCCGCTCGCCTGCCCGATCCCGAGCGCATGGTGCAGGCCTACAACCAGTCGGCCGCGACGCTCAATCTGCTGCGCGCCTTTGCCCAGGGCGGCTATGCCGACCTGCACGAGGTCAACCGCTGGAACCTCGACTTCGTGCGCAACTCGCCGGCGTCGGAGCGTTATCACGATCTCGCGGCGCGCCTCGACGAGACGCTGAACTTCATGGCCGCCTGCGGCCTCAACTCCGCGACCACGCCACAGATTGCCGAGACCGACTTCTTCACCAGCCACGAGGCGCTGCTGCTGCCCTACGAGGAGGCGCTCACCCGCGTCGATTCGACCTCCGGCGACTGGTACGACTGCTCGGCCCACATGCTGTGGATCGGCGATCGCACCCGCCAACCCGACGGCGCCCATGTCGAGTTCCTGCGCGGCGTGCGCAATCCGCTGGGCTTCAAGGCCGGTCCCTCACTCTCTATCGACGATTTCCTGCGCCTGATCGACGTGCTCAATCCGACCAACGAGGCCGGCCGCATCGTGCTGATCGCCCGCATGGGCGCCGACAAGGTGGCCGACAAGCTGCCGCCGCTGGTGCGGGCGCTGAAGCGCGAGGGCCGCTCGGTGGTGTGGTCGTGCGATCCGATGCACGGCAACACCGTGACCGCGTCCAACGGTCGGAAGACACGTCATTTCGACTCCATCCTGGGCGAGGTGAAGGCCTTCTTCGAGGTGCATCGCGCCGAGGGAACGCACCCCGGTGGCGTGCATTTCGAGATGACGGGCCAGGAAGTGACCGAGTGCATCGGCGGCTCGACCGACATCACGGTCGATAACCTGAACGAGCGCTACGAGACCCAGTGCGATCCCAGGCTCAACGCCAGCCAGGCGCTGGAGCTCGCCTTCCTGCTCGCTGAACAGCTCAAGGCAGAACGTTTGTCGGTCGCGCGGGCGCGCCCGGCGGTCTGAGCATGATCATGAGGCGAGCCGGAGGCTCGCGGTCCAAAAGATCATGAGTCTTCCGGACCGCGAGCCTCCGGCTCGCTCATCAAGCGAGCCCGGGGAGGGCCGATGACGCATCCAACGAATGGCGAGATCGAACGCTACACCGACCACTACTTCAATCGCTCGAAGCAGGTGATCGGCAAGTTCGGCGACTGCCAGGTGACCTACGCCATCTTCATGCGCCGCCCGGTGGTGTTCGCGCCCCGGCTGGCGCTCGATTGGCTGCGGGAGACCGGCCGCGAGCGCAACACCAAGGTCGAAGTCGACACGCGCTACGGCGAGGGCAAGTGGGTCGGCGCCGGCGAGCCGATGATGTACATCACCGGCTCGTTCTTCCACCTGGTCGATCTCGAGACGATCTTCCTGCAGAAGCTCGGCCCGGCCTGCGTCGCGGCCTACAACGCCTGGACGATGTGCGCCGACATGCCGAAGGCCGCCTTCCTCGCCATGGATGCGCGTCACTGCGCCGGCCAGGAGATGGCCGAGATGATGGCCTATGCCGCCTCCGTGGGCTCAGCCCGCGCCAAGCGCAAGGTGGGCGCGGTGGGCTTCATCGGCAATGCCACGCATGCGACCGCGCACTTCTTCGGCCGCGAGCAGGGGCTCGGCACCATGCCGCACGCGCTGATCGGCTACGCCGGCTCGACGCTGCGCGCCGCCGAGATGTTCCACGAGACTTTTCCCGGCGAACCGATGACCGTGTTGGTCGATTACTTCGCGCGCGAGATTTCGGATTCTCTGGAGGTCTGCCGGCGCTTTCCCGATCTCGCCGCCAAGGGGATGCTGTCGCTCCGCCTCGACACCACCGGCGGCCGCTACCTCGAGGGCCTGGATCCCGCCACGTCCTACGCCGTGCTGGAGCGCTTCTCGCCCGAATCGATCCGCGGCTATCGCAGCGAGGAAGAGCTGCGCTACCTGGTCGGTACCGGCGTGTCGGCGGCGGCGATCTTTCATCTGCGCGCCGAACTGGATCGCAACGGCTTCGACAAGGTCAAGATCGTGGCCTCCTCGGGCTTCGGCCCGGCCAAGTGCCGCATCATGGCCGAAGCCAAGTCACCGATCGACGTGGTCGGCACCGGCTCGTTCCTGCCGTCGAACTGGACCGAAACCTACGCCACCGCCGACATCGTCGAGTATGACGGCCAGAAGCGCGTGAAGATCGGCCGCGAATTCCTCCACCGCACCCGCCCCGACGGCAGCACGCGCCCGCTATGAGTTTTGGACCGTTCAGCCCATGAGCGAGCGAGACGCTCGCGGTCCAAAAGAGTCATGATCTTCCGGACCGCGCGCGTCCCGCGCGCTCATGAGTCCGAGCGAGCCGGAGGCTCGCGGTCCGCATGACATGAGGACACCCATGCGCCGCTGTGGAGTCTTCGGACTCTCCCGGACCGCGAGCCTCCGGCTCGCTCATGAGTC